>NZ_ALKF01000136.1:0-28611 GCF_000283315.1 Paenibacillus sp. OSY-SE | reverse complement strand
GAGCGGCAATGGCAAGGACAAGCGGGGCCAGAACGCCGCAGTGAGCGGCAGGGGGCCAAGCCGACGTCTCGGAAGCGATCATCCGGCGCATTCGGCGCTACATCGCCGAATCGCAAAGGCAAAGCACCCGCAAGTGCAGGCAGAAGGAACAATAAGAGAACTCGCTAGTACGCTAATATCGACGCTTATGGCTATCCAGGCCGTAAGCGTTTTTTGATCATTAAGAAAGGTAGTCCCCCGTCCTTTTCAAACGAGAATAGGTTGTCGGTCTTCCGTACAATGATCCTTAGCTTCATTCTCCCATACAGTCAGGAGGGGGAATGTCGAGGATAAGACACATGCCGATTCGTATATCCTGCCATGAAGCGGTCGATCATGACAGCAGTGATCCAGAGGGGGCATTGGACGTGCCCCTCCTGATGGCAGTTAACCAGATTCGTCATTGGGCGTGCCGCTTCCTGATGAAAGGGGAGAATGAAGCAAAGGGGCGTGTAAAGCGATTCACCGTCAGTCTGAACGTGCCACTGTACGCGGTCGTTCATCTTTGAACGGCCTTGATAGAGGTTTTCTCATCGGCGCTTCTGTTCCATTCTCGTTGAAAAATGAAGGCGTGTTTGAACCTTCTGAACTTCGGGTAGTAGTTAGAAGCATAACTTGTCCGCTGCACCCTACACATCGTGTAGGGTTGCTTTCATTCTTGACTGCGAAGCAGGTTACAGAATTATGTTACTATGATGAGGTATGCTTTGTTTCGTCGACAGGTGAGGCGAACGACTGGAAGAAAGGTTGAGAGACATCGATGATGCGCATGCGCGACCCGCTAACAAGTCTTATTAATACCCCAGCTGCCCCCAGGCAGAAGATGATGGCCATCATTATCGGATCCGTCATGTTCGTCATATCACTGATTGCCATTCCTTTTGCGTCGACCCCATTGATTCATATTAAGCCGTTTATGTCCATCGTTATCGCATGGGTTATGTTTGGTTATTTCATGACGTCGTATTTGCTCTATATTCAATTTCAGGTGACGCGATATAAACCGATTTTGATTTTATCCGCGACGTTTCTTTATTCCGGTCTAATTACGATACCGGAAATTCTGACCTTTCCTGGAGTGTTTGCGCAGGAGGGACTGCTTAATGCAGGGCCGCAGTCGCCCATCTGGTTCTGGATATGCTGGCATGCTGGGTTTCCATTAGGCGTTTTCATGTATGCGTTCAGTTTGAGAAGATGGAGCTTTGCCTCGACAGAGCGCAAAGGCAAGGCCGGGTCAGGCGCCATTTTTGGCGGTGTCATCGTCATCCTCGCAGGATTGACTTATTTGCTTACGAAGCATCATGAGCTCTTGCCCGTCATTATACGGGGAGGGAAATATAACGAACTGATTACGATGGGGATAGGTCCTGTATTGTCGTTGATGAATCTGGCGGCGCTTGTATATTTGTATGTGATGACCAGGGGGCAAAGCCTGCTTCATCTGTGGCTTTTGCTCTCGGTCTTTATGTTATTTCTCGATCTTGCGGTTACGCAGTTCGCGGGGGCCCGTTACAGCTTGGGTTGGTATTTGTCGTGCGTCAATTCGCTTATATCTTCGACGGTGGTGCTGTTTGTCTTCTTTCATCAGATGAATCGTCTGTATGTGCGGTTGATTATGTCGCAGAGCGCGCTCAAGCAATCTCAAGAACGAGTGGCCCTCATCCTGGACAGTATTACGGACGCCTTCTTCGCGGTGGACAGACAGTGGGGATATACCTACACGAATAAAGAAGCGGAGAAATACTACGGCTTTACGTTTGATGAAGTGAAGGGGCAGTCTATCTGGGAAATAAGCCCGCAACTAGCGAAGACGAAGCTGTCCGAGATGTGTCATCGAGTCATGGATCAGGGGGAGCCGGTGGAATTTACCGACTACGACAAGCTGCGCGGCCGCTGGCTTGAAATTCGGGTGTATCCGTCCCGTGACGGGATATCCGTCTATTTTCGCGATGTGACCGAGCGAATTGTCGCTGAGGAGCAAATGAAGGAAGCGAACAAGAAGCTGCAGATGGCGAATCGGCTCCTGACCGACTTTTCCTACACGGATGGACTTACCGGCGTATATAACCGCCGTTATTTCGATCAGATGATGCAACAGGAATGGGAGCGGATGAAGCGGGAGAAGAGTCCGCTATCGCTCATTATGCTCGATATCGATTATTTTAAGAAGTATAACGATACGTATGGACATCTTGCTGGAGATGAATGTTTATGTCAGGTGGCACAAGCGATCCGAACGGTGGTCATCCATCCGCTGTACGTGATGGCCCGATATGGAGGAGAGGAATTCGGCGTCATTCTGCCGCAGACGGATGCTGCAAAAGCGATGGAAGTGGCGGAGGCGATCCGTGTGTATCTGGAGTCGTTGGCGTTCCCTCATACCGCTTCCGAAGTGGGCTCGATTGTGACATGCAGCCTGGGCACCGCAACGAGGCTCCCGGAACATACGCTGCCCGATGACACCCCGAGTATGCTTATTGCTCAGGCGGATCAAGCATTGTATTTGGCTAAGCAGGCTGGACGCAACTGTGTTGTAGCAGATACCGGAATTGTTATTACCCGTGAATAAATGAAAGAACAGAAAGGGCACGCTGAGTGAGGCGTCCTTTCATATTGTTCGGTCAGCTAGGGAAAGCGGGCAGTAGAGGACGGTCCTGTACATTAAATGTACATTTGCAGCTCGCGAATGATCGCTGTGGAATGTGAGAGGCTGAAAACTTTGCGTTCTTGGAGCAAATGCAATTGTCACGAATTTTGCATGGATGATAAATTACATAGAAAATTATGGGCGCTATGCTACAATAGGATATAATTACGCGCCTTAGTGGACAGAAGGCAGGGAAATCTGCCGCAGCCAAAAGGCTATGAGTATCGGGAGGAGCCTGTGAAACCGGAACATGCGGACATATGTCTGAACAGAAATGTAGTGCTTCATCATACATACAAAGTCAAAAAAACGGTCTCCCGCAGTGAACTGGCGATGATATACACCGGACGCCATGTGGAGAGCGGGCAAGCCGTCATTATTAAGGAGTCGTATCCGAAGCAGCTGGCGCTTCGCGATCTGGACAAGCGGACCGTGCTGTGCCGAACACCATCTGCCAAAAGGCAGTATGACGAGCTGCGTGAAGCGTTCCTGATGGAAACCAAGGTGCTCCAACAATTGAGCCACCCGAACATCGTCCACTATCTCGATCACTTCGAGGAGAACGGCACGCATTATATCGTCACGGAATATTGCAAGGGAGTGTCACTCGACCGTTACATCGAGGAAGGACAACTCACTTCTATGGCGGACTTCCTGCACAGAACGATGCTGCCACTCATCGATGCGCTTGAATACGTTCATGCCCAAGGCATCATCCATCGCGACATCAAGCCGGCGAACGTCATCATCGGGGAGGACGGACAGCCAATGCTGCTGGATTTCGGATCGGCGGTATATTATGAGCGGACCGGACACCGAATCTTTACGAGCGCGGGATATTCTCCGCTTGAATTTTATTCAGAAAAGTCGCGTCAGGGCGTCGTTTCCGACGTGTACAGCTTTGCGGCGACGTTATACTTCTGCCTATGCGGCCGGGCGCCGAACGATGTGACACGGCGGCTGTTCGACGACAGCATCGATCCCGTCAGAAGCTGGAACCGGAGCGTCAGCCCGTTGATGTCGCATGTCATTCGAAGAGGGCTTGCCGTCAACCCGGACAAGAGACACTCTTCCATGAAGAGATTGAAAGCCGCATTGCATACAGAGCGACTGCTGCGGACTGTTATTGAACGTCTGCCTGGCAAGCGCCAGCAGCCAGACGACACCCGGCAGAAGCTGCCCGGACGCAAGCAGGCTTAACCCCGGAATCCGTGCATTGGAAGGGCCTGGTCCCGGAAGCTGCACACTAGAAGGCCTAACGACGGAATACGTACTGGAGCTCATATGCAAAAAGGCGCCAAGCCGCGAAACAGTGCGGCATTTGGCGCCTTTTTACGGAATCCCGTGCCAGTCAGCCGTGCTTGCGCAGCAGAGGCTCTTGCGCGGCTCCGCGCACAAGAGCCTCTGCCGCGAGCCCGGCGCTCTACAGTCTAGTTGCGGGCTTGGAATGCAGCCGGATCCGCATACGACACGGAGCCTGGATTCACAGCCTTGAAGCGCAGCTCAATCTCCGTAATTCCGTCTTCGAACGTAATGTACAGCTTGTCATTATATTCGAGGATCTCGGTGTGATTGGGCTTCAGCGGCGTGCGGCCCTTCGCCACCGTGCAATTGGTACGATGCTTTACCCGGAGCGTGCCGTTCTTACCCGCCTCGAATACGATATGGGCTGCTTCGGGCAGCGGTTCGTTCACGTCTAGACGGGCGAACAGTTGCTGCAGGCTTACACGCCGCGCCTTGCCCAAGGAGGTGAGCGGCCAATATTTGACGGGGACTTCATTGCCGCTCGCCGTATTGAGGAAATATCCCTCCAGCCTGCCGGTGAACGCCGGCTTGGGCCGCAGCAGCACAAATAATGCCCCTGCAGCTATCAGCGCAGCAAGCACGCAGCCCCCTATAATCAAGTAACGATCCCACACGGAAGAGATCGCAATAGTCAGATCGCCCGTGACGGTGCCGCCTTCCGGATCCGTCGCCGTGATGGTCAGAACGGCCGAACCGGAACGAAGGGGGGACAGGATAAGCCATGTTCCATCTACGTGAGCCTCGATCTGCTCTTCACGTTGGTTGGCAGCAATCTTGTACGTTAATTCATCCCCGTTCGGGTCAGTAAAGTAGCGGCTGAAATCCAGCTTGGCCTCGCCGTCCTCCTTCGAGATCTCGATTGCTGTCAGACCGGTGGATAGTGGTGCCTTATTCGTAATATCCAGATGACTGCCCACAGTTTCTCTGAAGAAATGAGGCCCATTCATGACGACCTTCCAATCGTATATTCCGGATACCGGGAATCGATATTCTGCCGTAAAGCCTGCCCCGTTATTATCCATCGGAACCCGTTCTTCCTGGTTCGTCTTCCGATCCTTGACGATGAGCTCCGCTTGCAGGTTGTGATATATGTCTTTGTCCTCCAACGCTTTGCCTTGGAACGAATATAGACGGGAGGCAAAAGCGGCCGGCTGTCCCTTAATTGCCTCTTTGGATTCCAGATCCGCGCCAGCCTTCATGTTGTAGCTGCCGAGCAGGTTCACCTTCACTACGTCACTGGCAGTCCCTCTGAACTTCAGCAGCAGCTCCCCTTTTTGCGGCTCTACAATTTTCATTAGCGTATATTTTCCAGACTTGAAGAATCTGACGTTCTTCGAGCTGTAGTAGATTTGTGATTCTTTCAGCGGGTTCTGGGAGAGCAGGATGATGTTCGCCTCCGACATGCTGGAGTTGGGAAGGCTCACCTTCACTTCCTGCATTCCTCCGGTTGCGGTAACCGCAGCGATGGGAACGAGGACGGATTGAATCTGATCGGCGAAGATTCGGTTGAATATTTCCGGCAGATCTTCCGCACTGCTCGTCATATACGTAGAGCCGCCCGTCTCCGACGCAATCTGCTCTAATTGCTTCTCATTGACGGAACCATCATGATTCAGACCGATGGTGTAAATGGGATAGCCCTTCGTTTTGGCTTGACGGATGACACGTTCCACATCCTTGTTCGAATCCGCTACCGTTCTACCGGTATAGGTATTTCCAAAATCGGTTCCTCCGTCGGACAGCAGGATGATAAAGGGCTTGCCGCTCTTTCCCGTGCCGGCTGTTGCGATATCCGCGCCCTTTTTCAAGCCGAGGCCGAGATCCGTATATCCGTAACGGCGCAAACTGCCGACTTTGCGCTTTAATTTCTCCTTTTGTCCAGGCAGCGCGAGCGAAGTGAGCGGTTCCGAGGCGACGATTTTGTCATTATAGGCAACGAACCCGATGCGGGTACGCTCCGAATCGCTCATATCCATGAACATGTTGACGACTTCCGCCGCAATACCTTCTTTATCGGTCTCATTCATCGAATAACTGACGTCCATAACAAAGACAGCATCGATCCCTTGCTCCGCACCGGCCTTCGCATCGGCATACCGGATGGGCACCATGACCGATGCAGCGAGCCATACGGCGCAGGCCAAAAGAAGTGAAAAAATAGGATTAAATACCCATATTCTCCTCATAAATATCGCGATACCACCTTTTTACTAAAAATAAAAAAATATTTTTTTCTGTAACGATATAAACATTTTGTTAGATTATACCGAAATAATTGGGAGAATGAGGAAGGTGGTCGGGACAATAGGAGAATTCAGCTCGCCGTCCCAAAATATAACATCGGCAATACGACCTAAAAACTGAAGAGGATTTGTAAAAAATCGTTCTTTGTTGGGGGAAATAAGGAGATTAATAGTTATTTAGTACCTTTTATTAAAAATATTGACAAAAAAGGATGGGTCTATATAAGATTGTGTCGAACTAATCTCCTAGTTTTTGAATAAGCAGTACTTTTGCGATAGAAATACTCACACAGCTAGTGCGAAGAGACTATCACAACGAAATAGAGAGGAGGAAGCATGAAGATTTGCAAGCCGGTGCGTGCAGGTGCGCGCGATAGACGGTTTGCCACTTTTTGTGCTGAACACTATGGACATCATTAATCAAACGAACCGCGCCATGCTCTTCGAGGAAATCAACCCGGAGATGCTGGACCTTCTGACCATCGTAGGCGATGTCAAAGGGATTGACAGTCTAAGTGACGACAAAGTCAAGGAAGTCAACGAGCAATTGCTTGTACGCAGCTTTGACGAGTTTCTGGACAAATTCTCGCCGAGCGTCTATTCATTCTACAACGCAGCGAACCAGAAAGTGATGTACACCTTGAAAAAGCCGGAAGGTATTGCGGACGATTGCGTTTCGGAAATCAAAATCGATCAAAGCAACGATTTTCTGAAAATGCTGTTCACGCTCATCGACACGAAGCGCAGCCAAGGCATTACGAATGTGGATTTCAGGTTCGAGAATCTGCTCGACATGATTTCGCCGAAGAAGGTAATGGACGATATCCGCCAAGTGCGGAAGGAGATTCATTACTTGTACAGCCAGCACGACAAGCTGGATGACGGCGATCCGAAGAAGCTCGACCTCGGCGATAAGCTGAACACCATGTTCGAGGATGCGAGCAAGAACTATAACAACGTGATGGCGATGCTTCCGCTCGCAATCGAAGATATTAAGACACGGCTTCTGCTCGGAGGATCGCGGGAAGAGAATCAGTCCGAAGCGATTCAAATCGGCATGCTCACGATCGGTGAGGCTGGGGAACTGAAGATTATCGAAGCGCCGAAGAACGAGAACACCGAGCTGATGCTGCTCGATGACAGCAGCGGCACCGGACTCGCTAACGTATTTGAGGAAGATTACGAGTCGATTACCGAGACGCCGTCCTCCTACGTGAAGGATCTTGTCGTGCGTACGTTCTGTCCGCTGCCTGTCGTGCAGACGGAGGTCGATACGGAGACAGAAGTGCAGAACTACAACACCTACTTGGAATTCTACAAGAACGCCAAGGACGATTTTGTTAAAACGGTTAAACCTTTGGTGGAAAAAATATTGGGTGTCAGAATGTTCTTCGACCAATACGCGACCAAGAACAAAGGGATGCAGCCATCGCTCCTGATCACGAATGCGAAGCTCGACATGACGGTTAAGAGCAGCAATATTCCGAGATTGGAAACGTATTTGAACACGGTGAACTCCAAAAATGAGTTCTCCGATACGATCTGGTTCGGCATCGTGCCTTCCGTTGAGCTCGAGTCTGCTGGCAAGGTGAAGGTCACCCGCGAGCGGTTCCGGGGCAACGGGAAAGTCGTGAAGCAGGACGGTAATACGATGGAATCGCTGACGATGCTCTTGCAGGTCGTCAAAGATTACAAGGTGCAGGTCTTCTTCAGCTTCGAATCTGGAGAAGAGACGACCTTCAGCAGCATGGCGACCGCAGGTCTCGATAAGTACATCGACAAGTGCAGCGTCATGGTCCGCAAGGAATACAGCGAATTTGCCATTCCGTGTATCCCGAACTTCACGGTTATTCCGAAGGACAAATCCGGAGTCATCATTGACAGCCGTATGCTGCAAACCGAACACGGCGTCAAATTGTCACAGGAGAAGGAAGACATTCTGAAGCTGTGGATCGAAGGCGTATACGTGGGAGCAGCTTACGTTGCCGCCGGGATTGTCGCCGCGTACCAATGTCCTGAATACTTGCGCGAGTCGTTCAAAAATATTAGCAGGGAATACCCGGGCGTGCGCTTCGATATCGAGGCCAGCGATCATGCATTGCGCGCCGTCACGACGATGGCGAAGGAAATTACCGGATTCACGAACAACATCAAAGATGCGATCAACCGTAAAAACTTCGGCTTCGTCTTCTCTTCCGAGAATGCGCAGCTGCAGGACAAGGATATTAAGCGGATTACGGTATACAAAGCGAGAAGCATGGCCATGACGGAGAATGGCTTCGATTCGCTCTACAAGACGCTTGTAAGTACGTACATCGAACGCATTCTCCGCTTCCAGACGGGTGATTTCAAGCATGAGAACATCGTGAAATTTTTCAGCAACAACCCGAGCAGCCAAAAGAGCAAATGGCTCGGTACACGCGGGTATGTCAACTCCATCATTCAAGACGGGGACGACATGTCCTATATAATCGACGACAAGAGCAACCTGTGCCACATTGACCTCGTGTTCAACGGCAACGTGAAGAACCTCGAAGTCATGATTACGAAAGGCACGACGCCAGTCAAAGCATGACCGGCATATGGAAACGTGTGTTAGAGGTGGGCTTATCCAAGCTCACCTTCAAACATAAATCCCGAAAGCGGTCTGTGCTTTCGGAACCTATTTCAACCCAATTCAAGGAGGTTTTATTCATGGGATTCATTCTCAGAGTAGAAGGTGCAGAAACAATCGAACTCGGTATGGACAACATTCAACAAGTAGTCTATGACACCGACACGCCGAACGATTCCAACGCGAGATCGACAGACGTAGGTGCGACGATGCGCATTTCCGGAAAAATCATCACGGCAACCGATGGCGACAACGCCGACGATACGAAGAAGCTGGCGCTGTGGTCTCTCGTTCCGGCTGAGAAGTCGGACTGCTACCGTAAAGTGACGCTGGAAGTTATCGCGGCGGATCAGGTAGTGCGCAAGGTGTACTTCCCGAACGCGTTTGTAGTGGACTACACCGAGACTTACGGCGACACAGAAGGGGTCGGTACGTTCAGCCTCTACATCAAACAGAAGAAGGACAAAACCGAACACGCTACGATTGACGGCGGTTATCCTGCTTAATAAGGATACGGCGTGTACTCGTTACTAGTATCGGACAACAAATTTTAAGAGGCTTCTAGCCTCTTAAAATTTTATCCTAATGAATGGCGAGGATGAGGCGGATGGTTAACTATTACGACCTGTTGGGCGTACGGCGGGATGCGGCGCCGGAGGAACTGAAGAAGGCATACCGGCGGCTCGCCAAGCAGCACCATCCCGATGTGAACGGCGGCAGTCCCGAAGCGGAGCAGCGGTTCAAGCAGATTCATGAGGCGTATGCCGTGTTGCAGGATGAGGCCTCGAGGAAAGCCTACGATGACCGGTTGGACGGAAAGAAGCAAGGACAAGGTCCCGGCCGGGAACGAGGCGCTCAGTCGGAAGGGCGGGCGGACAGAGGAGAAGCGGCAGCACGGGGAGCGCGGGCGAATTTCGATCCGCGGAACGTGGAGGCTGACTTTGCGCGGTTCTTCGGCTTCGATCCGAAGACGAAGCGGCCGTCAGGCAATAAGGATGGCGGCAAGGGAGCAGCCAATCCGATCGATACGTCGGATCTGTTTCAACGATATTTTGGAATGAAGAAGAAATAACGGCGAGGGATTACTAGTGTGCTCTTTATTTTAAAAACGGGTATGCTTCATGATCAAAAGGGCACTTTGGAACAACCTTTGTAAGGTGGAGTGATGTGTGATGCATGAGACATCATTCTGCTCATGTTCGGGGCCTTTTTTTCGTTGTTATGGCCGATACGTATTGATTTTGCACGGGCCCCTGAGGGCTCATTGGAGTAACGGAGGAATGGAACGTGAGGAATGAAGCGGGTACTGAGCAAGCAAAGCGTCACCCGTACCAGCAGGAAAGGTCCGGTTGGATTATCGTCATTGATTTGTTGATTGCCGTCATTGCGGCGGCCGCACTGTTCTATGTGTATGTGTGGAATATAGACCTTGTCTTGAAGGTGACGGTCGGTGTCCTGCTGGCGGCAGCCGTGGTGATATATGCCGTTCGGCGCGTCCGAAGCCGCACACTCCGACAGGAAGAAGGCGCAACCATTGCCAAGCTTGTCCTCCTGAACGAAGAGGGGGAGAGCGTAAAGGAATGGTACATCCATGGGGAAACATCCTTGCTCATCGGCAAGAACTCTGCGCAAAGCGAGGTTGACATAGATTTGTCCGATTCGGAATACGCGTCGCTCATCAGCAAGCATCACGCGGTAATGAACTATGCTTCGGGGAATTGGTTCGTCGAGGATCTGGATTCCCACAACGGCGTCGGCATACGCCAAGCCGGCAGCAGAACGGCAAGCCGGTTGGAGGTGGAAGAGCCTTACCGGATTGAATCCGGGGATATCATCTGCATTGCCAACACGCGGATATTAGCGAAATAGCACCACCCATTCAAGCATCGATCAAAGTAACGGAGGAATGAACAGGATGAGTCTGACAAGATGCGCAAACGGACACATGTTCAGCACAAGAAAACATGGCAGCATATGCCCTTATTGCAGCATTTCGGTGGAACAAGCGCCGAGCGGCGACGTGAAGAAGCCGGCGCGGGCGGAAGAAGAAGAGAAGACGATGCCTTATTTGGGCGAGACGACTGGCATCGAGCCGGTAACCGGATGGCTCGTCTGCATCGAAGGACCGCAGCTCGGTCAGGATTATCGGATTATGGCGGAGAAAAACTTTATTGGCCGCTCCGAAGATATGCACATTCGCATCCTTGGGGACAATGCCATTTCGCGGCGGAACCATGCGGTCATCGTCTATGACCCGAAGAAGCGCAACTTCTACCTCCTGCCAGGGGATGCGTCGGGTCTTGCCTACCACAACAACGAGGCCGTCTATTCGCCAGTAGAGCTGGCCGCCTATGACGTCATTCAGCTCGGCCGCAGCAAGTTCATCTTTATTGCGCTCTGCGGCGTCCATTTTGAATGGAATAACGATATGGGTTAGGGATGATGACCACGATGGAAGTACAGGATTGGGTGCCGTATTTGATCGTGCTGGGTTCCGTTGCAGCGCTCCTGCTGCTGTTCGGGGCACGGCGCCGCCTGATGACGGAAGCGGCAAGCAGCGAGCCAGCGGGCATACCGATTGGGAACGGCCAGACCATCGGTGCCCGGGAGGAGCAGGATGATTATTTCTCCAGCGTCACCACTGTGCACGGTACGGCGGCCGTGTTGGCAGATGGCATCAGCGGCCTTGCTCACGGCAGAATGGCGAGCACGCTTGCCGTGACGGTATTCATCCGCGAATTCTTGAAGCTGGAAGACATCCGGGATGTCCAGCACTATTTCACAAAGGCGGCCAAGGTGAGCAATACGGAAATTTTGCGGAATTTGAAGGGGGCAACCGGAGGAACGACGCTTGTGGCTGCCGTCATTGCGGACGATCGTCTATACTGGGGAGCCGTGGGCGACAGCATCATTATGGTGTTCCGGAACGGGGAGTTCATCCGGATGAACGAGAAGCACACTTTGGAGTCGGTGCTGCAGGAACGGTATTTAACGGGAGAGATGACGCGGGAGGAAGCGTTGGAGCACCCGATGAAGAGGCGGCTCATCAATTACTTGGGCTACGAGAACTTCAAAAGTATCGAAATCGGGAGCGATCCCTTTGAGTTGCAGCCGGGAGACCGGGTCATCCTGTGCAGCGACGGAGTATATAATACGCTGACGGAAGTGGAAATGGAGCATATTTTGTCCAAGCCGCTCCCGCCCCACGATGCCGCCGAGGAGATCATCGAAGCGATCGAACAGAAGAGATTGGCGAATCAGGATAACGCGACCGTTATCATTGTGGACAACGTCTGAAGCGGCTGTTCCTGGCTTCGGGGGATTTCCATGAATGAGCGTGCATGCGGATAACAGGAGAAGCGGGGGTACGAATGAGAAAGGAGAACAGCGAATTCAAGACCAGCTTCGTCTCAGAAGCCGGTTCTTTTCTACATAATAAGGACTATTTTGCTTACGTTGAGCTTGATGATATGGCTTGCTGGGTTATCGCTGACGGCTTGGATGCGGACCGGGAAGCGGACAGCGCCGAGATGGTCGTCAAGAGCATCCTCAGGCGATTCACTGAGAAGCCGACGATGTCTCCACTGCGGCTGAAGCAATATATGCAGGAGGCGCACGAATGGTTGAAGGCGGAGAGCCGGAGAGTACGGCTCAAGGCGAGCTTGATACTGGTCGTGACCGACTATGCGAAGATCGTCTGGGCGGTGGCGGGTCATGCGCGGCTGTATCATTTCCGCGGCGGGCGTCTGTTCGCGCGCAGCAAAGATCAGAGTCTGGCGCAGATGATGGCGGATGCCGGGGAAATCTCGGAAGAAGCAATGGAAGTTCATGAAGAGCGTCACAATCTGATCCACTATATGGGTCAGCCCGATGGCTTCGAGCCGTTCGTCTCCAAGAAGGTTCCGCTCTCCGAGGGCGATGCCCTGCTGCTCTGCACGCCGGGGCTGTGGGAGGACGTCAACGGCACGGAAATGATCGATGCGCTCGCGGAAGCGAAGGAGCCGGAGGATTTCACCGATACGCTAGAGGACGTGCTGCTTAGCAAGCAACGGAGAACGGTGCACAATTATACCGCCGTCGCCGTGTATGCGAACAAGGTGTTCAAGGAAGATCCGAAGCGGAAATGGCGACTGCTGAAGAAGTGGCTGCTGGCGCTGATCGTGCTGCTCATTGCAGGAGGAGGCGCGACCTTCTTCTTCGTGAAGGAGGCCGCTCGCAAGGCGGAGAACGCAGCGAACATGCTCGAATTCTCGCAGAATGCGGACATGTACATGAAGGACGGCGATTATCCGAAGGCCGTCAAGGAATATAGCGAAGCGCGCAATATGGCCATCCGGCTGAAGGATCGGATTCATCGCGATATGTTCGGCAAAAGGCAGCGCTTGATGCAGCTTATGGTGGACGGGGATGGCTTCTTTAAGGAGGGCGACTTCGCCAAGGCTCTGGATAAATATGGGAAAGCGCGGGAGGAAGCAAAGCCGTACAAGGAGTTCAATCATAAGGAGCTGGAGGACAAGATGGATCGCTCCCTCACGTACATGCAGATTATGAGCTGGGTGCAGGAGGGGGACATGAAGTTCGAAAGCCAGGATTACGTCGGCGCGCGCAGCTCTTACCAGAAGGCGAGGAAGGCCGCCATCGAGGAAGGTTATGCGGACGGCGAGAAGGATATTCGCGCGAAGCTCGATGCAGCGGAGGACAAGGTCTCCGGGCTGAAGAAGGAGAAACGGCTGCTGGAAGGCGACAAGTACGAGAAGAAGGGCGATCAGCAGTTTGCCGCGCAGGATTATGTAGGAGCTATTGACGCTTACTCTGCCGCCCAGCAGATCTATCAAGAAATCGACATGCTGGAACGGGTGCTGGGCATGGAACGGAAGATTGACAAGGCGGTCGATAAGCTCAATCCGGCGCAGCCAGCCGTCCAGCCGTCTGCTGGCTTGGATGGTGGTGGATCCGCTGCAGCCGGTAATGCCGCCGGTGGTCCGGTATCGGGCGCCGGGCAAGCGCAGCCCGCAGCGGGCGGTTCCAGCTCTGGCACTGCTGGCGCAGGACAAGCCTCTGGCAACGGAGGAGGAGCGGGAGATGGAGCCGGGAGTGCCAAGCAGTCGTCTGCTGGCGGGTCATCCTCGGGCTCCTCCGGCTCCGCCGCCGGGGCGACTTCTGCGGACGTCGGAGGTGCGGCCTCTGCTGTGGAAGTGGAGGCGGCGGATGGCAAAGACAGCGGGGAATAACCGCAGAAGGAGGGAACTCGTCAATCGCCATGAAGGACATCGTACACGATCGGTTAAGCAAGATGGAGGATCTCGAGCAGCGTAAGCTGCTGAAGCAGTTGATGACCGGATTGTTCTTGAATCTGGTGGAATATCAGGAAGAGATGAACCGGAATATGGAGCGCAAGGTGTTCGACGAGGTGGAGGACGGCGAGGACAAGCATGACATCTTCGTCTCGATGTGCCGCCGTGACGACCTGGACCCGATTCACGACTTTCTGCACCCGATGCTACCGGAAGATGCGGCACGGAAGCACATCGATATGAGCAGCCTAGTGGCACATGTCCAACGGCAGGAGGAAGCGCTGCTGTTTACGCTGTTTTTGCAATGTGATTTCGCGGCGCTGCGAGATCTGTTGGCTGGAAAGAGAACGTTCCGCGGGGAAATGAAGACGTCCGGAGGCAGCTGCGCCATTCAGGTGCGGCTGTCGCAAAGCCGGCTATACATCAATGAGATTGAAAAGCTATACCATGTATTTCAGCAAAATAGCATTCCATGGAAAACGGTCAATCATCCGTATGCGCACAAGTTTTTCGACGTTCTGCTCACGGACTGCGAGGATACGCTGCGGGAAGAAGACGAGATTTACGAGATTACGGTCGATTTGGAGGAATTCGAGCCGCATAAGCGGGTCGATGTCGTTCCGCTCTGGAACATTGAACAGCTCGCCATCAAAAACAGCGGATTCCCGGTTCCCGCATCCGACCGCGTCAACTTCGAGCATGTGCTGTCGCTGCACAAGACGGGCAGCGAGCATGGCTATCTCGTGGAAGGCAATGAAGACAACATTCGCTACATCAAGCGCACGCGGGACGAGCTGACGATTGTCTCGCCGCAGGAGAGAGCGGGCGTGTGGAATGTTCTGAAAATTTCGCAACCGGTCGCTTCACGCATCGGCAGCCTTGAATACGAGCTGGTCTCCAATCGGAGAACGGACGGCTTTATTGGCAAGTATGCGCGCAGGCAAGCGCAGATCGTGCGGGCCAAGGGTGAAATCCTGCGGATCGTGCACTCCTTCGATGCTGCCCGCATGCTCCAGCTGGAGCATGTGGATATCAGGGAACGGGTGGGCGGAACAGAGCAGACGTACGAGATGAACCCGTTCATTAGTGACAATGTCCGTACAGAACGAGACAAGAAAGTGATGCGGCTCGGCTTCCGGGCGCTGAATGCGGTAGAAGGCGAGCAATTCATACTGCATGATCTGATGAGCTTTCTCGTGTCCGAAGTGCAGATGTACTTTCCGGAATACAAGTGCGAAGGGGAATGGGCGTGAATTATATATGGGATCTGGTCATCAAGGCGGAGCAATCCGGTCTGAACGTGAACAATATCCGGTTCGCTCCCGCCAAAGTGTATTCGCCCTATATGGAGCTAAGCTTGGAGGACCTCAACGCACGGACGGTCGAGCAGCAGGTCGAGGTCAACCCGTATTACCGGTTCTATGACCTGTTCAAGGACATGTTCGATATTAACAACGAAGAGGATGTGGAGCTGCGGAACACGCTGTTCGACATCGTGCTGCACTTCCTGACGGGCATCGACCGTGTCCAGGGCATGAACAGACGGGAATATTATATCAAGTTCGTGCTGCGTGACATGGAGGAGGGCCGATTCGGCGCTCGCGTTAGCGAGGGCATCAAGCTGTTCGACCGCGAGGAGCGGGAGGCTATCGCCGGCAATGTGCTGCGTCTGTACGAAACGGGCGAGGCGGTGTACCTGCTCAAGGATACGCTGCGGGACATATTCAGGCGCTCGACGATTTATGCGAACTGCGAAGACAAGGATGAGCTGCTGTTCTATGTCGGACAGGAGGAGACCGATACGGCTCGGGCCAAGCTCGAATTGATTAAGGAGCTGTTCCTGCCGGCGCGGTTCCATACGGAAGTGTATTGGCGAGACCATTTCGGCATCATCGATGTGGATGACACGATGCGATTGGGCGGCATTTCGCTCTATTAAGCGTGGTCAAAAAGCGAAGTGCGGACAAAAAGTGAACCGTTCAGCACAGCAGCCTCTTGAAGCGAGGCTGGGAGGGGGGCAATGATGGGCGGATACTCATACAGGCTTTATACGCAGCCGGCAAGCAGGGAAGACGGCCGGAAGCATGCGGAATATAACCGGGAGGAACTGTCGGAAATGACGACGTTCCAGCTCCGGAACATTTGCCATCAAGAAAAACTGGTCGAAGGGCTTATTCATACGCTGGATCGCGAAGGACTGATTGCGACCGTAATGAAATACCGGGGCGCGGATGAAAGTCTGCTTATCAGTCACGTACAGCCGGGCGGATTTGCCCGGGTCGAGGCGGCGCTAAGGACTTATTTGGGCACGCCTCTTCCCGATGGCGGCGGTATCCGCATTCCGGCGAAGATTACACTATACTCCGGCTTGAAGCTGGATCGATTCGACGGATATCAGGTCGAAGCCGGGCAGGCGATTACGGAATCTAACGTTCTGCTCGTCAACGAAAATCTGGAGCTGTGCGCTATCCTCAATCTGGTGAAGGACGGAGCAAAGCCAGGGGTATATTGCCTCTCGATGGGCGAAGACGCGGAAGTGAAGAAAACGGCGAACCGTCAATACAGCTTGCTCTTCTTCCAGAAGCAGGTGTCGGAATATATGTATCACACGTATTATCGCGACAAGCCGCTGCCGCCCGCCAACCTGTACTACTACAAGGTTCCGGTCGCGGACTTGGACATCCGCGAGCTGGAAGAGACGGATGCTGTATTGGCGATTGATTTCGGAACGTCCAATACGACGGCTGGAGCGTATTTGGACAGCGGATATGTGACTTCGCCCAACGCGACCGATCTGCTGAACGGACGCATCCGGCTGGATCGCATCAACTATGTATCGTTCCCCGACACGATGTCCAAGGATGCGGAATGGATCGAGGTGCTGCCGACGGTTATCGGAGTCGCCGATTGCTCCGATCCGGAGCGTATCCGATTCAACTTCGGCTACGACGCGCTGCAGGACAAGAAGAAGAGCGGGTACAGCGGCAGCGCGTCCGTCTTTCACGGCATGAAGCGCTGGGTGAACAACTACAAGCGGCTGGAGGAAGTGACGGATAGTCAAGGGAATGCGGCCCCCGTGACGAGAAGCGACATGCTGCGGGCGTATATGCGGCACGTGGTGCGTATGGCCGAGCATCAGTTCAAGTGCCGCTTCAGGCATTTGCATCTATCCGGGCCGGTCAAGCTGAAGGCGCAGTTCATCGACATGTTCGCCGATATCCTGCCTGAATACAGCATTGAGACGGGCGATGCGCTCGATGAAGGCTTGGCCGTGCTGTACAACACGATCGCCGATCAGATGGAGCATCATCGCTTCATGGACGGAGAGGAATACCAAGCGCTCGTTATCGACTGCGGCGGGGGAACGACCGACCTGTCGTCATGCCGCTTCCGCATCGAGGATGGGCATATCGCCTACAAGCTCGATATCCATACGTCTTACGAGAACGGGGATACGAACTTCGGCGGCAACAACATTACATACCGCATCATGCAATTCATGAAGATCGCATTCGCCGGATTCTACGGCAGCGGGGGTATCCTGCCGGATATCGATGACTTAATCGATATACCAGCCACGGACATCTATCGCCACGTGGACGAATTTGGCGCGGAAGCGGTCTATGCGCAGTTCGACGCCCGCTACCGCGAGGCGGAGGCCTTCCTGCCGACCCGGTTCAAGGAATACGAGAACCGGGCTCGCGATGAATACCAACGGGTGCGGAACAATTTCTATGTCCTGTGGGAGATGGCCGACGGCATGAAGAAGGAGTTTTTCCGCAAGACGGGCATTCTGCGCAGCCGTTTCCATTCGGGCCAAGGCTGCCGGCAGGAGAGCGACTTGAACCTTACCGCCGTAGATCGATGGTGCCTGTCGCTGCGGGAGAACGGACAATTCCGGGATGTGCACGAGCCGCCGGACGTCGTGTTCAACATTCAGGAGATGAACCAGCTTATCCGGGGGGACATTTACGCCATCGTCCGCAAGTTCCTGGATGAGTTCTACCGCGACGGCCGACTGCAGGATTATTCTATCATCAAGCTGACGGGCCAATCGTGCCGGATTGACGTATTCCGGGAAGCGCTGAAGGAATTCGTGCCCGGGCGGGCGATCGAGTTCCGGCAGAAGGCGGAGGATTCGGGGAAGGTGCCGGATCTGAAGCTGGCCTGCCTGCGGGGCGCCTTGCGATACTTGAGCGCCCGGAAGTCGGGGCTCATTGAAGCCAAGCTGACGAATCATGCGCCTGTCGTTCCATATTCGGTCAGCGCCTGGACCCATACCGGCCGGGAGAAGATGCTCATCTCCGGCTACGAACGGCTGGATCAGGCGCAGGGCTCAATCTCGCGGCCGCTTGGCGCGCACGAGATCGAGTTCCATATTCGCGGGGGCGACGGACAGTTGCGGCATACGGCAGTATACCAGAATGATTTCGCGAGCTATCGTCCCGTGCTGTATGAGGAGATTGCCGCGCAGTTCGGCGATAGTATTCCTCAGGATGATACCGACTCCATCGCCAACGGGGAGGCGAAGTGGTTCGTGTTCGCAGGCGATGGCAGCTGGGGCTTCGATACGGTACCGGTTGCGCGGCTCAACGAGCAGCTGTACATGGGCAGGAAGCAGTTCAATGCCTTTGAAAATGACTTGTCGGAGCTGGATTTCTTCGATGGCTTGAAATAACGGGGTGTGAGGGAAAGGGGGGAGCGTCTTGTTTACACATCAGGTTCCACACTTCCATAAAGGGCGGATTCTGAAGACCGGCATGCTCGAGAATCTGCGGGATTACCCGAGACAGTTCGTCGACATCGCCTATCAGCGGCACTCCGATGGGATTGTAACGGGGGCCGAGGTTCAGGTTAATAAAAGCAGCCTGACGATTGCAAGGGGCATCGTCAAGCATGATGGCCGCTTATACACGCTGGAGCGCGACTTCGAGCTTCCCTACCAGTCGAACGGGAAGGAGACGGTGCTCAAAATTCAGTTTCGTGCGGAACAGGTATTGAGTGACTTCACCACGCTTCCAGGGGAGATCATGCTCGATGAAGACAACGTCCATGTCCGGCCGGACGAGCTGGAGCTGGGGCGCTTCAAGCTGAAGGAAGGCGCTCGGCTGCGTTCGGACTACCAAAGCTTCGTTGATTTGGCGACGGAATACAATACGTTCAACGTCATCCATGTGCCGTATGCGGGCTTGGGGCACAGCACGCTGTCTCCGTTCATCACGCGTTACTTCGCGAATGAACTGTTGAAGAGCGGAACGGATCACGCTTATGACGCGGGGTTCGCCATGCTGTGCCTGAACGGCGGGGCCGTGGAGCGGGATGTCATCCAGCATTATCTCGGGCACCGGTTCGGAACGGGCTACAGGGAGCTGACCAATGAAAGGATATTTGCGGGCCTGCGGCGGATTCTCGGCGAAGCGGGGGGCGGCAGAGCGCTGGCGCCGGATGTCCGGCACGGCGGAAGACAGCGGGTTATAGTGGATTGATGCAAGAAGATGCCAGCAATAGGGGGGCAATGAACGAGAGGTGAGGAAATGAGCGATATGGAGCATATGGATGAACAAATCATTTCCATGTTATATGGAGACCAAGGGCGTGAAGAGCAGGCTGCGGATAAGGATACTAAATATTTAACACAACCGGATCAACCCATCCTTGTCCACCAGACTGTACTGAAGATAGACGGGGAGACGATACCGTTCACGGAAGAATGGATATTGGACGGAAAAATACGTGTGCCGCTGCCTAAGACGTTTCACCCGATGCCACCCCAAGCCGCAGCCATGAAATACCCGTCAGAACGAAGGCCTGACTTAATATATACGAATGACAGCACCTCCATTAACATCGCATTCAACCATACAGATCATGCCTTGACGGAAGAAGAAATGGAAGAGTTTACGATGGCCATGATTCAGATCCTGCGGCGAACGCAGCCCATTCTCCAGTGGTACGAAGACGGCATTCGTGAGATTAGTGGGAAGCATGTAGGGTATTGCGAATTTCTGGCTCCTGCCCTGAACGTCAATTTGTATAATTTGATGTTCTTTGCCGAGTTGGAGCATAAGGCGCTGCTCTGCACGTTCAATTGCACGGAAGAGGAGATGAAGCATTGGAAGCCGATTGCCCGGGGCCTCATGGATTCCCTCGTCATCGGCGAATCGGAGGAAGGGAGGACGGAACAATGAGTCAATCCGCTCTGACTTATCACAATTTGCAGGTGGCCCCCTATCGGCTCGTCAATCTGCAGGAGCTGAAGCTGACGAAAAAAATTAACGAGCATACGCGGCTTACTTTTACAGGCATTGTGCCCGAGGAACTGAAGGACAGCTATGTGGAGATGACCGACGCCGACACAACCATCGAGATCAGTCAAATCGATGAGGAAGGCGGCAGCAAACCGTTGTTCAGCGGTATCGTTCTCCATATCGGGATCAAGGTCGTACGTGACATCTATTATCTTGAGGTGGAGGCCGTATCTCATTCTTATAAGCTGGATGTGAAACGAAAGAGCCGATCCTTCCAGAACAAGGCCATGACGATCCCGAAGCTGCTGGATGAGATTGCATTGGATTATCCGGGCATGGATGTGGTGGATGAGGCTACTGACAATGCCAGATTGGGACGGTTCACGGTGCAATATCTGGAAACCGATTGGCAGTTTCTCAGAAGAATGGCGTCCCGCTATCATACGAGCTTAATGCCGGCTGCGGTGTTCGATCGCCCCAAGTTCTACTTTGGCATTTTCGAGAGCAGCTCCCAAACCCGTTTGGAAGACTACCATTATACGGTCAGAAAGCGAATGACGACATATCGCTATTTTGCCGAAAACGATTCTCCGAATGTGGATGAGAATGACTTTATCTACTATGAGGTGGAGACGGACAGGGTGCTGGAGCTTGGCAGTTGGATTGGGTTCAAAGGCAAGAGCTTGTACGTATGTGAGGCGCGGACGGAAGTAAAGAACGGAATGCTGAAGCATATGTACGTGCTATGTTTGCACAAAGGCCTGCGTCAGAAGGTGCTTTACAATCGTCAGATTGTCGGCGCTTCGTTGCAAGGCAAGGTCATCGACATCGCCAAAGATAAGGTAAGGGTGCACTTGGATATCGATGAGAAGCAGAACAAGGGCGAGGCCCATTGGTTTCCGTATACTTCGGTGTACACGGCAGAAGGGCATAGCGGCTGGTACGTCATGCCTGAGCTTGGCGACACCGTGCGCATATATTTCCCAAGCGACAAAGAGGAAGAGGGCGTGGCAAGCAGCTCAGTCCGCCAAGACTCGGCAGAGGGCGGGACGAATAAGCTCGGCAACCCGAACATCAAATATTTCCGAACAGCTTCCGGCAAGGAATTGATGATGAGCCCGGACGAGATTGTGATTACTGCAAAAGACGGCGAGATTTTTATCAGGTTGAATGAGAAAAACGGAATTGAGATTTTCAGCAAGAAAAACATCAAAATTACGTCAGAAGATAGTATTCTCATGGATTCCGGGAAGAAAGTCGTCATATCAGCCAAAAACGAAATCAGCATGTCGTGCAAGGAGAGCAGCATTAAGCTGGACGGAAATGCGACGATTATTGGGAAGGAATTGAAGACGAACTAATCGGGGGGATGAAGTGGACAAGGCCGAGTCAATTGCCCATTTCCGGGAACAGATTGTATGGCAGGAACGGGCAAATATGCAGCTCGTGCTGGAGAGGGACTATCAATTGCATAAAGAATGGCTTGCCAGCGAATTCGTTGCCTCCTTCCAGCATATCTGCCGACAGATTCGAGATGCGCAGGCTCGGGGCGAGAAGGGGCCTATTGGATACATTACATTCTCCATGCTGCGTACGGAGCTGATGGAAGGCAGGTACATATATCGGGTTGAGGCTATGGATGCCGGCTGGGTATTCGACCGCAACCCTTATGTGCTGCAATATGATGCTGGCTGGGCGTTCCAGCATTTGGACACGTTCCGGAGCAAGCTCATTGAAGGGAGCCGTATTTATGGAGGGAGAGCGTCCGTTCCTATAATTGAGCAGATGATGCTCGCTGAATCGATTGCCATTCACCGTTATATTGTGGCATTGGCAAGATTTGCGCTGCCCCAAGCGGTGGAACTTGAAGAGTATCGGGATATAGCCACAGAACCTGTATTCGAGATTCGGGTAGGGGAATATATGGACCTTAGCGAAGTGGTGTTCAAGCAGGATGCACGTGAACAGGATTCGGAATTTATCCTCGCATGGCTGGATGATAGAGAAGACGGAGAGCATGCTTACGAGTTATTCCGGAATGTTGATTTATCCGCCGGGGACTATAGAGGCATTGACTTCCGATATTCTGAGTTCAACCACTGCAACTTGTCGCACGGTAGCTTGCAGGACAGTGTTCTGATCGACACGAGATGGAGCGGTTCAGGCTTGACAGGGGCTGACTTCTCCCGAAGTCAAATTCATGGGGCGGAATTCCGCGATTGCGATCTCAAGGGAGCGATCTTTCAGTATGCAGAAGGGGCCAACGGATGGAAGGATGCCCGCTTTCTTAATCTGCCCGGTCTATCAGCGCTCTGCTTTGCCGGCTCTGACTTGGAAGGGGCTGATTTTACGGGAGCTTCTTATATGGAGCGGATCTGTCCGATGCGAACGTGGCGAACGCCGTGTTTGACGGTGCGGATCTGACGAATGCGGTGTTCTCTGTTCACCAGAAGGATGTTGTCCGGCTGGATCAGCAGCAATGGGCTCAGACATTATGGAAGAATTAAGGAGACACGGAATATGAGTTACTTTATCTTGTCGCAGGATGAACGCATCTTGGATGCTGTTGAGCCTGCAGGAATTGCGGAGGCCATCCCCAAGGACATGCTCATCGAAGCGCGTGCTGATGAGCTTACAGCAATGAATCTGCAATTCCCTGTTCGCGAGAGCAGGCATATCGAATATGTGGATTTCATCGAGAGGCCTGTTCCTCTCTTGTCGGACAAGCTTAAGCAGTTGATTGAGAAGTTCCTGCCTCGGCAGCAGTATTATCCCGTGGGATTGGTCGACTTCGCCCGGATGAGACAGGATGTGTATTGGCTTACTCTGCCGCTTCGCATCAATTGTCTGTCGGATAAGAGCGAGTATCATCGCAATGGCATGCTCAAACGGCCTGTCCTTGACAGGGACAAGGCGGGAAACAGGCCGTTGTTTCAAATAGATCACATCTATGAAACGATTCTTATCGTGAATTTATCCCTGGCAGAAAGCATCTTGAGGCGAGACTTCTATGGGCTGAAGCTGAAGAAGCTGGATGAAGCTTAACTGGAGAAGCAGGAGGTGATTGGAGATGAGTTCCAGTAGTTCGGGGGAAGGTAAAAAGGAAATGTCCCCAGTGGCTAGCAGCGCCGATAAAAAAAGCTATGTCGTGGCAGGTGCTGTATTAAGCTGCAGCTACGGCTCCCAGCCCAGCCGTCTGAACATGCAGATGAGTCATGGCGTCTATGTAAAAGGGAAGCCCATCATGAACGTGATGGACTATATACCCAATGTGAACATTATGCCCTTCGGGTCATGCGGGAGCATGAACAATCCGGCTGTCGCCGCGGCTACGGCAGCCCACGGTTTACCGCAGCGGGTGCCGTGCATGCCGATGGTGACAATGCCCTGGCTTGGCGGAAAGACGGATAAAAGTATTGATAACTACCCTTCGTTATTGCATGATTCAACGAATATGTGCATGTATTGCGGGCAGATACGGGTTGAG
Organism: Paenibacillus sp. OSY-SE; assembly: GCF_000283315.1. Classification (NCBI taxonomy): domain Bacteria; kingdom Bacillati; phylum Bacillota; class Bacilli; order Caryophanales; family Paenibacillaceae; genus Paenibacillus; species Paenibacillus sp. OSY-SE. The sequence continues at coordinate 4,734 of NZ_ALKF01000136.1, read as the reverse complement.
GATGATGGACAGAATCTAAATAATTCTCACTTAGTAGAAGATAATAACAGCCCTACCATGCAGGAAGAAGAGCAGGATTGGAATAAGCAGTTAATGAGGGATATTACCAAAAATACATTTCTAGGAGCGGCGGATGCTACAGCCGGAAAATATTTATTTGATGCAATCAGTGACCGAAAACACTATGTTACTAAAGCTCCAGCGTTTGGCCCTGCCGCAGAATTTAAGAGTGTTCGATTTAAAAGAGGCACAAATTTAATTAAAGGGGCTTCAAAATTTGCTGGTCCTGCCGCTGCAATATCAACTGCATTTGACGTAGTGGAGGATTTTGAAAAGTATGAAGGAGATGACAGATATTATGCTGCAGGATTATCTGTAGGAGGAACGGTTGCAACAGGTATAGTTGGAGCGGGCGTGGCTGCTTTAGGTGCCCCTGTTATAGCAGTTGTAGGAGCGGGTGTGATTGCTGGTGTAGCTATAGGTGCAGGTGTTAGCTATCTTAAAGAAGAGTTGTTTGGAAAATGAAAAGGGGTCCAAAAAATGAGCTTTAATTACTTACCTTGGCCAGTGTTTATTATCATGGCAATTACTGCGGCATTGGTAACTATTGTATACGCTTTGCGAGAAGCTAGGAATAACCCCAAAGTTTCTGTGCTAGGATTGTTGCTTTTGGCGGTAGGCGGTATTTTGGTAGCAATCAACAAATTTTTGGAGAACACATATAAAAAAGTACCGGGAATTGTTGAAACCGCGATTATTATTGTCTTAATCGCAATCATTTGTATTTTTACCGGGGCCTATACAAAAACAAAAAATGATCCCGATAAACATAAAATTGTGATTATCTGCATTTTCGGTTTAATAGGAATAGCAGTGATGTTCTGCGTGATTGGCATTTTGGCTACTTATAAGTAAGTCAATTGATAAAGAGCATATATTTTATCGGGATGTGATAAACAATGCATTTGCTTCCGAACGGTTCTGTTGTTCTGCTAAAGGGCGGAGAGAAAAGAGTTATGATTTACGGAAGGCTGCAAAAGACGGGAGACAGCGAAAAGCTGTGGGATTATATTGCATGCTTATATCCAGAAGGGAATATTGATGCTAATCAAGCGTTTCTGTTTGATCACAGCCAAATCGAAAAAGTATTCTTCACTGGCTATCAAGATATGGAGGAAACAGCTTACAACCAAGTACTGCAAGAATACCGTGAGAAGGTTGTGGCCTCTGGCTCTGATACCAAATGAGTTTCAGTTGTTTATCGCACTGTAAGGTATCTATTCTGAACTGCTTTACCACCCAAGTGAAGGGGGGATTATGTGAGCACAGCAAGCAAGCTGATCGGGTATGAACACATCCGGCTTGTGTCACCTTACGAAATACAGACCCTCAGCAGCGTTCAAATTGAAAAAAAGGTAAACGAGCATGCACATCTGCATCTTACGGCAATTATTCCGGAAGAGAAAAAAGATAGATACATAGATATGTCCAGTGGTTCGGACACGATTCAAATTCAAGAGATCGATGAAGGAAATGCGGTCAAAACGTTGTTCCACGGTGTAGTCTCTGACATGGCGGTTAAAGCGGTTAGGGGCATTTACTATTTGGAACTAGAAGGGATATCTCATACATCGCGTATGGATATCAAGCTAAAAACGCGTTCCTTCCAGAATCGAAACATGTTGTACCAGGATCTCGTCCATCATATCCTTTCTGAATACCCAGGCTCTGATTATATTGATCTTGTCTTTGACACCGCCTCATTAAACCAATTCACCTTACAGTATCAGGAAACGGATTGGCAGTTTCTCAAACGAATGGCTTCCCGCTTCGGAGCGGTCCTCATCCCCGAAGCGGCGGCGGATTCCCCGAAGCTGTGGATAGGCGTGCCAGACGGCAAGGCTGATTCCCTGACGAATGCTCATTACAGCGTCATGCGAACGCTAATTGATTGGCACAATAACGACGTTCTGCAAGAAACGGACGTTACGAATTACTCTATCGAAACCGAACGATACTATTCCATCGGGGACCGCATTGCATTCAGGGACAAGGAATTAACCGTGATGGAGTCAACAGCACGGTTCAACGAAGGGGCCTTCACCTACGAATACCTTCTGCGGCCGGCAACGGGTATCCGGCAGAATCCGATGACCAATCCCGATATTTGTGGGGCGTCTCTGGAAGGAAAAATCATTGACGTCACGAAAGATAAAGTTCAGGTGCATTTGAACATCGACTCGGCTCAAGCTAAGCAAGAAGCATACTGGTTCCCGTACTCTTCCGTATACACGGCGGAAGGAAACAGCGGGTTCTACTGCATGCCACAGGTTGGAGATGCAGTGCAGGTGTACTTTCCGAGCCGTCAGGAGGAAGGAGCGGTTGCATTGAATTCCGTCCGCAGAGGCGGACAGGATTCACCCAAGATGGCAAACCCGGGCGTAAAGTATTGGGGAACCAACTTCGGCAAGGAAGTGAAATTCGGAAGCAATGACCTTGTGTTGACGGCCAAAGAGAACCATGTCTTCGTCAAGCTGGATGAACATGAGGGCATTGAGATTCACAGTAAACAAGCGATCGTGTTCCATACAGAGAAGGATTTGGAGCTCAAGCTCGACAAGAAACTGGATATTCAAGCGAGAGAGGCTGTGTATCTGCTGTGCGGCAGCAGCAGTATCGTGCTGGACGGGGAGACGGATATCCAAGGGACAAGCCTTCGAATCGAAGGACTGACAAAAGCACCCGTCTATGTGAAGGACTTGGAACCGGAGACCGGGGAAAATGGGGAAGCTGCGGAGGGACCGAAGAAGGGCCTCTTGGATAAGTTTCTTGACGGGGTCCAGCTTGCGCTGGATGTCGTCGGGATGATACCGGTCGTAGGAAAGGCAGCCAGTGTGGCGAACGCTGGAATATCGGCTGCCCGTGGTGATTATACGCGAGCTGGGCTATCTTTGGCTGCGAGCGTGCCGTATGTGGGATTGGCAGCCACAGGAGGGAAATTTGCGCCGAAGGGCATGCAAGCAATAGGAAGCGGACTTGCTCAAGCAGGAGAGATAGGACTAGGCTCGAATTTCCTAATTGGCAAAGTGCTTACAGCTGCCCGGAAGATGCAGAGCAACCATTCGCAAGAAGAAATGACTCAGCGGATAAAGAACCGGATGCGTTATAAAACGATAACCATGTTCAATGGACAACGGATATATGTACCCCTGAAAAAAGGTGAAGTCGTATATCAGCCTACGTCCCTCGACAAATCGCTTGATGCGGCGAAAGGGGCATGGGCTGGAGGTACCGAGGCGGTCAAATCGACACTGGATACGGCAAAGGCCGTCCTTAACGACCCAATCGGGGTTACGGCGAATGTAGTAACTGGCACCGCTGCAGAAGCATGGAAATGGGTAAGTAATCCTGAAAAGGCATGGGATGAACTGGTTGCAGAGGCAGAAGCCGATGGTCGAAGAATCCAGAATATGATAGATACCGAAGACTGGAACGGGCTAGCCAAAGGTGTAGGCAATTCAATCGTCTCGGGTATAACGGACAAGGGAATCGGCAAGGTAGTTAAATTAAAGAGCGGTAGTGGCGGAAGAGGAAACAACGGGAAGAATGAGAGGAGTTCGAATAAGGAGACGGGACGACAAGTTGTTGTTGGTAATGAAGCAGTTACCAATGTAATGTCGGGAAACTCAGCAAAGTATAAAGCGAACCTTAATTATGATTGTTCTGAAATAGCAGATGATCTGGCAAAGGCAGCAGGGGGAAAAGGAGAGATAGTGACAATAAGATCGTCGGATAAGTATGGGCAAATTGAGGTAACTGAATATGGATCAAAGGTTGATTTTGACTATCACACGGTTTATTCAGATGGTAAATTCGTATACGATCCTCGATATAGCGAAACACCAATACTAAAAGAAACATATCTAGAGAAATTAAATCAAACCAATGGTGGTAATACTGTAGTTACAACTGAAAAACTTGAATAAGGAGAGGTTGTATGCAACGAAAAAGCTTTTATTTAAAGGATTCTTCTGATATAGATAAGACTGAGAAAATGGCTTATACTATCTCAAAACTTGGATCATTTGAATGGGTTAGAACTACCATGTATTTTGAGGATGATATATATAAATCACCCCCAGGATTTTTCTTTAGATTTTCAGATGGTGGCGAAGTATATAAGCAGCTAGAAGAGTGCATAAGATCGTTTAAAGGAAGTCTTAATTGGAGTATCTATGTAAGTAGAGATACAAAACACAAAAATTATATTATTGAACCAACTGAAGTATACGAGGCAAAGTCTACCGATGAATTTCACGAGCACTACAGCGTAAGAAAAATTTTAAAAGAAAGATACACTGATATATGTGAAAAAGCTATTGAGGATATCGGCCCGCTTTGTATACATATTGAGAATTGGTTTCATATAGAAAATGCAAGTCCTGTACTACCTAAACTTACATAAATATTCTTTCATTATTTAATCATTGTTCAACTAGTCGGAGTCCTACCATGTGGAAAGATACAATACAATGAACTGTAATCCTATATTTAACTGAAAAAAAACTTAGACTACCCCAAAAATGACTCCTGAATTCATCGAGGGCACTGAAAAACTTGCGTTTTTATTAGTTAAAAATGTGTTTCAAATTAATAAGGCTACATTTCGTTTAAAATCGAACGAAATGTAGCCTTTCTCTATATCTATTTTTGAGTCTGTAAAATAAAGTGTGT
>NZ_ALKF01000135.1:0-26336 GCF_000283315.1 Paenibacillus sp. OSY-SE | reverse complement strand
CTGAAGGAATCTTTATTGATGAGGGTGTAGAAATACCGTTTCATAAACAATAGACATCTATGAAGGGAAATCTAATTCACCCAGACAACCATGAAAGCCCTAACTAATGCGCCATTGATCATTTAAGTTTCCTGGATCATACAGGATGATAAGACAACTATAAAAGGTGAATAATATGAATGCAACTGAGGGATTTTTATTGCCATCTGGGGGAAAGAACAAGAAGAAACCCTGGAAAAATGCTGTATTAGGGAGGTTTATGAGGAGACAGGTTACCGATGTAAAATCGTCAAAGATTTAAAGGGTAAGTCATGGGCATTTGGTCCAGTTGAATACCATGTAACATATTTCGAGATTGAGATTTTAGACGGACAACCAACAATCCATGACCCCGATGGTCTTATTAATGAAATTGCCTGGAAAGCCTCTGAGCAGCTAAAAGAACTGCAATTTTCCTTTCCCGAAGATAAAGAGTTTTTGATACAGTATATCGAACAAATAGCATTAAGCTAACGGTGCACATTAGTTCAATGGAACAGCGGCAGTCTAGGACTTTATTTTCTCGTTCTTAGCTGTAGCTGTTCCTATTTCTCAGGTCAGTCTAAAACTTATTTTATGGAGTCTGGTGGTATGACAATTCGAAAAGTCGCATGGAATAAAGGCACTTAGTCTAATACTTTATTTTCTACTGACACTAAGGATTATATTGAGATAGAAAGTGACAAGTAAAAGTCGTTTGAAGCACTATGGGTATTTGTACGTTTTACCAGTCAGTCTAAAACTTATTATATAGAATCTGACGTTATAATAGTTTGATAAGTCGCTTAGATCATAGGCATCTAGTCTAATAATTTATTTTCTGCTGACAACTAGTTTTTTTGTAAGATATGATGTGACACATCATATCTTATTTTTTTATTTAAAAAGAATGGTGTTAAACGACACAAAGTTACCCTTTTGCTTGGCGGAAACTCGCCTCCAAGAATGGCTGTAGATATTCTTAATCCATATCTCATATTCTGATACTTTGAATTAGGATATATTGGTTATGTGATATGATAATAAAGGAAACTAGTGTCAGACAATACAAGAAGGAGTGTTCGGATGTTTAATATAAGTTGGCTAAATATTAGATCATTCAATAATTCGCAAAATAGCGCATTTGAGGAATTGGTATGTCAATTAGCTAACGAAGAAGTAATACCAGGAAAAGCTGATTTTAGAAGAGCTGGTGCTCCTGATGGTGGAGTTGAAGCATACTGTAAGTTGGACAATGAAAACGAGTATGGATGGCAAGCCAAGTACTTTCTTACTATGGGAGATAGTCAATGGAGCCAGTTAGATAAGTCACTGAAAAGAGCGATCAATACTCATCCAAACTTAGTAAAATATATTATTTGCATTCCTCTAGATCGTCAGGATCCAAGGATACCAGACCAACAGTGGTTTATGGATAAGTGGAATGCAAAAGAGAAGGGATGGAAAGCTTACGCCAAGCAATTTTACTGTCAGCAATCACTCTTTCCTGGTTTCTAACTAGTTCGAATCGTTTTCTACGTGATTCTGCCACAAAGGCACTAGTTAGCATATTACAAAACCGAATTAGTGTTTTAGTTCAACTGTTGAAAAAATTCAAATCTGTAAATGATCCGTACATTTTGGAGCGAATATATGCTGTAGCCTATGGATGTACTTTACGAACAAATGAAATAACCAACTTAACTGGCTTGAGCGATTACATCTATACTGAGGTTTTTAACCACGAACTTGTGTACCCACATATTTTAATGAGGGATTATGCGAGAGGGGTAATAGAGTACACACTGCATTTAGGTTTTAAACCACTGATTGACGAAAAGAAAATTCGTCCCCCATATAAAAGTGAGTGGGACGATACATTACCATCTACATCAGAAATTGACGCTTTGAAATTTGACTATCAATCTGTTGAATTTAAAGATCATTATTGGAGCCAAAATACCATTCTAAACTCAATGAGAGTAGCGAAGGGCGGATCGTATGGTGACTTCGGGCGGTATGTTTTTGAAAGTGGTTTTAGACCATGGAGGGATCTCGATACTGAAGTTCTTAGTCATCTTGCTGTCAAACGGATTTTTGATCTTGGTTATGATGTACAGAAACATGGCAAATTTGATCGAAGTGCAAAACAGTCATTCTATGGTAGAGGAGAGCGTAAACCAGAACGGTTAGGTAAAAAATATCAATGGATTGCTTTCTATGAACTATTAGCAAAAGTTTCAGATCATTTTATGTTATATGATGATTCAGAGTGGGGCCAAGAAAAACGCAAACACTTTTGTGGACCTTGGGAGCCATACGTAAGGGATATAGACCCTACAATGCTTATTCAGGATAAAGGAACTGAAAATGATTCATATCAAGCAAATTCGAATTGGTGGTTTGAAATCCCTTATACTAATTGGGATCAACCAAAAAAAACATGGGTTCAACAAGGCGATGATCTTCCAGATCCTAAAAAGATGTTGATCGTAAAAGATCAAACTGGGGAAGAGTGGATGGTTCTGGAATCTTATCCTCAGTGGTCAGAACCAGTCCAATTAGGAGAAGAAAAGTGGGATACTCCACATAAACACTTGTGGTATCAAATACGGAGCTACTTAGTACCATTAAACAGGCATAAAACATTTTTTAACTGGATTTCAGGTGAACACTTTATGGGGAGATGGATGCCTGAGTCTGAAAGTCAATATAAAATGTTTAGTCGCGAATACTATTGGTCACCAGCTTTCGAATTTCATCAGCAACCTTATTATGGAGGAGGCGAGTGGCAGAAAGTAACGGATCAAAATGGTGTAAGTAGAGGAAATGTAATGATAACAACGCTTAACTTCTTGTGGGAAGAACCTTATGATTGCTCCAAAACAGAGTCTATTAGTTACCTGAAACCATGTAAAAGTATATTTACTGGTATGAATATGAAGTTAAGTACTCGTGAAGGAGAATTACTAAATGAGGAGAATCAAGTAATATGCCTAGATCCAAGTGTAAATCATAATGGTTTGAATTGTTTATTAGTGCGTAAAAAAGATTTCGTGAAATATTTGCACCAAAACAAACTTAGAATAGTTTGGACAATGCTAGGCGAGAAACAAATTATCGGAGGTACTTCAACTGCTCATTACGATAAATGGTTAGAGGTTTCTGGGGCATTTCGTTATGACATGTCAAAAGAAGAGATTCTGGGAGATACTAATATATTCTTGCAGAGCCCTGTATAAAATACTCATAAGTTATAAGACAAAAATATTCGTTTCTTTAAAGCCACCTTATCCGTATCTACTCAAACAAATGAACTAGAATGGCTTCAAGCATCGTACGACAAGAAGAAGAACCGGTCACTTGAACTTGGAGTAAAAGGACAACACTGTTTCACAAAACCCGTATTTTGTACATATGTCTAAAAATCTAATTAAACCCTTGCCAGCCTATCTTTCTATAATCTGATGTCGGATGACAAGAAGTTGACGACATTCCTGTGTACAATCTCCTTTCAAGAATCATAGCTAAACTTAAACTTCATTGTTTGTTATTCATTGTCAGACTTCTTTTACGTTTTATGCTGGTCAGTTTTGTCGGAAAACAAGAACATATATGGTTAAAAGACAAGAACTTGTATGGTTTGCCGATTAGCTTCCCATTTTCCCCTACATGCAATAAAGGATGGACTTCAGAACATTGAAGACCACCCTTTATTCTTGCTGCTACTTTAATTGCCCTACATAAGTCGACGCACATAGCGTTCAACATATTTTGCTTCTTCTTGAAGTTTCTGATTATCTGGATCACTATAAATCATCATTGCCACGTGTTGAGGCATGAATGGTCTATACTTAACATCTCTCGTTCTTCTATTACTACATTTAGAATCTACATCTTCGAACAGAATATCTACACGTTCCTTTTTTTCAATTTTTGTAACAAACTTGATGTTGATCGACGATCCAACGCGCGATCGATAGCCCTAGACCCGCTCCATGATCCCCTCTATTTCTACTAGCTGACGGTCAATGTCGGAATAGATCCGATAATGCGCCAACCCGTATAACGCTCCCCCCAGTATGACGAGCAAGCAAAATACGACCGTGCTGTTCCATATCGTCATTCGTACTAGCGTGCGTTTAATCATACCGGGGTCTGCTCTCCTTTTATTTGACGGATTTGATGTATTGATTCACTTGCTGCTCCAATATCGGAAATGGCATAGTACCGTTTCGAAGAAGAACGGAATGAAATGCCTTGATATCGAAGCGATCCCCGAGTTCACTTTTCGCCTTCTCTCGAAGGGATTGGAATTGCTCCGATCCGATCGCATAGTTTCCTTTTTGTCCTGGATAGGCAATGACACTGTCGATCAAAGCATCGCTCCCCGTTCCGATGATACTCACCAGATACTCATTAGCTTGTTCTCTTGTCCACTTCAGCCCATGGATACCCGTATCTATCACTGTACCTATGAAAAGGTCCACCAAACGGATTAGTACCGTGTTCCGATCAAGCAAGCCCTTCTCCGCGGATAAGCTTTCCATATAGACCGCCCATCCCTCTACGTATCCAGGTGTCATCGTTATTTTGCGGATTAATGGAATGGTTGGTTGATCATATTGAATCGAAAGTTGAAAATGATGTCCCGGAATACCCTCATGCAACGCAAGCATTTTAACCATTTCTTCGGAGGTCGGGTTTTCGAGCGGAATGACAAATCTCCCGCTCCTATCACCATCTATAGATAAGGGGATATACATTCCACCTGCCGATGCGAAAAGAGCCGAATACGCCCGCACGTCCATGGGATGGTCCGGGAATGTTCGTATTTCTTCATCTGCAAATGACGTGACCGGGACGATTACATGGGACTCCTGATCAGTGTGAAAGACGGGATCTTGTTCATAGGCTTGAAGTATTTCGATTTCTACAGAATTATCTACATGAGGCCAGATGAATACATCATTTTCGCAGGCCGGACACACGCCCACATACTCATCACCGTTAATAAAAGTCATCAACATATTGGCAAGCATATACGAACCTCGATAAGCGGCATCCGCAACAAGAATAAAACGTTTCTCCGTCTCATCGATGGAATGACGGGCCGTATAGGTGAATACTTCCTTAGTAAGCGACTTGAGTTTCCCAATGGCCTCTACATATTCACGATACAATTCAGTACAGACAGAGCTGCCTACATCTTCAGCCAGTTCAGCCCAAGATTCTGGAAATGGCTCTTCATCGTGCCCATCACGGCTTGCCTCGATTATACCGCAATTTACAAACAGCTCTTTGCGCACTTCAGCATCAGATGTAGAACATGCTATTTGTGCCAAAAAAGGCATTGCTGCATATGTGGCCGTATATATCGTATTTTGATGGTACAAGAACTCTTCAAAGAGTTCATCAAAAATCTCCTGACTATATTGCTGCATTAGCTGCTGCAATAACACAGGTACGTTTACTGCAGAACTGTACGGCCCTGTCAGCTTTCCCCATACATCGCTATTCCACGTAAGCAAGCTTTCCCTCCGTCCCTAATTTCCAACTTCTCCCCTTTTCCTTATTGTATCACATAAAAAACACTGGAATCAGTGCCCAACATCCAGCGCCTCTATCCCCTTTAGTTTCAGATATTACAAATCCCCTTCGATAGCAATTTCATCCACATGCTCTAATGTTGCTGCCACCCATCGACCTACATAATCAATAAATTCAGCGCTGGATGGGTTACTGATTGCTAGTATAGACCAATGGTTCAGGATCACTTTCCATTCCGATTTACTAATGTAATTCATGCCGGTATGTTCAAAATTCTCAAAGCCTTAAGTGGATAGACCTCCTTGATTCCTTCGAATAAAAGATGTAAATCCTCGCGATTAGTGTCTAACAAGCTTGACATGATGTTAGTTTTTACTGTAATAGCATGCGCCAGAAGCTACAATGAGATGATCGCAGACGATGCGATACACAACCCGGCAAGCTACGCGGCTTTTGCCCGTCATCTCTTCTTCCGTGCCGATAGCCGGGAAATGCCGTAATCGCCTCAGGCTGTTTTCTAAAATTGGTGTGAATGATCTCGTAAATGGGCGGCAACCGCTTCATTATTTTTCTTAACCAATTATCATGAATAGCTTGCGGGTTGATTGAGGGATACTATCCAAGGGTGACGGAAAGTCGTTAATTTGGACACTTGGAATCTTATTCCAGTAGTAGTTAGGAGTAGATAAGCTTGAGCTGGGAAAACGTAAGGCAGCAAATGATCCATCTTGCAAAGCAGGAATTCGAAGTGACTTGGAATAAAGGAACCATAAAGGAATATGATATGCCAGCACGGATACGTGAATATTGGCAACAAGGTGTTTATAAGGATGTATCGGTACCAGAATATATAACAATTCCAGAAAGTACTTGGAGCGCTGCCTTTATCTCGTGGATTGTCACTCAGGCAGGCGGAGGCGATCGTTTTGGCAAGGTCCATGACGAATCAAATTATCGGAATGAATTCGGAAATCCGGCCGCACATTGGCGCTATACTGCACCCGCCAAGATTAATCGACAAATAAATAGTGAAAGTAATCCCTTCTGGGCTTTCGCTATTAATGAGGTAAGACCACAAGAAGGTGATATTGTAGTAAAGAGTAGAAATGGAAGCGGTGCAACGTGGAACGACTTTATTTCTAAAGAGACGCATGGTGACATTGTTATTTGTGTAAGCTCTTCTGACATAACAGTCATCGGCGGAAATGTATCAGATTCTGTTAAGCAAAAAACTTTCCCGCTCAATGATAATGGATTTGTCAATTCAACTGGTGGAGAAAACTCTCATTTCGCAATTGTGCGGATCAATATATAGCCGGTATATAGACGGTTTGTGGTTCTCAGGAGATCCAAGGGCCGTGCAATCGTATGAATTTTGCCGCGATCTCTTAGCCTATCGCTCCCGAACCCATAATAAAAATCCCATCAGGTTCTTTGCGATGGGATTTTTGTCTATTCACTATAGGAATGCTGCCCTTTAATAACATAAGAAGTACGATTCCTTATAATGAAGAATCAACTATTTTTGATGAATTAAATCATTTAGTAACTTTATCAACCCTATTTGTCCATATATAGCCCTGATATCCTGCTGGAATTTTTTCAAGACTTTCTTTTGTATCAAATCCTTCTGACCATTTACCATTTCCCTCTACGATTACGACTCGCGTGTTGACAGACTCCATTCTATCAATAAATTTATTTGGCCAACCCCATAAGAACTTCGCATAATTTAAAGGCAAATGTAGCTCCATACTATGCAATTCTTTCGGAATATATCCCGTCCAACCTAATAATTCATATTTTAAAAGTGCATTTTTCATCATTGTTTTCGTTAACAATTTCAACTCTGCATGTTTTGAACGTAAATAATTAAATCCTTCGCTGTCTCCATCACCATAAACTGTTATTTTATCTAATTGATTCTTAGACATTTTACTTAAATAAGAATCCCACAATACTTTTGTTGTTTCCATATCTCCATCTTTGTCATGAATTAAAAACTCTTTATTCGGAAAAGCTGCAAACACCTCATCTAAGCTTGGCATCATGCCAATGCCTTTGCCACGAAACGGATAGCTCTTTCCATTATCAGCCGTATATCTATAGCCGACATCTAGTTTCTTCAATTCGTTCATTATATAATCTTTGACTTCACCTTTACCATTTGTTCTATACTCTAAAGTAAAATCATGAAAAACAGCTAATAGATGATCCTTCGTTAACTGAATATCTAATTCCACTACGTCAGCATCATTATCAAATGCTGCCTTCATAGAAGGAATTGTATTTTCTAAATAAGGGTGCTCAGGTGGATAAATGATTTCAGCTGTATTCGTATCATACTCTACCTTTGAAATATCAAAGGTTTGAGCCAACCCTCTATGAGCTAGAATCTTATAATTTGTATCTTTCGAATAAAATAGACTCGTATTATTCATCCAAACCATAACAACCAAAAGGGTTACCCCCAAAATGATATATGTCTTTTTCTTTTTTCTTTTTTTCATTGGTTATCCTTTCTTTTCTTACTTTAAAATGAATTTACAATGTCATATCCTTTTTATAAGAGTATTAGAACTTTTAATACAGTTCAATGTATAAAAATGTAATCTAGATAACGATTATCTGAAAAATCAAATCTTTTTCTCTATAGTTTAGTGACACAAGCATATGTTCACCGAATATTATTGAATCATTCAACAAACAAATAAAAAAGCCGCTTCTACGCGGCTTTTAAGCATATACGTTCTTGTCATCTGACATCTTTCGTATTACATTTTTCCTGCGCTCTATTAAATAATGAAGCATTCACCTTTTTCCCGCGATAATTCACGAAATAAATACTTACACCTACTAATAACAGCCCTACGACAAGGCGGTAAGTTACCGGTTCATCTAAAAACACCGTACTGATGATTACGGCAATGATCGGTACAAGAAACGTGAATGTCCCGACTTTGCTTGCCTCTCCAGCATTAATAAGTTTGTAGTAAATGATATAGGCCAGTGGAATGCCGAAAGTGGAGCCGTATCCGAGTCCAAAAAGGTACTCACCATTCCATTCAATTGCTGACCAGTTTTCAACAATGGTCCCAGTACCTATTAGAATAACTCCACCAATTATAAACTGCAAAGACACCATCCAGAAAGCATCTACTTCGCTGCTCACCTTCTTCACATAAACCACACCAAGTGCCCAGCTAAATGCCACAAGCAACCCTAAGACAACACCAATGCTTGATACATGAACGGTTAATCCGTCCACACTGACAACTACAATTCCAATAAATCCAATAATCATACCCATAATTTTAAACAGCGACATGTACTCTCCAAGCGAAATCCAAGCAAACAATCCAAGCAGAACGGGCTGAAAATAGACAAGCACGGAAAACAATCCTCCTGGCAAATAACTAAGCCCTACTGTCTGCAACCCAAAAAAGAGAATCGTATTAAAGAATGCTGAAATACAATATTTCGACCAATTTTTACGCCATTTGATCCTGTCCCTCATTTTATATATGAGAGCTGCAAGGATAAGGCCCCCAATTACTGTACGCATACCTGCAAATAATAACGGGGGCGTATAAGGCACAGCCATTTTATAAATTGGCCAACTTCCACCCCAAATAAAGACTAATAATAGTAAGGCACACGTCGATTTTGTAAAGACCTTCCCCAATTTCCTATCCTCCCTTCAATAGTTGAATAGGAAACTAAGTCATTGTACATTCTCCAACAAATTCAGCTTCATTATAAGAATAGTAGTTATTCAGAATCTCCTCCCGATTATCAGCGAACAGTTGGTCTGCTACAGCTGAGACGAGTCTAGGTATCCCATATCTCATTCCAGGGAGCGAAGAGGCCGAGATACCACAGCTAACTATAGCTGAAAAGTTAAAAACAAAAAGCCCATGAAGAAGCTTTGCATCCTTTTTGTCACGGTATGTGAACGTAAAGCCAGGGCTAAGGTAAGGATAAGTATCAAGCTTATGGTTGGCTGTCTCAGCAGGTGCATGATAATAGTCGTCCCAACGTGCAATATGAGGTTCAAACAGCTTAAGCTCTGGACGTAAAGAATGATCAGTCACAAGACCGGTGGACATGATTAAAAAATCAAAAGTGAACTTACCTTGTGGAGTCGTGACCACAGCTTTTTCAGCTTCATGCTGTACGTCAAGCCATGGTGTACCTAAGTGTAATTGAAAGCCAGGGTGTGAAGCTGCACGTTCAAATGTGTCATTAGTAGGAGGTTGATGCTTTAAATAATAGGATATAACAGAATATTTGTCAGCATCAGATAGAACATGGAAACGTTCAATTAGACCTGACACCCCCATTTGTCGCATTGGGTTAATACGTGGCATCTCCGTGCGGCGAACAAACACATGAGCCGAACCTACACCTTCAGATAATGCAAAATTAGCATTATCAAAAGCCGAGGCTCCACCGCCTAAAATGGCCACCTTCTTGCCTTTTAGGGCCTTAAAGTCAATGTCTTCTGAGGTGTGTGCATAGAGATGACGGGGTAATGATTCGGAAATCATAGATGGTACGTGCCATTCCCCTCCGCCTTGAATACCAGTAGCTAAGATAACCTTGCGGGCCAGTAATGTATGAGATGATGCTCCCGCTTCTTCAATATGCAGTCGATAAATATTTTCCCCTGCAGGCTCAATAAGCTTCAACTTTACCTCATTAACAACAGGTAAGTTAAGAACCTTTCGATACCAACGTAAATAGTTCATCCAATCGTTCCGTGGAATCTTATCGATGCCTTCCCAACTTTGTGGTCCAAATTGCGCTTCCCACCAGGAGCGAAATGTCAGAGAAGGAACTCCAAGATCAATGGATATCAAATGTTTAGCAGTACGCAATGTCATCATACGAGCGTAAGTTACCCATGGCCCTTCATATCCTTCAACGTTTTCGTCGATGACAAGGATATTAGATATTCTTTCACGCAAAAGTCCAAAGGCCACACCTAAGCCACACTGGCCCCCTCCTATAATCACGGCATCGTAGACATGCCCCTCAGGATGATGGGCCCGGCATACCCAGTCCTCTCCCCCAAATGCAAGATAAGAAAGATCCCTTTTGACTTGTTCTTCTAGAGCTTCCAAACCCATATTTTCCACCACTTTCAATATATGACTTATTATCTTCTGAACTAATCGTTAATTGATCTTGAATGTTATCTAGAACACCTCTTATTCAATTAATCCTTTATTCCTCGAATTCCCTTCGATTCGATTTAATCTCGTTGTTAAATTATTTTTACTTTATCTGAATGGTGGCTTTTTCTTCTTGCACCGTCTTATGAGTAGCATTGATGGGATTCCAACAATTTTCATTAATACTTTCTGAAGTCATCTACATGGCCTCACCTCCTTAATTTTACAATCAATATACCCTACCCCCCTATATTATGTAAAGGGTTATTTTAAAAAATTTAAACATTTTTTTTAAGGCTATCCACTAAATTAAGGAACTACTATGGTTGGAATCAAATAGCGCCCGCCTGCCGAATTCACCAGTTACAGCAACGTATCGCTCCACTTGTTTTGTTCGGCACCAGCATGTAGTTATAATTGTCCAGCGATAATTTAGTTTTAGACTGGAGAAAAAATCAAACAGCGGCGAACCAAGACTAGAAAAACTAAGTCTTAGACTGCCGCTGTTGTCTTTGAACTATCGTTACCCGTTAGCCATATATGCTGGCAATCAGGGTACCCTGGAAAACGCTTATGTCTTATTCAATCCTTTCCCTCTGACTGACGCAGCGTCTCGACTAGCTCTACAAAGTGACGCCCGCGCTCTTGCAACTCCTACATCCGATCGATTCGACCATAAAATAAGCCCGCCGCTCCTTGCAAGCGGCGGGCTTCCTGCTCTTCTAAAGCCTGGGTTTACGGTTGTAGCTGCCAGAGCGCGGGCACGTTGCTCGGCTCCCAACCCGGCAAGGAGGTATGGTTCTGGATGCATTTGTACACCTTGCCGTTATAGGATACAAGCGCATTGACCGCATAAGCGGTATTTGGAGCCCATGGCGTTGCACTCGGACCGTCAGGCGTCGACACCGTCACGGCATTGCTGTTGCCAGATTCGTTGTTCGACGGGTCGTAAGCGCGAACCGTAAACGTATATTGCGTGTTCGGCGACAAACCGGTAACGACCTTCTCGGTTGCCGTTCCAATGACGGTAGCGATCACCGTGTTGCCGTTGTAAATCCGGTAACCTGCGATGCCGGAATCATCAGTGGATGCATTCCACATCAACGTGACTGACGTCGACGTCGGAGTGCCCATCACATGCAGGCCTGTCGGATTGGTCGGCGGCGTCACGTCAATCGGCAACTGCGTGGTCGTAAACTGGACATTATTGCTGAGCGGCGACCGATTGCCGGAAGCGTCGAACGCCTTCACAGCTAGGTTATAAGTCGTGCCTGCTAAGAGATTGGTGAGATTGGCGCTCGTCTGATTTGCAGGAACAGTGGCGATGACATTGGCACCGTTATACACTTCATAACCCGTGACGGCAATGTTGTCTGTCGAGGCTCCCCAAGTCAGCGTAGCCATCGTTGTGCCAACGTTGCTGACGGCCAAATTAGTCGGCGCCGTAGGCGCAATGCTGTCGCCAGGACCGAATTGGGCATCGATGACGATGTACCAGGCATTTTGGGTATCCGCGATATCCCACACGCCGAGGATAACATGGTAACCGTCTCTTTGCGGCACATTGCAGGTTTGGGTTAACGTGGCTGGCGGCTGCTGGCCATTGCCGTTAATCGAGCAGAACGGTGTCAGATCAAACTGGGCGCGGGTCAACGGTGCATTGGGATTCCAATCCGGCTTGGTGATGAAATAACGGTAGCTTGTCGTGGCATGACGAGCGGTAAAATTCCAAGTAAAGTTGTTGGTGCCGCTCTTCATGCTCACCTTGTTCCAACGCGTAGCTGATTGCTGGTCAAGCGGAGCGAAGCCGGCAAGGCCGGCGCTGGCGATTTTGCCGTCAGGGGGTCCTGCAGCAGGAAAACCTTTCGGCCCCTCCAGGCTCTGAGGCTCATAGACGATCGGGCCGCAGTTGGTATTTAATCCGTTTTTACATTGGATCGCGCGGCTGGCTGGATCATTAATATATCCGTGGGCTGACACGGTCTTCGAGACCGAGAACATACAAGCGAATATGAGCAGCAATCCGCCGCCAATCAGCATTAATCGCAGGATGAAACGGGAATCCAAACGGGTTTGAAACATCATCACATTACCTCCCATGATTTGGTTTGGTCATGATGTGCCTTTCGATTTTGGCACCATCTTTGTCTCAATCTTTTGAGCTGCCTCCTCTCTTGAATATGATCCTGCCAAAGCTGTTCATAACCGTTAACGTGCGGGCATCCGCTCCTTTTTAAACCGATTTATACAAACTCCATAGAGCTTATATACTCGTACAAAGTCATGAAAAACAATACCTAATCACATGGTGAGAAGCGTAAACAAGCGGGTTGGAAATCTTCGTGAGAAGGGGAAATTAAGCGTGAGCAACTCTGCTCTACTATATAGAATCAGCTAGTAAACTGCTGATGAATGCTGACATTCATAGCACGCAACTATGTAGGAATCAAGACTAATTAAGTACGCCTATGGGTAAAGCATAGAGGGGATTGGAATCATGTCTCAATATGGAGAAATTTATACAGATAAGCATAATAGAGTTTCGTCACAATTGGAGTCGTGTTAGCGGAGTGTCATGAACTAGCACTCTTCTTTAAAGGATTTTCCCTTTGAACAATAAGTCTTAAATAATACCGCTTTTATTTGTTATGCAGGTATCTAATCGGCTATGAATACAAGTTCTTGTCCTCAGCTCGGGACAAGAACTTATATCATTAAAACAAAAAAGTCACTAAACTAGCGACTTTTAATAGAACGATGCTCTTGTCTCCTGACATATATTTATTTTGGTTCTAAAGCGTAAGCCATTCCTCAGCTTCAATCCTCTACAAGTTCGAACGCCCTGTTCTTCTCATCAAACTTGCTGTTATGCGAGGAAACCTGTGCTCTTGTTGGCGCATCCGGCTCGATATACATTTTGGCGCTATTCACGGCTAAAGCCGCGTCCGTGAAAGCTCCGGCAATAAGATACAGCTTGCTGCCGTAATTAGCCGTATCTCCAGCCACGAACACACCCGGAAGATTGGTTGCCAACTTCTCGTCCGCATTAAAACTCCAATCCTTTCTCGCTAATCCCCAATTTACCATAGGATCGAGATCACCGCGCAGCCCATGATTAATTAAAACGGCGTCCACCGAGAGACGCTCCTGCTCCGTTTCATCCGTCCATTCTCCGTCCGCATTTAATGGCGCGATCGAAACAGCATCAAGGCGCTTGCCGTCCCCGTATAAATCCGTAATGGCATATGGCGTAAGAACTTGAACGTCTGATGCCTTCATCCGCCTCACATTCCGCTCCAGACCGCCGAATCGGTTCCGGCGGTGCACGAGTGTAACTGATGAAGCGATTTCCACTAGTTCATTAGCCCAATCGACAGCTGAATCCCCGCCTCCGGAAATTAGGACTCTTTTCCCGCGAAAACTATCCAATTCCGTAACGGTATAATAGAGATTTTCCTTTTCGTTCTCGCCTCGATCAGCTTCGTCTTCATGTCGCGAATTCCGCTGTAAAAGGCAGCATACAGACCCGCCGGCCCTCCACCGATGATGGTTACGTCATACAGTTCCAATTTCTGTTCCATTATTTCCCTCCTCTATCTCTCTCTGCGATGAAAGATGAGCTAAGTCCTCTTACGTTTAAATAGCAAGTACATGAAGAAAGGAGCGCCAATGCCTGCTGTGAATACGCCAGCCGGAATATCCAGCGGCTGAAAAAGCACTCTTCCTGCCAAATCCGCCAGCAGTAGAATAATCGCACCTATAAATGCGGATACCGGGATGATCAGCTTGTAAGTATTTCCTACAAGCCTCCTGGCGATATGCGGCGCCATTAATCCGATGAACGAGATCGTACCGGCTACACCAACCGCTGCCCCGGCAAGGGCGACGCTATAAAATAAGAGAATCATCCGACTCAGCTGAAGCTTGCTTCCAAGCCCTCGAGCGACATCCTCGCCTAAGGATTGCACATTTAATTCCTTCGCTAGCAGCAGGGACAAAGGAATGAATACCGCCACCCACGGCCAGAGCACTTCGATATAAGCCCAATTGGTACCATAGATGCTCCCCGTCATCCAATTCAGCACTTGCGCTGCCAAATACGCCGGCCCGCTAATGAGCAGGAACGTGGTGAGCGCCCCCATAGCGGTTGAAATACCAATGCCGATCAGCACCAACCGGAACGGCGACACACCTTTTTTCCAAGCAAGCACATAATTGATGGTAGCAGTAACCAACGCGCCGCCAATGGCAATGAACGGTACCCAGTGAATGCTGTAGCCGGTCACGAAAGTCATGAAGGCAACCACAGCTACCGACGCACCACCCGTTACACCAAGCAAATCGGGCGAAGCGAGCGGATTGCGAATGACGCCCTGCAATAGCGCGCCGGCTACTGCCAATGCTGCGCCAATGAGAATAGCGGCTGCTATTCGAGGCAGACGGAACTGCATAATGATCAGGTTGCTGGCTTCCGCATTTCGCCCGGCAAGAGAAGCAAGCACCTCTTTCAGAGGAACACCAACTCCTCCAACCGATAAACTAAGAAGCGACAAGGCAGCAACGATAAAAGTTAAAGTGATAAACATGAACGTATATTTCGTTGTACGCGGATTAAGCATGCTGTTTCCTCCGGGCCACATGGATCAGAAAGGGAACTCCGATAATCGCCGTTGCGACGCCTACCGGAACTTCTTTGGTTTCCAGAATAAAGCGTGATGCTAAATCTGCAGTCACCAGAAGGATCGCGCCGACTAGTGCGGTATAAGGAAGCAGCCACTTGAAATCATGCCCAATGATGTATCTGCATAAATGAGGGACGATAAGCCCGACAAAAGCGATCGGACCAGCTGCTGCTACCGAGCTCCCAGCAAGTAGTACGATTGCCGCAGCCGACAGCACTCGCACCAGGATCAACCGCTGTCCCAAGTTTCTTGCGCTATCGTCTCCAAGCGCCATAATATTTAACGAGCCCGCCAATAGTAATGAGATCGCTAACCCTATAACCATATAAGGCAGTACCATGAGCAAATGCTCCAAATCTCTTCCTTCCACGGAGCCGATCATCCAGAATAGCGCAGATTCAAGCGACTGCTTATCAATGAGAATAATGCCGGATGTAATAGAAGAAGTGAAAGCTGCCATACAAGCGCCTGCCAAGGTCAGCTTTACCGGCTCGAACCCGCCTCCTTGCAGGCCTAGTGTATAGACGACCGCCGATGTTGCGACCGCGCCTGCAAAAGCTAGCCAGACCATACCGCTCATCGTTAACGATGAGCCGAATGCGAGCAGCCCGATGACAATAAATAGTACTGCGCCCGAATTTACGCCGAAGACGGATGGCGAAGCCAGCGGATTTCTTGTCAGAACCTGCATAATAGCCCCTGCTACGGCTAAACTTGCTCCTACCAGAGCCGCAACCAAGGTTCGGGGAACGCGAGCCGTCGTCAGAATAAGATGCTCGTTGGAGCCGTCGAAATGACTATAAGCCTGCCACAAGTCTTTCAACCCGAAGTTATGAAGACCGTACAATACACTGCACAACATACTAATCAGCAGCAGGATCGCGCTGACAGCTAGGCCGGCGAGCTTTCGCTTGCTGCTTCGCGTTAGGGAAGAACCATTCATGCTTGCACCGAGCCTCCTCTTCATTGGCAGCCCTAACAACTAAACTGCCAGAACCGTCGACAAGCTGACGCGAATACAGCGTCAGCTTGTCGATTCGATATGACTTAATTATTTTACATCAAAGTACTTAACAAGTTCGTCCAGCAGCAGATTAGCCGCTTCATAGCCGCCTGCCGAGTTCCAAATGCCTTCATCGACTTGAATAATCTTGTTGTTCTTGCTAACATTCAAGTTTTGGAACAGGGGATCTTTTTTCCATTCTTCCACAACCTTCGCGGCATCGTTCTTGCCCGGAGCCTCCGATACGAAGTAGAAGAGCACATCGCCGTCCATGCTAGGTATCGTCTCTTTGGACATGACTTCAATAAAGGAATCTTTATCCTGCGATTCTGGCCGTGCAATGCCTAATTGGTTCAAGAGCACACCGGAGAACGTTTGCTTCTGATAGATACGAACTTGTTTGGCAGAGAAGCGAACTACCGATACTTTCGTTTCTGCTTTGCTGCCAAGCTTTGCTTTGACTTCCGCGACACGTTTATCGAAGGCCGCCATCTTTTGCTCTCCTTCTTCCTGCTTATTTACAGCTTCAGAGTAGAGCTTGAAATTGATTTTCCAATCTCCCGCCAGATCATCGGAGAATATCGTTGGAGCAATCTGCTTTAATTGGTCGTAGATTTTCTCCTGTCTGACCTTATTGCCGATAATCAGATCCGGCTTGAGGCTCGCGATCATTTCGAGATTCGGCTGCAGCTCGTCTCCGACAACGGTGACCCCTTCCATCTCTTGCTTGATATGGTCGTACCAAGGATCGCCAATCCAAGACTGAACGGCTCCGACCGGTTTGATACCGACTGCCAACAGCGCCTCCGTTCCTTCATTGGTCAATATAACAATACGTTCAGGGGTACCGGTTAGCGTTTCTTCCCCCATCGCATGCTTAATTACTCTTGTCTCATTGCCTGCATCCGGCGCCTGGCTTGCAGCCGGACTTGTGGAAACTGCTACGTTACTACTGGGCGAGCCACTGTTAGCTGATGTGGCGTTCGTTCCCCCTGTCGTGCATGCGCTCAACAAGAGGGTGAAACAAAATAATAAGGTTGCTGCCATTGCTGTTCTCGACTTACGATACATCGGTAATACCCCTTCTCTCTTATATTGATAATGATTCTCAACCTCGTTATCAATATAACGCTGCTGCCTTCTAGCAACAATGGGAGATCTGAACACGATGGATGGATTATTTCGACGCTGCTCCTGCTGCAAAGCAGCTTCTTTAAAGCTAGTAGGAGAAGCACCTTCGTATTTCTTGAAGATACGGCTAAAATAATAGCTGTCGGTATAGCCTACGTTCTCTGCAATTTCCTTCAAGGTGAAATCTGTGGACAGAAGCAAATGCTTCGCCTTGCTCATCCGTAATTGAATCAAATAATCGATCGGGCTCGTTCTAACTTGCTTCTTGAAGACGCGCAGCAGCTGTCTGGAGCTGCAATCAAGGTGTTCAAGCAGCGTCTCAAGCGTAATCGGCTCCCGATAGCGCTCATGAATATAGCGTACCGCTTGGGCTACAAGGTCAGGCTTGACGGCTATGACATTCTGTCGTTCCATCTGCTCTAGTATTTCATAGACCATTTGATAAAAAATCCCTTTAACTTGAAGTTTCTTTATTGAATCCGATTGATGCCACTCCTTGCTCATGGCGGCGACATGATGGAAGACGGAGATCGGGTAATGGGGCTTGAATACATATTGCATTTGAAACGGATTGTTCTCCTCCATCAACTTGACCGTTTCTTGACGGGCTGGTAGCGCCAGCAACGCTTTATATAAAATCATATAATAGTCCAGGAGCTCATCCGCAGTAATATCAAGATAGACTCCCTTGCCTCCATGAATCAAGGAAAACCGGCTGACGTGGTGTGCAATGCCGTCCAGCTGGAGCTGTGCGCTGCCTCTAATTACATATAAGAAGGCGCTTGAGGGCATTCTGTACGCATGCAACTCCTCGCCTTGCTTCATTATTGTATGCCGTACATCTATAATCTTGATGAATGCTTGGTTCCATAGTAAAGCTTGATCATTCAATTTCACCGTCTTGCTCTCCCCTTCACTTTCACTCTGTGTTGAAAGATTTATACCCCCATGATATATGATATTGATTATCATTTGCAATGATAATTGCATTACTCTTTTCTAGCGGCAAATCCTTCAATAAGCCTAGTCTATCTGTCACGCTTTCTTTGTTTCTGCATCATTTTTCGATAATGTAATGTGTTTATAAATGTTTGCAATTGCCTGTTATAAAACGCTTCTAATCAAAAAAAGTGCCGATATGACTGGATTGTCATACGGCACAAAGTTCGGAGTTATTTGTTACTGCATAGAGCCATTTTATCGAGCAATCACTTCAAGTACATTGCCGGTTCCATCCTCAATAATACGTATATTTTTGTCATCAATGAGTTGAATTGTACCGTCTGACTTCAAGATTTCATGCTGCTCCTTTAACCCGTGAGCAACGGATTTGCGAATCAGCCCTTGATCCTTGAATACTAACGCAAACAGATCATGGTCTCCACTCTTTCGATTCGCATATTCAATTGTTACGATAAGTAGATTCTTGTCAGTCCACTTGAAGTTCACGGTGAGATGATGAGTATTCACATTAATGTCCTTTAAGCCTAACGGAATCGAATTCTTTTGTCCCGTATACACATTCGTAATCTCCAGATCTCCTTTTGCTCGAATCATATAGTTGTATCCCATCGCACTGCCATAAAAAGTATCCGTATAATTGTTGAGTCCCGTCACGGTTATCTTCCCCGTCTTCGTGTCTCGATTGGCCACTTCCCCGTCCAAAGCCGATGCGAGAAATCTAATCGGCACATAAAGGTGACTAATATACCATACAGGTTCTCTGCCCATATCCACTTGTCGACCATCTACTTCGGCCATTCTGCTTCCCATGTGTACAACAATGCGCTTCTTATCCCTTTTCAAAACCGCCGTATTGTCACTTTCCATCCCCCAAACCAGACCTGAATCGCTGCCCAGCGTGAAAAAATTTCCGTATGTTACTCCGTCCTTAAGAAGCGTCTCACTATGAGTGATACGGCCGTCTTCCCATTGCGATTCCAGCTCGACGTATTTGGCAGCCGCATCGGATTGTTGAACTCCCAGCGGTAGAAGCACTGACATGATAACGATAATGGCAACTGCGTGTTTCCAATGTTTCATTTTCACAGTATTTTCACCCTCTAACTATAATTTATTGATGCTACAAATGCAGTATGTCTCTCCTAATCTTTCCTACAAACGCTAATGATCGATGAAGATAACGGAGAGAACGGCGTTTTATCCCAGTCAGCATATTGATGTTCGACGCGAAAGCCGTGACGGGTTAATAAAGAATGCAGCGTATTCTGATTCGTGAACCGACAAGCAATTCGGGAAGTTGTTCGCTTATAACCCCAATCACGCATCGTGACCCAATGCATGATTTGTTGACTAGCATCGTAACATTGTGTGCCTGATACCTTGACGTTATTCCCATCCTTATCAATAAATGATCCCCATTCTGTCTCCTCTTGATCGGATAAATCCGTTCCCTCCGGATTACGAGTCTCAAATGCAAAGATTCCATGGGGTTGTAAATGCTTGTGAACGGTCGTGAGCAAATCGATTTGATCTTGATCACTTAAGAATGCCTGAAATGCATTACCAGTCAAATAGATCATCGAAAATCGCTTGTCCGATTCGAAGGTACGGGCATCGCCTTCTATAAAAGTAACAGTCAACCCTTCCGCCTTCAACCGCGCATATGCGAGCATCTCCGAAGAGATATCTATACCGGTCATTGTAATGCCGGCTTTCGATAGGGGTATCGTTGTTAAGCCTGTACCACAAGCAAGTTCTAACACTTCTCCAGGACTCGATCTAGCAAGCTCAAGATAGAATTGATATTTGTCCTTTTCGCCGCCAAATTCAAGATCGTAATTTACCGGATCTTGATATTCTTCAAGATTGCTATGTTCAATCAACGCCATTCTCTCCTTTCATTATTTCATCAAGTACTCCAAAATTTGACTCACATTAGACTCCACACTGTTTATGTGCGTATGTATCGTGATTTCTGGATGCACCGGCGGTTCATAGACATCAGAAATACCGGTAAATGATGCTATCTCGCCTTTTCTTGCTTTTGCATATAAGCCTTTCACATCTCTGCGCACACATTCCTCTAATGGACAATGCACATACACTTCAACGTATGGCTCCAGCTCTGCTCGCGCATAGGCCCGCATTTCTAAATAGGGTGCAATCATGGAGATGATCGTCGTAATGCCATTGCGGTTCAGCAGCTTGCTAATATAGACGGCACGTCGAATATTCTCCATTCGATCTTCTTTGCTGAATCCAAGCTCTCGTCCTACCATTTGTCTAAGTTCATCGCCGTCCAAGCATTCAACCCTAATGCCTTTTTCCTGAAGAGCCGCTGACAAAGCTAACGCCGTTGTCGTTTTACCAGAGCTTGGAATCCCTGTTAACCATATTGCCGTTCCTACCAATGCATAGTTCCCCTTTATGATAATATTGCGATCCGTTCGAGTACGCGTTCTCCGTAAATAGAATCGAACGGCTGCTCTTCCATATGGATATAGCCTATATAACAATCACATTGCCTCATACGACACGGGCGTTCTTTAGAAATTCCATCAAGCCCATCTTTATACAAATTTCCGATTACTTGACGATCCTTATAGCAACGCTTTACGCGCCCGTCTCCTTGGACATAAAACACATTTCTCCCGGCACGGCACGGCTTGTCCATACTTTCGTAATCCCTGGCATTAAGGACAAAATAGGGGTCCATATCGGTCAAAAATGCTGTATCCTCGGCAGAATAGTATTCTGGTTTATCTTTGTAGGCGTTCACCCACATATAAATATCATCAGGCAGTGCCTTCCTTAATGAAGAAATGGAGTTGAACGCGCTCTTCACACCGACACAGCCAACACTGAACGGTAATTTTTGTTCATAAAGCTTGCCGCATTGCTGTAAAAATCGTTCTTCCTTCGTCTGCCCAGGATGGTACGTTACCCAGAATGCAGCCGTAA
Source organism: Paenibacillus sp. OSY-SE (assembly GCF_000283315.1). Classification (NCBI taxonomy): domain Bacteria; kingdom Bacillati; phylum Bacillota; class Bacilli; order Caryophanales; family Paenibacillaceae; genus Paenibacillus; species Paenibacillus sp. OSY-SE. The sequence goes on along the minus strand of NZ_ALKF01000135.1, from coordinate 4,851 downwards.
CCGGATTCAAATCGCCCGTCCAATCGAGCTTAGAGGATAAGTTGGTTTGTATAGCGACCTTATGAACGTGCTGCATGTGGGACAGCTTAACCATAGCTTCCCTGTACCAACGATGCGTAAGCCCTTCACCATATGGGTTAAAAAACACGGACAGCTGATGCCCGCTTCCTTCTTGCTTCCTGACCCAGTCGACAAATGTCTGCACCTGCAGCTCATCCTTCGCCAATGTCTCTTGATTATCCGTGTTCTTGCTAAAAGGACAGTAAGGACAGTCATAATTGCATGAACTCAAGCTTCCACGGAAATAAATCGTCGCTTTCATGATAGTACACAGCTTTCCATACGCGCCCGTATATCCGGAGAAATGAACCAATCTCCTATAGAATCGGAGTACATAAGCCCTTCATCCGTCAGACGCAGCACCTCATGCTCTATAGCAGCAAGATCCGTATGCACAAGCAGATTCAACTCAGGATAATCGAGGAGAGCTGATGTTGCGAATCGCTCTGGGTAGCTGCTCAATGCCAAGCCTTCCGTATGGAGCAGTGCTTTTAGTATAAAGCGTCGCTGCTGGTCATCCTTGCTTAATACAATGCCATAATCTGCATGGGTGTAGTCGACTGAAGCCACGTAGTCGGCAATGATGCTTGCTGTAGCTGAACGACCTACACTGTATCGCGAGGAGTAATGAACCGTTCTTGTGTAAGATCGTGCGCCACAGCCAAGTCCAATCATGCCCTCCTCCTGACAACCATAAGGAAGCAATGATTTCTTCGAAATAGCATCCGCTTTGGCAAATCTGCGCATAGAGTACTGGGTATATCCATGTGCAAGCAACCGATCCCGCGCCGCACGATAGAAGCTCACCCTCTGATCCTCACCACTCTGTCTTATCTGCTCTGGCTTTACAATCGTGTGTTCACGAGTATATAGCGGATAAATAAATAACTCTTCTGGATCATAAGACAACGCCTTATCCAGCGAATAGATCCATGAATCAAGCGTTTGACCGGGAAGGCCATAAATCAAATCCAGATTAAGGATCGGAAATTGATACAGCTTGAGCTGTCTCAGAGCTCTTTCGACTTCCTGCGGCTTTTGGGGACGATAGATCGCGTCCGCTTCAAATTCTACGAAGCTTTGAATACCCATGCTGACCCGATCCACCTGCCTGCTTTTTAAAATATTCAAGCGTTCGGTGGTTATCGTCTCGGGTGATGTCTCTACCGAGATGGAAGCTTGGGCTGGATTCATACCCATCACATTGTGAGCAATGTGAAACAACCGATCCAGCTGGGCAGGTTCGAGTAAAGTCGGCGTACCGCCTCCGATAGCAAATCTAGCAATCGGCTTATTCGGTATGAGTGGAGCCCATTGTGCAGCTTGTCTCTCCAAAGCATCCACATAATGGGTATGTACGTCGGCTCTCTTGTCAGGCAACGTGAATAAATTGCAAAAGCCGCAGCGTGCTCCACAAAACGGGATGTGCATATATAAAAAGAGTGAATCTGCCTTTTCCTGGCGCCACAGTTCGGAAAGCGGCAGCTTCCTCTCTAATTCTCGATAGGAGGTTTTGTGTGGATAAGCGTATAGATAAGACCGGTAAGGCTCTGATGTGAGGTTTTCCTTCCAACTTCGCAGAGCCTCCGAATTCTGGATGATATCCTTGTAATTAGGGTAGACCGTATGGCTCATCATGTTCCCTCCTCTCACCTTACAATATAAATTCGCGATAAGGCACGTTCCACACGACCTCATGCGCAAGCCTGTGGCCGCTGTAGCCGTCCTCACCAAAGGCGGTGCCATGATCAGAGAACGCCATGCAAAATACAGGCCGTTCTCGTTCTCTGAACGCCTGAAATAATCGACCAAGTTCACCGTCAACATATCGAAGTGCCGCGCGCTGTGTCTCTATGGAGTCTTTTTTTGCTCCTGGTACAAAATAATGATTGGGTCCATGAATCGCTGATACATTCATAAACAGAAACAGGCGTTCTGTCTGATCCGAATTGTGCAGCAGCTTGATGGCATGGTTCACCTGATGCTCAGTAGAGCGTTGATTCGTAACCCCAAAGGTCATCCGCCAATAACTTTCTTGGAAGTAGCTTGGAAGAACTTTGGCTAGCGGAACTTTTTTGGTAAAAAAAATGACTCCGCCAATGCAAATTGTACGGTAGCCCACAGCTTGTAATCCAGATACGATATCCGTTGTATCAAATTGCCATGTATACGGATGTGTCTTTAATCCCGTATTTTTCGAATGAAACAATCGAACATGCTCTGCCTTATTTGTCGTAGCCGGAGTTGGCAGAAATCCGCCAAAGAAAGCATGATGAGCTGCATAAGTGAAGCTGCCCGGCGTGTGTCGCTTTTCCCAATGCCCGCTCCCGCACAAATTCGGACAGTTTTCTTCCTCCAGCACAGCGGCGTCATATCGCAACGTATCCAGCGTAATCATCAGAATATCATGACTGCCTACAATTTCGTTCATGTTAAACATCGTGGTGATCCTCTTCCATTTAGATAGTTGTAGAGAGTGAAGCCATTCTCATTTCCCATTCATAGGGATCATGTCCTTCATAATGACTATGATACAGTAAATCTCCGAACGGATTAACGTCCAGTACATAAGGTCTATAGGAACCACTGCTCAATAATACATCTATGCCTGCGACCGTAGAACGTGGAAATACTGATAACGTTTGTTCAGCGCATTGTCGTACGTTAGCTTGAAGATGGTCAGACAAGCCGATCTCCTCCAAGCTCATTCGATCACTATCAAGATGCAGATTCGTTATAGGTGTTTTGCTTACCCTTGCAATACTGTGACAAGCTTTACCTGCTACGACAAGTTGCCGAATATCAAAGGTGCGATCCCGATAAGACGCTTTTGGAATCCATTGCTCTACATGAGCGCCATGTCCCAATAACCAGTTGATAATTTGGCGAATGACTTGACGTTCTTTATAGTTCACCAGCTTTTTTACGTTATAAAATATAGGAGGTCTACGTAGATAGTTCTCCACACCTATTGTAGTCACGGCCGATTCTGCTCCTGTAACGGGGTTTACCTGATACGCGATTACACCACATGCCCCGGAACCAGTTGCTAGCTTAATAAATAAACGATATGTTCGTTCTTTTGCCATAACATCCCGAAGTGTATTGTAATCCGGTATGGCTTCCGGTGCAGCTAATCTTCTAGGCACCGGTAATCCAGCTGATGATAAGATCTGGTGAGTATACCTTTTATCGAACATTGCGGCTATATCCTCGGGAGCATTCATCCATCGTGGCGTATTCCACAGCTGTGTTGCCTCCCTGTCCAGTTGAGATAACAGCTTGCAATACCCACGAAACCACTGGGAAGGATGATATAGCTCTCCCTTATTTTCCTTCAACCCTTTGGCCATCCTTACCGAGATAGGCTGAACAACGCTCTTGTTATATCTAAGCCATCGCTCGTCTATATGGGCGTTGGCCGAATCAGGGGCGCCAAGTGCAATAAGCTCACGTTCCACTTCAAAATGTTCCCCTGGCGCGTCAAGCCGCAGCAATGGAGGTTCATCCAACGTTTTCCCCAAGCTTTGTGCAACCGAACTCAAGGATGCATGTCCCTGCAACACATCAAAATAATCCAGAACAAGAGCTGGGGGCAACCCCAGCCGAGCTCTTGCCGCTTGTAGTCCGGTTGTTCTTCTATTACCGGAATTGCCAATAATGATCATCGATTTCATCGTTATTCCGTCAATGAAGGATAGCGATAATCCTCGTCTTCATCAGCATCCTGTTGATCACTGATATCTACATTGAGGCCTGACTGCTTCCATTGATTCATCATTTCATCCGACATGTAATGATAGCTTAAATCAAGCAGCTTCAGTTTCATTATCTTTTCACTATGGATAAGTGCTTCAGCTCCCTTATCTGTCAACGTCCCCATAGAAAGATCCAACGTATGTAGTTGATCAAGAATCGGTGCATTGGCTACTGCAATAGCGATTTCATCTTGAATTTCACTGTCTTTGAGCCCAAGATAGGAAAGCAGAGGGAACTTTCCAGGTTCAATCAACTGGAGCACATCTGCGAGACTTCCGTCAAATCCATACTCCTCTACCCCTAAATAAAGCTCCAGCTTCTTCAAATTCTTGAAACTGCCTTCACTTATGTTAGTAATGACGTCATTTCCAAGCCCGCCGCAAATAATAGTAAGCTCCTCTAGTTTGTCGTGGTGAGCCGGATCAAGACTAAGATCTGTGCTTCCTTTAATGGTGAGTGACCTAAGCTCAGGATAAGCAGATAGAATCGGCCCTAAGTTAGATTGATTGATCCAAGAGACCTCGCATTCTTCAGAAGACATATCACCAATAAATAAGCTTCTCACCTTTGGAAAGCGGTCTTTCAACCGAACAAAAGCTTCAACAATTTCACTAGAATCACTCTCATAGGAGCCGCCCCAGTCACCGATTATGAGACTTTCAAGTTGCAAGCTCTCATCCTTGCCTGCAAGCTCCTCTATTAAATCTATGATCTTGACACCATCTTCGTATTGCTCATAATCGACAGATAGTTTACATTCGGACATAACAATACCTCCTGAAAATGAATACTAACTTTTTCATTATAATAGCCACACTTGTAAGTATCAAATGTTTCCAATTCATAAACACCTCCTAATAATTGCCTTGCGGAAGGGATCCAGACAGCCGTATCTTTTTCTGTGAAAGTCAAAATTGCACATAACTAATTCAAATGAGTTCCAATCTAATCAGACAGGGTTTTATTAAAATAATAATACAAGTACATTAGCCCCTAAGTAAAAATAACCTTCCCTCTATGAAGAATCACTTT
>NZ_ALKF01000134.1:0-24707 GCF_000283315.1 Paenibacillus sp. OSY-SE | reverse complement strand
TGAGCACCGGACTTCGAGAGTGAATGCAAGATTCGATGCCGAATCGGATCTTAGGATGCTTCGTGATCAAAAGGGAACTTATTTGATAACCTCTTAAGGTGGATGCTGTACCGATCCATGGTGCGCACACGTAAGCTTACGAGCTGCAGGATTCGCACTCTTCCACGGTTAAGGCTTGGCTACGCACGTAATAGGTGGACTTCAGGCCTGCTTTCCAAGCGTGCAGATGCAGTGCGAGGAAGTCGACCGCCTTAATGTCTGGGCGCACATACAGGTTGAAGCTCTGTCCTTGGTCAATGTGGCGCTGGCGTGCAGAGGCCATATCGATCGACCAGTGTTGATCGAGACGGAATGCCGTCTTATAGTACCAGATTGTCTTCTCCGAGAGGTCTGGTGCCGGATTCGCGATCTTATAGGTCGTCTTCTCTTCATAGCTCAAGAGCTCGTATACCGGATCGATGCTGGCTGTAGAGCCTGCGATAATAGACGTCGAACCGTTCGGTGCGACAGCCATCAGCCAAGCGTTGCGCATGCCATTCGTTTTGACCTGCTCGGCCAACTCACGCCATTGTTCGGTCGTCACTTTTGGACCTGGGCGGGTGCCTGTCGTATATTCACGGTCTGTGAAGTAACGGCCGTTCTCCCACTCCGATCCTGCAAAGAGCGGATAAGCGCCTTTTTCTTGTGCGAGCTGCATGCTTGCTTGGATTGCCAAATAACTAATGCGTTCATATAAATAATCGTTGTATTTCACGGCGTCTTCGCTTTCCCACGCGATGCCTTCCAACGCTAGCAGGTGATGCAGACCGAACGTGCCTAGTCCGATGGCGCGGTAGCGGCGGTTCGTGTACTGTGCTTGCAGCACTTCGATATTGTTGATGTCAATTACGTTATCGAGCATGCGCACTTGAATCGGAACGAGCCGATCGAGCACGTCTGCGCGAACAGCACGCGCCAAGTGAATCGAGTTCAAGTTGCAGACGACGAAGTCGCCTGGAATTTTGCTAATGATGATGCGTGTCTGTCCGTCGTTCGTAACGAGCTCTTCTTGCTCGATGACTGTCGGTGACATGTTCTGCATAATTTCTGTACAGAGATTCGAACAGAAAATAGTGCCGTGTCCCTTGTTAGGGTTGGCGCGGTTCGCCGAATCCTTGTAGAACATGTACGGTGTGCCCGTCTCAAGCTGGGATTTCAAGACTCGTTTCATAATGTCGATGGCCGGCAGCGTAATGCGGGACAGATTCGGGTTCGCCACCGCCTCCGCATACTTCTCTCGGAAGGAGCCTTGGCCTGGCGCTTCGTCGTAGAAGTCTTCCAAGCCTAAGGGGCGGCCGTTCTTATCCTTCCAGCCCATCGTCTTCTTCACTTCATGCGGACAAAACAGATGCCAATCCTCGCGCTGCTCCACCGCTTCCATGAACAGGTCGGGGAGGCTGATGCCGTGGAAAATATCGTGTGCGCGCATACGTTCGTCGCCGTTGTTCAGCTTCAAATCAAGGAAGGATAGAATGTCCTTATGGTACACGTCCAAGTAGACCGCAATCGCGCCTTTGCGCGTGCCGAGCTGGTCTACGCTTACAGCTGTATTGTTCAACTGGCGGATCCACGGAATGACGCCTGAGCTCGTATTTTTGTGACCGCGTATATCAGATCCTCGCGCCCGCACTTTACCGAGATAGACGCCGATGCCGCCGCCCATCTTGCTTAAGCGGGCTACGTCTGTATTGGAGTCGAAGATGCCCTCGAGCGAGTCGTCCACCGTATCAATGAAGCAGCTCGACAATTGCCCGGCAACCTTCTTGCCCGCGTTCGCCATCGTCGGTGTCGCCGCCGTCATGTACAGGTTGCTCATTGCCCAATACGCTTCCTTCGTCAATTCCATGCGGCGTTCCGCTGGCTCCTGATGCATCAGGTACATGGCGATAATCATATAGCGCTCTTGCGGAAGCTCCATCGTGCGGGCTTCGAAATCCGTCGCCAAGTAGCGTTCTGCCAAGGTTAAGAGTCCGATATAATCGAACAACTCGTCGCAGGAAGGCGTGATGGCCTGGCCGAGATCGCGTATTTGTTCTGCCGTGTATGCTTCGAGCAGTTCCTGACGGTAAATGCCGATGTCCGCCAATTGCTTGACGAGCTTGTAGAAATCTCCGTAAGGCTTGTCTGGATAGGCCTTGTAATTGCGGTGCAAAGCGGCTTCTTTATACAGCTTCGTCATCAATGAACGCGCCGCAACGAACTTCCATTCGGCTTCTTCCTTCGTGACCATTTCCAGAGCCGTCATGATGCATGTTTGCGTAATCTCGGCAGCTTGAACCGTGCTGTGGCGCAGCTTGGAGAGCACGCCGCGATGCCAGCGTTCGCGGTTCAGATGGGGATAAGGGCTCATAATTCGCTCGCCGTAGCGCATAATTCGCTCCGGATCGAAGGCTAGCGAGCGATTGTTGGGTTTCAAAACGGTCTGAACCGTATGAGTTGGGGTCGTATTCATCCGTGTTCTTCCTCCTCGAACATCCATCAGTCTATATTGTTTTTGTTCCGCGTCCATGAAAAAACCGTCCCTTTACCGGAATAGGATTAGGAACGGCAGCATGCCGTATGTATCGTATAGCTTGGGCCGACACCTGGGCAGTAGCCAAGGGCCCAAAAGGCACCCTTCGGCACTTTTTACAGTGGCGGGACCGCGACGGAATTGCATCGTCTTCCCTATTAAGCTCCGGTTCAATCCACGAGGGGGTGTTGAACGTTAGAACCTATCAATATTCTATATGTTGTTGTGCATATGTAAATATACTACAACATATAGGGTATGTAAATAGGCTTGAGGTGATAAATCTCACGAGAAATAGACAAGATTTTTAATTGATTTCACCTTAAAAAAACACCAACGCATGAAAAGATCCGCCATGGTGAAGAGGAGGCCATTCTATTAAAATAAGATCAAACGAACTCATTAAAAAAAGGTGAAATGGAAGGGGGAAATTGTAAGAAATAAGGCCGGATGGCCGAAAACACGCACACATGTCACACCGGCATACCGCATTCATGTGCCGGAATTGCTGCGGTGCGAGCGGGAGATTTACATTGGCATTAAGATATATACAAAAAACGCCCGTAATCACGGGCGCGATGAGCGGCTATGTGGCTTGCGGCAACAAGGTGAATAACATCGTCAGGGTGAACAACATCGCGAAATTGCACGAGGAATAGCGGTAACGGTGTTCTACATACCGGCTGACTTCTGCAGCCGGCGCACAATCGCCATAAAGTCTTCCTGTGAGATGCCCGGCGCGAATTCCTCAGGCAAGTCGTCGAAATCGGGAATCGGCGCACCGGCAGGTGTGCCTTCTATGACTTCAAGCGGTCCGCCGTCGATCGGGTGCTGTCCGCGCCAAATCAGCCCGATATCGCGGTAATCGTTGTCGCTCCAAGTATACAGCTTGCGACCCAGCCCCATATCTTCGAATTTGCGTGTTGTGTCAAATGCGCGGTTGTCCAGATCCGGAATCGGGATCAGCTTCGTCATGTCTACTCCAGTCGCGATTTCCAGCGCCTTGGCATAAGCAAGAATATGTGCGCCCCCGCGCACAAGAAGGTAGCCTATCATTTCCCGCGCGGTCGGGTGATCCGTCATTTCGTAGACACGCATTTTGTGAGTGCGCGCACCGCATTCCAAGAAGAAGTTGTGCAGCAAATCTAATACAAGGTTGCCGCTGTTAAAGACATAGTCTCCGGCCCACGGCCTGCCCATGGAGTCGCCGACGACGGCGGTTTGCGCCGTGGCGATAAAGTGATAAGTGTTGCGCACATTTTTGCCCGGAGCAAGCGGTGTCGTATCCGGAGCGCTTGGACGGGTCGTTCCCTCGAGCACCAGATTAATCGTGTTCGTGACAAGCTCCACGTGACCGAATTCTTCGGCGGTAATGCTGGCGACGATATCATAGAACGGCTTCAGCTTTTTTTTCTGCCGAAAATTAAACGACTGGAACATGTAGTTGTTCAGCGTGGACATTTCCCCGAACCGACCGCCTAGCAGCTCCTGCACCGCGGCAGCGGCATTGGGATCGCCATGCTTCGGCGCGGGCAGATCAATAACCAATCGATTGATGCGTTTAAACAATGTTCTCCCTCCTTCGGGATACGGATGCCCGTTCGATGCTGTTGGCTTCAGACTCAGCAGTTCTCGTTTCCATCGATTTAGGAGTATGCGGAGATGGGTTGACCCTATGCCCAAAAATGAGAACAGGGGAGCAGCTGGCATTAGGATGCTTCCCTGTTGTGGACTACTGATCGTTTAGAACTACAGACTCATCATTTAATCCCCGATATCGTAAAATTATCAATAATATGCTTCTGAAAGTAAATAAAAATCGCCATGACCGGCACCACCATAAAGGTCGCGCCAGCCATCTGAAGCGCGTAGTTTCCCCCGTATTGCCCTTTCAACAAGGAGAGGCCGACAGACAGCGTGTAGAGGCTCTCGTCATTCGCGATGATGAGCGGCCATAGGAAGCTGTTCCAGCCCCCGATAAACGCCAAAATCGCTTGCACGGCGATAATCGACTTCGAGATCGGAAGCACGATCTGCAGGAAGATGCGCAATTCGCTTGCGCCGTCTATACGGGGCGCTTCAAGCAGCTCGCTCGGAATCGTCGACATGAATTGGCGGAACAAGAAGATGCTGAATGCGCCGGCAAGCCCCGGAAGCACAATCCCAAGCATCGTATTCGTTAAATCCATTGAGTTCAGAATGAGATAGACAGGAATCATCGTCACCTGACCGGGAATCATCATCGTGGCCAATACGAGTATGAACAGCGAGTCCCTGCCTTTAAAGCGGTATTTGGCAAAGCCGTATCCGGCCATCGCGTTCAGGAACAAGCCGCAGAAAGAGCACAACACGATAATAAGCGTGTTCTTCAAATATACGCCGAAGTTCATGTTGTTAAACAAGTACTTGAAGTTGTCTAATGTAAACTCGTTCGGCCATAGTGTCGGCGGAATTTGCAGAACCTCTTTCTCCAGCTTGAATGAAGATAGAGCCATCCATATAAACGGCACCATAAAGATAATGCCGCCAATGGTCAACAGCGTACCTGCAATCCATTGGAACCACTTGTGCGTCACATTGCTGCCCACCTTAGCGGACGATGCGGTAGTTGAATTCATCGGTACACCTCCTGCTTACGTTAGATCCGATTCTTTGCGCTGCAGCGAGAACTGGAACAGCGTGATCGCGATGATCGCGATAAACAGGACAAAGGATCCTGCCGCTGCATATCCAAAGTTGCTCAATTGGAAGCCGTTGCGGTAAATGAACAGAGCCACCGAGGTGGTGCCGTCAAGCGGCCCGCCCTGTGTCATCACGAACGGCTCTTCAAAAAACTGCAGCCAGCCGATCATGGTCGTAATCGATACGAAGAAGATGGCGAATCGCAGCATCGGAATCGTTATGCTCGTAATCTGCTGCCACGTATTGGCGCCGTCAAGCTGTGCAGCTTCATAATAGCTCTTCGGAATGCCTTGCAGCGCAGCGATGAATATGATCATATTCAGGCCGATCGCTCTCCATAGAGCCAGCATAATAAGCGAGATCTTGGCTATAGTCGGCTCAGTCAGCCAAGGGATGGCAGGGAGATTGAGCAGTTCAAGCACGTAATTGAACAGACCGAAGCTCGGATTGTACAGATAACTCCAGACCACCGCAACCGCGACAACGTTGGTGATGGATGGCAAGTAATATACGACCCGGAACGCCTTGAATATACGGTGTGTGCCAATATTAATCAATAGAGCGATACCGAGTGAGAATACGATGACAAGCGGTACGCCGATAATGACATAAAATAAGGTGTTGTAAATCGACTGCATAAAGACAGGATCTGAAATGACGCTTACATAGTTCTCGAATCCGACGAACTTAATGTTCGAATAGTCTGCCAGACCTGCCAAGTCCATGTTGGTGAAGCTGATCACCAACGCTACCGCGATGGGCAGAAGGGAGAACAGGGCAAGCAGAATCAACGTTGGAGTTATAAAGAAGTAAGGTGCCTTGTTGTTAAAGAAACTTTTCATACCGATTCATCACTTCCTTTACTCTTGCGCCCATCGCAAGTGGACGGATATCGGCTAACTGGCTTCAGGCCAGTTAGCGCGCTAGACCCTATTATTTGTTTAAAATCTGATCGGCCTTCTGATTGAAGGCATCCATCTCTTGCTTCACATCGTCGCCGGCTCGGATAACCTTTTCAAAGCTGCCCATGTAATTCTGAGCAATCTCTTCCCACTGCTTAATGAGCGGCAGCGGTCTAGCCGATTTCAATTGCTCGCCAATGACTTTGTAGTTGGGGTCGCTTTGCAGCTTCTCGGTCTCCCACGCTTTCTTCGCGGCAGGCATTTCCGATGCAACCTCCATCCATTTGAGCTGGGTTTCCGGCTGGCTCATCCATGCGACGAACTTCATGGCAGCTTCGGGCTGTTTCGTATACTGGAACACTGACAAGTTCGAGCCGCCCAATGTGGAGATATTGTTCTCTTTCTTAGGCAGCACCGCTGTAGCCCATTTGCCTTCTAATTCAGGAGCTTGATCTTGGACCATCTTCACCATCCAAGGACCGCTGATGAACATAGGGGTAACGCCTTCTCCCTTAAAGGTTTGAATCATGTCGATGCCAAGATCTAACGGCGCGGAGCCATTTTTGAAGAAGCTATTTAAGTAATCAACGGTTTCGACGAATTGAGGCTCGTTGAACAATGGTTTGCCGGCATCGTCAATCAGCTTGGAACCGTTTTGACGCGCAAACATAAAGCCGAGAGATGATTCCTTCGGGTCTAGAAGGATTCCGTATTTGTTATCCCCGCGCTGCTTCAGCTTAAGTGCGGCATCCTGCAGTTCTTCCCATGTAGCGGGGGCGTGGTCGTAACCGACTTCTTTCAACAGATCCGTTCGGTAGTATAGGAAGCGGGTATCGATATACCAAGGAACGCCTACGTACGCTCCCTCGAATGTCGCCGTCTCCACTGAGCCGGGATAGAAGTTGTCAGGACCGAATTCAGGGTATTTATCAAGATAAGGAGTTAAGTCCATTAAGGCTTTGGCAGTTGCGAATTCCGGAATCCAAGTCGTTCCCATCTGGACAACATCGGGACCTTTCTTCGAAGCGACGGCTGTCAGGAGCTTGTCATGAGCGGCGCCCCAAGGGATGGTCTGCACGTTGACCTTAATATTCGGGTTCTCTTTCTCGAATTGTTGAGCGAACTCTTTCATTTGATTGCCCATGGCCCATACACTGATCTCAACCTTTTCTTCTTGTCCGTTCTTGCCGCTGCTTGTTGCTTCATTAGATGATGAAGATGATGAACAGCCTGTCAGAATTCCCATAACGATTAAAGTGGTGGCCAATACGGTTGCTAATGTTTTCCGCATCTTAACTACTCCTCCCAAGGCTTCCTTCTGAATATGGTGGGTCTTTCTCAACCCTTTTCATGCGCAGTGCGTGTAAATCCAACCGACAGAAAACACCACACCTCCGTATCTTCAAAATCTTTACCCCTTATCATGCTTAAACATAACAGCAGGATTGAAATAGCAATCCTGTGTGAAACGTTTCGAATAAAATAAAAAAGAGAAAAGATAGGTGTTATTTTTGTTTTAAAAACGTTTCGATACACATTATATACCATCGTGTAATCGTATTCAAGCAGATTTTTTCTATAATAAAAACGTTTCTAGTATGAATAAAGCACCCGATTAACTGCTGTTGACTCTAATATGAAAGAACATTATAATTCGATTTATAGTAATAGAAACGTTTCGAATAGGATTGTAAGCATGATAGAACTGTTATTGATTCATATCTGAAATCAATGTCGCATGGAAGCAAGCCATGACATGGAGGTTATTCAATTGACAGAACAGCAATTGATTTCACTAATGAAGCAGATGTCTCTGGAAGAGAAAATCGCTCAACTGCTGCAGCTGGCAACTCCGTTTTTTGAAGGAGCAAAGAGCGAAGGCCGAATCACCGGTCCCATGGCATCCATGGGCATTACGGAGAACATGGTGCGCAATACAGGCTCCATCTTAGGTCTGACAGGGGCAGAAGAGGTCATTTCCGTCCAGCAAGCGCACATGCGGAATAATCGCCTCGGAATTCCATTGCTCATCATGGCGGACATTATTCATGGATATAAGACCATATTTCCGATCCCATTGGCACTGGGGTGTTCATGGGATGCAGAGCTCGCGGAGAAATGCGCGGCAATCGCAGCCAAAGAAGCCGCGGTATCCGGCGTGCATGTCACGTTTGCGCCGATGGTGGATCTCGTTCGCGATCCGCGTTGGGGAAGAGTGATGGAATCAACCGGAGAGGACCCTTATTTGAACGGGGAATTCGCCCGGGCATTCGTGCGCGGGTTTCAGGGCCGTGATTTGAGCGGGGATTCCGATCGGGTTGCAGCCTGCGTGAAACACTTTGCGGCGTATGGAGCTGCGGAAGGCGGACGTGATTATAATACAGTCGACATGTCGGAACGGCAGCTGCGAGAGTATTATTTACCGGCGTACAAAGCGGCGCTGGAGGAAGGCTGCGAGATGGTCATGACGTCCTTCAATACGGTGGATGGTGTTCCGGCGACCGGAAATAAACGATTGATGCGAGATTTATTGCGGAATGAATGGGGGTTTGACGGCGTTCTCATTTCAGATTGGGGCGCAGTGAAGGAAATGATTCCCCACGGTGTGGCGGCAGATGAAGCGGAGGCTGCGAGCAAGGCTATCCACGCAGGAGTTGACATCGAAATGATGACCTCTTGCTATGTGAATCATTTGCAGCAGCTTGTCGAGAGCGGCTTGGTGGACGAAGCTTTAATTGACGAAGCGGTGCTTCGCATCTTGAAGCTGAAGCAGAAGCTGGGACTGTTCGACAATCCGTTACGGGGGGCCAATGTCGAATTGGAGCGAGAGATTTTGTTCTGCGGGGAACATCGCCAAGCGGCACGAGAAGCTGCGGTCAAGTCTTGCGTCCTATTGAAGAACGAAGGTGTTCTGCCGCTAACGAAAGAGCAGAAAATTGCGCTTATCGGTCCGTTTGCCCAAAACGGCGATATTCTTGGCCCGTGGTCCTGGCTTGGTTCCCAGGAGGAAGCTGTACAGTTATATGAAGGCTTCACGAGAATCGCTGAGCCGTCACAGGTTGCCGTCGCGGAAGGCTGCGGCATTGAAAGTGCTTCGGAGGAGCAATGGAAGGCTGCGCTCGAAGCTGCGCAGAACGCCGATGTCATTGTGCTCGCGTTAGGCGAACACTCTGACATGAGCGGTGAGGCCGGATGTCGGGCCGATATTCGCTTGCCGGAAATACAACGGCAACTGATTGCCGCCTTGAAGCCGCTGAACAAGCCGATGGTTGCCGTGCTCTTTAACGGACGACCGCTTGATCTGCACGGTATCCATGATCAGGTGGGTGCAGTTCTGGAAGCCTGGTACCCGGGAAGCGAAGGCGGGACAGCCGTTGCGGAACTGCTATATGGCTTGGCCAACCCGTCTGGGAAGCTGACGATGTCATTTCCTTATGCTGTCGGCCAGGTGCCGGTTTATTACAATTATTTCAACACTGGTCGTCCGCAGGGAGCGCCTGACGCCCAAGTGCGTTATGTATCGCAATATTTGGACATACCGAATGAACCGCTGATGCCGTTCGGGTTCGGTCTGAGCTACACGTCCTTCTCATATGGCGAGATTAGCCTTTCCTCGGAACAGATGACCGTAGAGCAGCCTCTTCATATAAAAGTACGTGTGACTAATACAGGGAATCAACCGGGAGAAGAGATTGTGCAGCTCTACGTGCGCGATATGGCGGGAGAAGTCGTTCGGCCTGTGAAAGAACTGAAGACCTATCGCAGAATAAAACTAATGCCGGGCGAGAGCCATGAGATTTCATTTTCCTTAACGGAACGCCAGCTCCGCTATCACCATGCGGATTTGCAATATATAAGCGATGCCGGTGAGTTTGCCGTCTATGTTGGTCCGAACAGCCGGGATGTACAGGAGCTTCGATTTACATTGATGAAGTAAAGAAAGCGAGTGGAAATCATGACAACGACGACGAATCATCTTGTCCCAATTCAAACGGGTGATTTGAGATTCACGTTTCTGGACAGCGGTGATATCCGGGATATTACCCATGGCACTACGATGATTAACCAAGTGGTGTCCAACCCGATTGACGGCTCAATGAACAACTTATACTTGCGTCTGCACCGGGACGGCGGAATTCAAGTCGTGCCTTTGCTGGGCCTGCGATCAGACAGCCAGTTACGGTACTCAGATTCTAAAGTGATGTGGGAAGGCGAAGTGGAGGGGCTTCGGTATAAAGTGACCTTTACATTGACTCCGAATGACATATGGTTTTGGGATGTTACCCTCAACGGGTATGACGTGGAAGTAGATTTGATTTACGGACAAGATCTCGGTCTGGCGGATAAGGGGGCTGTCCGCAGCAATGAAGCATATCTATCCCAATATATCGACCATGCCGTGTTCGAAGACGAACAGAAGGGCTATGTCGTCTGCTCGCGGCAGAATCAACCGCAGCAGGGGACATTTCCTTATTTGCAGCAGGGTGCTTTGACCAAGGCGGTCGCATACTCCACGGATGGATATCAATTTTTCGGCTTGTCGTATAAGGACACGAATGAACCGGAAGCATTGACTCGAGATGTACTGAGCAATGAAGTGTACCAATACGAATTCGCGTACACTGCACTGCAGTCGGAGCGAATTCGCCTGAATGGTTCGGCGCGGTTCGTATTTTATGGCTTGTTCAAGCCGGATCATCAGGCCGCGGTTACATCGTTGGAGTTCGAAGCGGAAGTGCTGCATGCATGGAAGCAAGCGGATGCGCAACCGGCAGCGATGGGGCGGCATATCGACAGGGCCAGCCTTGCCGCGCATATTGGAGCGCCATTGCATACTGAATCGATGACGAATAAAGACATCGGGCGATATTTTCCGAACCGCCATCAAGAAGAATGGGATGGAGAGGAATTGCTCTCTTTCTTCACGGAAACGCATGAGCATGTCGTGCTGAAGGAAAAAGAGCTGCGGGTTGAACGCCCGCACGGTCATATCGTCATGACGGGCCACAATGCTCGCTTGAACGAACAAGTTCTCACATCTACTTCCTATATGTACGGGATATTTAACTCCCAACTGGTACTAGGGAACACCTCGTTCAACAAAATGCTGTCCAATGCCCGCAATGCGCTCAATGTGATAAAAACATCGGGACAGCGCATCTATGTCGACATGAACGGCACATACCGCCTGTTGACGATGCCGTCCATGTTCGAGATGGGCTTTAATTACGCCCGTTGGTTCTACAAGACAGCCGATGATACGATCATCATTACGAACTTTACGGCTTTGGATACGCCGGAATTGCAACTTCATGTCCGTTCTGACAGCGGCCGGTCGTACCGGTTCATCGTTACTAACCAAATCACGATGAACAACAATGAATATGAGGCGCCGTATCACATGCGACAAGATGGAACCTTCTTGTCGTTCCATGCGGACACTGTATCAGACAGCGCCTCTACGCTGCCTCATCTCTGCTATCGTATGAATGTAATTGGAGCGGATGTGACGGTGAAGGACGAAGCTGCGTTGGCCGATTATGTCCACCCGGGGGCGGCATCGCTTGTGGTGCTCCAATTGAGTGAGAGCAGTGAATGGAAGCTCACGGTGCAAGGATTGCTTCAGGGGGAAGAGTTGCCGATCCGGGACTTGGACGCAGCATCCGAGATTCCACGTTACCGCGCTTATTATGAGACCATAATGAACAGCTTCCGCTTGTCCCATCGTGAAGGGGCGAAGCAGTCTGAGCTTGACAAGGTAAATACACTTGCTTGGTGGTATACCCACAATATGCTGGTTCATTACTCCGTACCACATGGTCTCGAACAATACGGAGGCGCTGCATGGGGGACGCGCGATGTCTGTCAGGGACCGACAGAATACTTCATGGCGACGCAAAAATATGATCAAGTGCGTGATATTCTTAAGATGGTATACGCTCATCAATATGAGGACGACGGAAATTGGCCGCAATGGTTCATGTTCGATCAATATTATCGGATTCAACAAGAAGAAAGCCATGGCGACATTATCGTATGGCCGCTGAAAGTGTTGAGCGATTATTTGCACGCAACCAGGGACTACGGCATTCTGGAAGAAGCGGTTCCGTATACGAAGCGAGACGGCTTCGAATTTACGGATACCACCGCAACCTTGTGGGAACACGCCAAAAAGGAAATTGAATATATGAAACGTCATTTTCTGCATGATACGTATTTGTCATCGTATGGGGATGGAGACTGGGACGATACGCTGCAGCCTGCCAATACGCAGCTCAAACGATATATGGCAAGCAGCTGGACTGTGGCGCTGACCTATCAAGTGTTTCATAATTTATCCGCAGTCCTGACGGATTACGACGAAGCTGCAGCGACCGAACTTCAGGAATTGGCATCAGGCATAAGGGAGGATTTCAACCGCTACATGCTGCCGACCGGCGTCATTCCTGGGTTCGTCTATATGGAAGAACCGGGCAAGGCGGAACTGATGCTGCATCCATCGGATAAGAAAACCGGCATTCAATACCGGCTGCTTCCCATGACGCGCAGCATGATTAGCGAGTTGCTGACCGAAGAACAGGCAGAAGCCCATTATCAATTAATTAAGAGAGAATTGTTCTGTCCGGACGGCGTCCGCTTAATGAATCGGCCTGCCCAATATGAAGGCGGCGTCAGCATCCATTTTAAGCGTGCAGAGCAGGCGGCCAACTTCGGCCGAGAAGTCGGCTTGCAATATGTTCACGCCCACATTCGTTATGTCGAGGCGATGGCCAAGCTTGGCAAGGTGGACGAGGCGTGGAATGGACTGCAGATGATTAATCCGATCGGGCTCCGGGATGTCGTGCCGAATGCCGAACTGAGACAAAGCAATGCTTACTTCAGCAGCTCAGACGGTAAGTTCAACTCCCGCTATGATGCCCACCGCCGGTTCGACGAGCTGCGGCAAGGAACTGTTCCGGTCAAAGGCGGATGGAGAATTTACTCCAGTGGCCCGGGGATTTACATGAATCAGCTCATTTCAAATTGCCTCGGAATACGTCAAGAAGGCGGAGATCTCGTCATCGATCCGGTACTTCCATTGAATTTGGACGGAGTCCGGTTCGATTTTACGATGATGGGACGCTCCATTCAATTTGAATATCACCTTAGCGGTCGGTCTGTCAGCCGTATCATCATCAATGGACAGGAAGCCAAGACAACAACGACAGCGAACCGTTACCGTCAGGGAGGCGTGCGTATCGATCGGCAAGAGTTAGACAAATATCTCACCGATCAACATAATGTCATTGTTATAGATATGTAATCGAATGCGCGGCGATCTTTCGGGGTCGCCGCATGATTTGTTATAGTAAGGGAAATGATGGAGTGAACGATAGGAGCGAGTGCTGTGGTCAGTATTAAAGATATCGCCAAGAAAGCCGGGGTTTCAATCTCGACAGTATCTTATGCTTTGAACGGGAGCCCCAAAGTGACGGAAGAGACGAGCAGCAAAATACTAGCTGTAGCCAAAGAGTTAAATTATGTTCCGAATGCCGCGGCAAGAACGCTGAAGAAGAGGGAAACGAAAATCATCGGCGCCTTTTTGACGGACTTTGACGGGGCGTTTTACGGTCAATTGCTGCAAGGAATGAAGGAAGTGCTGAATAAGAAAGGCTATGACCTGATTGTATGCAGTGGCTCCCAGTCTCATCGACTGCTGCCGGAACGGACAATTGATGGCGCGATTGTGCTGGACGCGTCATTCTCCAGTGAGGAACTGCTGCAATATGCTGATCGTGGACATAAGTTGGTCGTACTGGACCGGGAGTTGGACCACCCGAATGTGAACCAGGTGCTGCTTGATAACAAAGCGGGAGCCACGTTGGCCATGGAATACCTCATTGAGGAAGGCTATCGGAAAATTTACGTCGTGACGGGACCTCAGGGATCGTTCGATTCCAATCAACGTCTGCAGGCTGCAAAGCAAACGATCGAACGGAACCAGCCTCTCGAATCGGATGAAAGGGATCAGTCCATCGAATATATTGAAATCCAAGGCAATTTCGACAAAACTGGTGGAGAAGAAGCAGCACAACAGATTATAAAAGAATATACGGAGCCTGTGGCCGTGTTCTGCCTTAATGACGAAATGGCCATCGGATTATACAATGTGGTGAAGGATTCGTCTTATCGGATTGGCGAGCATATTCACGTCATCGGATTCGATAATATGGAGCTGTCACAATTCGTGCAGCCGCGTCTCGCTACGATTGATTATTCCAAGCGCAAATGGGGGGCGCTCGCCTCCGAGCAGCTGTTGAAATTAATTACGGATGAACCGGTAGAGCATGAACGAATCTATGTGACCCTAATTAAGGCCGGGTCGGTTCATCCCATGCAATCTATGTAGCTCATTAAGCTCTATAGCCTGTGTAGTTTGTTGCGCAGAGTCCCGGACAACACCGGGGCTTTTTTATATTATGATTGCTTCATTATCGTAGAGATAACCTTAGCAATAAGTGCTTAGTACCATTCTCCCATTAGCTCAGGTGCGTTACAGGAGTGATTGATCGAATCCCGCTTTTATGAATGTGAATCCGATTAGATTACGATGTGAAGAATGGAATTGCATACTGAATGAGCATTTTCTATGCACGCAAATAAATGTGACATGTACTGCATGACATAAGCACACAAATAAATGTGATATGTATTGCATGACATGAACACATGATACGCTATGAATGTATAAGCTCATGAAATATCGCATGATTAGACGATCAATTAACCGCGCACATAGGGCAGACACTCTGCTGCGATCGAAGTCGGTATAATTGCATTTGGGTTACATTCTATAGCCAAATTCGTCCAGATATCATTTATGCAGCAACACGGTGGTTAGTGTGATAGAAGGAGAGACCAGGCTTGTGGGCAGAGGAAAAAGACATGCACAAGTGCAATAACTGCTCCCATACGGATGTAAGGCAGGCAGCCGCATTTTGGCGAAAACAAAATTCATCCAAGTACTTCTGCAGATACGTAATCCCTATCCCGTGAAACGTCCTATTCATCCAGCGTCGTGCTCGGTTGAATGTATTATAGAGGCGTCCGCCGCGATGAACCCGAAACGGCTGCCTAATGAGAGATATCGTGGAAGCACTCTGCGAGACATGAAGATCAATAAAGTGGTCACATGCAGAACGCAGCAGCATTTTGTGAGAAACGTGATCCCGCTCTACAAGCTTCATCTTCACGCCCATAGCCTGTCCGTCTGGAGTGAGGGATTCGGCAATGATGAGGGGATATTCCCGGGGATGAATGTCTGTTAGGTCTGTCCTCGAGCGATATGAATGGCCATAAAAAGCGACGAAGCCATGAACTTCGCCTTCAAGCACCCGATTGGCTTCGCCATGGCTCATGGCTGCTCTGATCTTGTGCAGCATAGACCAAGCGGTCTTGTACGTCACCTCGATGAGAGAGCTCAGCTTAACGGCGTTTATCCCATTATCGGCATCGGTATGGGAAACGAGCCAAAACGCAGAAATCCATTTGCGTAGGGAAGTCCGGCTGCCCTCCAAAACCGTGCCAGCAGTCAGTGAGGTTTGATGGCTGCAAGCGCGGCACTCATATAGAGGAAGCCGCCGTGTACGGATGACATAGGCATGGGGATGCCGACAGCGCGGGCATGCAAAACCTTGCGGCCACTTCAACTGAAACAGGAAGGGCACACACGAAGATTCCGTAGAAAAATAACGCTGCAGTTCCTCCAATGTGTCGACAGATAGCCACGCATCCATAAAGACATCCCCCTTAGACGAAATAAGAACATACGTTCTTTTATTCATTATAACAAACAAAAGTTCCCATTTCAAGGAATTATCACTTTATTGCTATCTTTTTTACCGGATGCTCTATCGACAGGGGCGCTTAATTTGAAAGTACTCGACGTTCTGAGTGATTGGGAGAGTAGTAATAAGGGCTGCTATAGTGATAGTATGTCTCTGGAAAGCACAGTATGGGGGATGAGAACAGCCCTTGGATTCTTGGATTCGAGAGGCTCCGGGCAGGAATGATAATCTGGAAATTTACTAGCTGTCGATCGAAATAAGGAATAACCTGCTGATGAGTACGGTTCATCATATTGTGAAGAGTGTATGCTTTTTACAATTTGAGCTATCGATAACTTTTTTTCTGGAAATGTGCCTCATTCTATTGAATATGCTTTCATATCCATCTAGTATTAAGGTGAATTAGCAATATTTTTTTCTCCAACACATCACATTTATTCAGCCTTGAGGAGGATTTAGCGATGGATAGAAGCGGTGTACCCGAGCCCATAACGGCGTTCATGCCGAAGCATTATGTATGCCGGCGAGCCACGGAGCCATTGGAATTGGATGGACGGCTGAACAAGCCGTTCTGGGAGCAAGCCCCTTGGACCGATGACTTTGTCGACATCGAAGGAGATTTGAAACCGTTGCCGAACAAGCGGACCCGCGTGAAAATGCTATGGGATGACGAGTATTTGTATTTCGGCGCTGATATGGAAGAGGATCAGATCTGGGCGACGTTGACGGAGCGGGATTCTGTCATTTTTTACGATAACGATTTTGAGATCTTCATCGATCCTGATGGAGATACCCATAACTATTATGAGTTCGAGATGAATGCCTTCAATACGATATGGGATCTGCTGCTGCCGAAGCCTTATCGGGACGGAGGACCGCCTATTAACTCTTGGGATATCAGAGGCATCAAGACCGCGGTGCACATCGATGGGGAGGTCAACAATCCCGATGCGGACAACCGAGGTTGGAGCGTCGAGGTTGCCATGCCTTGGAGCGTGCTGAAAGAATGTGCGCCAGAGGGACGGAAGCCGCGTCACGGGGAGTATTGGCGCATCAATTTCTCACGTGTCGAGTGGAGAGCTGAGGTCAAGGACGGGAAGTATGTGAAGACGCTCAATCCGGAGACGAATGCCCCGTACCCGGAAGATAACTGGGTGTGGAGCCCGCAAGGAATTATTAATATGCATTATCCTGAGCTGTGGGGATTCGTTCAGTTTGCTGATGAGCCACTAGAGTTCGAAATGCCAAAGGACGAGCTTATTAAATGGGAGCTGCGCAAGCTTTACTACCGGGAGCGGCAGCATTTTGAGGAACATGGATGCTACTGCAATGATTTTGCGGTTCTGAAGCATGACGATGCGTGGAGCATCGATCCGATTATAGAGACGACGGGCGGTATGTTCCAAATTTCCGCGCGTTCACATGACCGTCAGCGGTGGATTCGGATTCAGGAAGACGGGAAAGTGTGGCACGAATAACGAGGCTTGCATAGAGCTGGCGTGTTGCTGCCTATGGTTGAACGGATATTGTCATGATTGACATTTTACGTATGAGGCTGGTGAATTAAATGATGACAAGCACGATAGATGAACAATTGCTTCAACATATCGAAGAAAAGTTTCAATATAAACGGAACTTGGCCAAGCACCGGGAACGGGAGTTGTTCGGTGTTTTCGAGCAAGCGCTGACAGATGAAGAGCGCGTCCTGTTGAAGTTTCTATATGCGTATATGCCGCTTCACGACCTGGCGGATTATGACGGTGAATTCTTCCTGGCGCATGTGCGCCGCACCCTGCAGACACGTGAACTAGTACCTTGGGGAAGCCGGATTCCAGATTACATGTTCATGAATTTTGTACTGCCTTACCGTGTGAATAACGAGAATATCGACGGCAACCGGGAAGTCATCTTCCACGAGCTGTATGGCCGCGTCAAAGACAAGTCTATGAAGGATGCTATTCTGGAAACGAACTACTGGTGTCATGAAAAGGCGACTTATGTCGGAACGGACCAACGCACCGTCTCGCCGCTGAATTTGATGCGAACGGCACTGGGCCGCTGCGGAGAACAATCGACACTTGCCGTCGCCGCGCTGCGCAGTTTGGGAATTCCGGCACGCCAATGCTATACGCCGCGTTGGGCCCATTGCGATTCGAACCACGCGTGGGTCGAGGCATGGGCGGATGGAGAATGGTATTTCCTCGGCGCCTGTGAACCGGAAGGACGTTTGAATGAAGGCTGGTTCAAGGCCCCTTCGCGCCGGGCTATGCTCGTCAATACGCGCGTGTCCGCCGATTATAACGGGCCAGAAGAAACGTGCTCGAATCATCCTTGGTATACGGAAATCAATCTTCTCGGCAATTACGCTCTTCATAAAACGATAACGATTAAGGTCGTTAATGAAAAAGGGAAGCCGACACCAGCCGAAGTGCATTTTCAAATGTATAATTTTGCTGAGTTCTACTCTGTCTCGACATTGCCAACGGATGAAAATGGGGTAGTCAAGTTCACGACGGGATATGGAGATTTGCTTATTCATGTTCGGAACGATCAAGGATACAGTTATCGAAAAATCTCGGTCGGTGAGGCGGATGTGTTCGAGGTTGCAATTGAATCGAATCTGGATCATGCGGGAGCACTGGATTGGGACATGGTGCCGCCGCCTGAAATCCCGGATAAGAGCGATGACATGATGACGGACGAAGAACGTCACAGCAACGACAACCGGGTGCAGCACGGTACTGCGACACGCGCAGCGTTCGTAGATACGTTCTGGAATGCTGAACAGGCCGAAGCGCTTGCTCAAGAATTGGGGCTGCCGGCTGAACGGGTGTGGAAGATTTTGCAGACAGCAAGGGGAAACAGTCCTGAAATCGCTTCGTTCCTACAGGAACAGACGCCTCGTCATGGTGAATGGGCGCTCAAGCTGTTGGAGTCGCTGCGCGAGAAGGACCTGCAAGACACGATGGTTCCGTCCTTGGTCGATCATTTGGAAGGGGCGCTCCCATATCGTGATCGCGCAATGGAGGAATCACTGTTTGTGCCTTATGTGCTTTGTCCGCGGGTTCATTTCGAGATGATTGCGCCTTACCGTACGTTTTTCCAACAGGAGATTTCCGATGCGGATAAAGTGTTGTACACGGAGAAGCCACAGGCCTTGGCGGAGCGGCTGGCACAAGAGATCAAGATCGTTAACGATCTGGACAGATATACGGGCATGGCGGCACCGGAGGGCACCTTTGCATTGAAATGCGCCGATCGATTGAGTCGCGATATCTGCTTCGTCGCAATGGCGAGAAGCTTGGGGATTCCAGCTCGTCTAGAGCCGCTCAACGCCCTTCCGCAATATTGGCAAGCAGGTGAATGGCATGATGCGAGCTTCCATACTGAACGTCAGGAAGCGGGTGCTGCCCCGGTAGAAGCGGCGGGTGGCTGTATTCAATTCAGCCGCAGTGACAACGAGGGCGAACAAGAGGCAGCATATTATCAGAACTTTACGATTGCGCGGCTCGAAAATGGTGTTTATCGAACGCTCACATTCCCGTTCGGGGAGAAGGACGTATACGATAAGCCAATTGAGGTCATGAGCGGGGAGTACCGGCTGACGACGGGTACGCGCCTGTCGGACGGAACTGTGTTGGTCCGCCTGTCCTGCTTCACGGTACCGGTCGGAGATGTAGCCTTGGTGCCGATCGTGTTCCGCAAGGAAGAGGTGCACGTTCCGGTGCTCGGAACGGTGACCGAAGAACAATGGAGAGTAATCACGGAAGCTGCAGCACTCGAGATTCCGCAGCAAGGCCTCGTGCTGGCGTGGCTTGATCCGGAACGGGAGCCTTCGAAGCACATTGCTCGCGAGCTGCGCGAGCTGAAGTCGGAGCTGGATGAGTGGGGCGGTCGGATTGCTCTGATGGTTGAAGAGCAGCGGAACCGTGGTGAATTCAACATGGAAGGCTTGCCTATACGCACGTCTTACGATGAGGATGCGGAGGGAGCGTGCTTGCAAGCCATTCAACCCTCCATAACGGAATGGAACGGCCAAGAGTATCCGCTCGTTCTCATTGTGGATCAACAATATCGAATTCGCTATCAATCTCAGGGCTATAAGCTGGGAATTGGAGCGGACATCGTCAAGACCGTCAAAAACATGTAGTGACATCAGCTTGCTGTGGCAGTCAAGCAATCTAGGTTGAAGGGCCGTATGTTCTGACGAACCATTAGAAGGTACGTCTATTAGTACGATATCGCATACAAAAGAGGGCGGCCATAGGCCGCCCTTCGTCTTTGATTCCATAATTTAACGCGCAATGCATGCTGTTCATCACTTTAATAGCAACGGCTGCTTACCAACTGCGTTGATACGATTTCGGAGCTGCAAGCTTGGCCCGCAGAACCTGAGCGGCGTGTCGCGGCCAATACGGATTGCGAAGCAGCTCGCGTCCGAGGAACACGAGATCCGCCCGATCGTTATGCACGATCTCTTCAGCCTGTGCAGGCTCAGTAATGAGCCCGACGGCACCTGTGGCAATACCCGCCGATTGGCGAATGGCATGCGCGTACGGAATCTGGTACCCTGGGAATACGTCGATTGGATGCGGAACGACTGCGCCAGAACTGCAATCGATTAAGTCGACGCCCTGATCCTTCATGCGTCGGGCATAGTCGATGTATGCCTCAAGGGCGTTGCCGCCGTCTGCATACTCATTCGCGGAAATTCGCACGAAGAGCGGCTTGTTCCATGTCATGCGTATCGTATCAATAATTTCGCTTAAGAAGCGGTATCGGCCTTCTGCACTGCCGCCATAACCGTCCATCCGTTGATTCGTGAGCGGGGACAGGAACTGATTAATCAAATACCCGTGCGCGCCATGAATCTCGATGATGTCGAATCCGGCTTCCTCGGCGCGCCGCGCCGCATCCGCAAATGCTTTAATCGTCCGCCGTATATCCTCCTGTGTCATTTCTTCCGGCAGTGCATAATCCTCGCTGAACGGAATGGCAGAAGGCGCAATTAAGCCCGGCACGGTCGCCTTGCGTCCTGCGTGGGCGAGCTGAATGCCGATTGTGCTGCCATGGGCATGAACCATGTCGGTCAATCGACGCAGTCCCTCGACATGCTCGTCGCTCCATATGCCCAAATCCTGCGCACTGATGCGTCCCTCCGGTGTGACGGCTGTCGCTTCTACCATAATCAGTCCGACTTGACCGACTGCCCGGGACGTATAGTGAACGAGATGCCAATCGTTCACCTTGCCGTCCTCTTCGGTGCAAGCGTACATACACATTGGTGACATCACAATTCGATTCGGTATCGTCATACCGCGTAAAGTTAATGGTTCAAATAAACGGGGCATGGAAAATCCCTCCATATGTTCATGGTTATTGTTCCAATCCCATTATACCCCTGCATGTATGCATGAAACAAATAGGACAGCTGTATGCACTGCGTTTTTGCTGTTTATGCTTTACGATGCAGTTATTCGAGCTGCTGCTGTCCGTGGTTTTGTACGACACGGTCCAGCCAATCGATGCAGTCTGCCGTTACTTCTTCGCGGTTTGTCTCGTTTAGCAATTCATGGCGCGCGTCCGGGTATAGTGTGCATTCGACGTGCTTCAGATTGATGCGGCGATAGAGGTCCGCCAGATTGTGCACACCTTTGCCGTACATGCCTACTGGATCGGCATCTCCTGCTATGAGGAAGATAGGCAGTCCCTTTGGAATTCGCTCCATCGTTTCCGGTCGATGTATATGTCGCAGCAGCTTGAAGAAGTCCCGATAGAAGCCGACCGTGCTTAAGAAGCCGCAATGCGGATCGGCAATATATTTATCGACTTCTTTTTCGTCCCGGCTTAGCCAGTCATATGGTGTGCGGTTAGGGTTGAATTTGCGGTTATAGGCTCCAAAGGCCATCTTGTCGATAAATGAACTGCGGTGGCGTGAGCCGCGTACGCCGGATAGCAGATTAGCCACCCCGACGCCTGCCAATAGTTCTGGGCCGCGTGGCCCGTTGCTGCCGCATAGAATGACGCCGTTGATATGACTTGCATGCTCCGATATGTATTGTTGCGCGAGAAAAGAGCCCATGCTGTGGGCAAATAAGTAGATTGGCAGCTGCTCATGGTTTTTTTGAATAATTTCAGTCAGTTGAACCATGTTGCGCACCATCCAGTTGAAGCCGTCTTCACCGACATAGCCTAAATCTTCTTCGCAAGCCACAGTCTTCCCATGACCTCGATGGTCGTTAGCGTATACGATATATCCAGCAGAAGTGAGCGCTTCGGCGAATTGTTCGTAGCGTCGCGCCGTTTCCGTCATGCCGTGCGCTATCTGCACGACTCCCTTCGCTTCATTCGCATTCTCTGGCGTCCAGCAATACACATACACATGGACACGCTGTGGATCGGTAAACGTAAACGTGTTCGTTAACATGAGAGATGCCTCCTGTCCTTGCTCCTATTACTTTCATTATAGTGAGGGACATATCGATAAAGCTATGAATAGTTTTGTGTCATCTCCGTGCGAGTCAGCTATTCGCCGGAGGCATCTCTTGTGATATGATACGTCTATAATCTATCTATGGAACAGCATGACAAGCAATGAGGAGGCGTTGGACACATGTTTGCACCAACAATGTATACCGGGAGCATAGAGAAGGACTATCCGGTAATAACACAGCAATTATCCGCATTGATTGATGGGGAACCGAATCTCATTGCGAACTTGGCGAACGCATCGGCTTTGCTCTGGCAAGGCTTGAAGAATATTAATTGGGCAGGGTTCTATCTGATGGACGTGGCAAAAGGTGAACTTGTGCTCGGACCCTTTCAAGGTATGCCTGCGTGTGTACGCATTCCGCTTGGGCGCGGTGTCTGCGGCACGGCGGCCAAGGAACAGCGCACGCTCATTGTTCCCGACGTGCATGCTTTTGCAGGCCACATCGCATGTGATGCGGCTTCTCGTTCCGAAATCGTCGTCCCAATGGTGAAGGATGGCAAGTTGGTCGGCGTGCTTGATATTGACAGCCCGCTGACAGATCGATTCAACGAAGACGATCAGGCAGCGTTAGAGAAGATGGTCGCAGCAATTATGTCGGAATTGGAGTAGCTTGGAGAAGGAATATCCGGTTCAATGGAGCAGCCGCATTCGAATTGGAGGACTGACTATTCAAAAATAAGAGTAACGGTATGCCTGTATAGAGAATCCGGGGATTCCGTGCTAAATTGTTCATCTTTTTTGTGATCGTGCTCACACGACGGGACTTCCATATTTAGTATGTTGGAGTCAGAAATCCATTTTGACAGGGGGAAGCGCGAATGTTCTGTCATCAATGCGAACAGACGCCTACGGGCGGCTGCAAGGTCGTCGGAGTGTGCGGCAAGGATGAAACGATTGCAAGTCTTCAGGATACGATTGTGTTTGCTTTGAAAGGCATCGCGGCTTACGCGACGCATGCGCGACAGCTTGGCTATATCGATGAGGAGGTTGACGGGATTACGCATGAAGCGCTCTATATGACGTTGACCAACTCTAACTTCAATGTGCAGGAGCATCTCGATATGGCGATGAAGGTAGGAGGCGCAGCCATACGCATTATGGATGTGCTGGACCGGGCTCACACTGGGCATTTCGGCATTCCTGAACCGGTTACCGTCCCGCAGAACAAGATTGAGGGCAAGTCTATCGTCGTGACGGGACATAACTTGTATGCGCTGGAGGAACTGCTGAAGCAGACGGAGGGCAGAGGCATCAACATTTACACTCATTCTGAGATGCTCCCGGCACACGGGTACCCAGCGTTGAAAAAATATCCGCATTTGAAAGGCAACATCGGTAAAGCGTGGTACGATCAACGCCGTCTGTTCGAGCAATATCCGGGCGCTATTTTGGCTACAACCAATTGTGTCATGCCGATCAAAGGCACGTATGCCGATCGGTTCTTCTCCTATGAGGTGGCTGGGCTCGAAGGAGTGGCCAAAATCGTAAACGACGACTTCACGCCGCTCATCGATCGGGCGCTTGCGCTGCCTGCGGCGGACGTGGACAGCGTACAAACCTTGAC
This sequence comes from Paenibacillus sp. OSY-SE, assembly GCF_000283315.1. Taxonomy (NCBI): domain Bacteria; kingdom Bacillati; phylum Bacillota; class Bacilli; order Caryophanales; family Paenibacillaceae; genus Paenibacillus; species Paenibacillus sp. OSY-SE. The sequence continues at coordinate 688 of NZ_ALKF01000134.1, read as the reverse complement.
GACGGGGTATCATCACGAGACGGTGCTTGGGCTTGCGCCGGAAATTATCCAGGCGGTCAAGGATGGGAAGATCAAGCATTTCTTCGTCATCGCAGGCTGCGATGCGCCGGGCAAAGGCGGCGAATATTACCGTGAATTGGCGACGTCCTTACCGAACGATACCGTTATTCTCACGACTTCCTGCGGCAAATTCCGCTTCAACGATGTGGAATATGGAACGGTCGCGGATACGGGCATTCCCCGGTACATCGATCTGGGCCAATGCAACAATTCCGGTTCCACCGTCAAGATTGCTCAAGCGCTCGCAGACGCATTCGGCTGCAGCGTGAATGAGCTGCCGGTGTCGATTGTGCTGTCGTGGTTCGAGCAGAAGGCGGTCGCCATCTTACTCGGCCTGTTCAGCTTGGGCATCCGTGATATCCGCATCGGGCCGAAGCCGCCGGAATTTATTTCAGAGGGCGTAATGAACGTGCTAACTGATCTGTTCGGCTTAAAGCTCATTGGCAATGCGCAGGAGGATATGAAGGAAATGCTCCGGCTTGCATAGATTGCAGCAGATACACTTTATCATTATGCAAAATATAGAAATTACGATCTAGGTATTGCATCTTGCCGCAAAATTATATATAATTTTTCATTGTTAAACTGCTGGTGTAGCTCAGGGGTAGAGCAACGCACTCGTAATGCG
>NZ_ALKF01000133.1:0-23691 GCF_000283315.1 Paenibacillus sp. OSY-SE | reverse complement strand
TAGCCGCTTTGGCCACTGAAGTTGTTGTACGCGCCTTGGTTGGCCGTGCTGCCGGACGGACCCGAGTTGTTGCCGCTGTATGTGCTAGCTACGATACCGCCAGACAGCCCAGCACCGCTAGACGGAACCTGACTGTTTTGCCGAAATTGTTGGTATGTCATGCCATATCCTCCTTATGCTATTCACTTGGCCGAACTACGCCCGGCACTCATCGTTATTATGGATAGACAGGTAGGATGTTTATGCACATGAAATAAATAATTTCCGCCATCTCGGTTTATCCGCGCCGTTACGCGTTCATTCGTCCTCTCGCGCGATCATGCGCACCTTCCGCCGGAATTAATTCTCCTGCTTTTCCGAGTCCAGTCGGCGGCATATGGTTATACACCGCTTCATAATGTCCCGGCTCCATCCGATATGTTTCATGATATACGCCAACACTGCCGTCCTTATATGATTTATGGAACTGGCGCCACGTCTCCTTATGGAATCCTTGCTTCGCATAGCGCTCCAGATCTTCGAAGGAACGCCAATACTGAATGAGCATCGGTCCGTTACGCCCGATGTAATACTCAGCATGCAGAAATCCATGCTCCTTATCTTGGTATAATTCCTTCATCATACGCGGCATCGCTCGAAATACGGGCACCCATTTTCGAAAGGCAAACAGCCGGTTTATCCGCATTCCGATAATGAAGACGACGAACGGTCCATCCATTTGGGCCGCATAACGGCCAAGCTTCACCTTCATCCTCTCACACTCTCATTTCTTCAATATATTAAGATGTTCCTCATAACAGCGCACAATATCACGGCGTTGCATAATATGGGCCGTCAAATACGCGCCATAAAAAATCGTAAACAACATCGCCGTCATCTGCTCGACGCTGAGTTCGGTATTCGCCTGTCCATCCGCCCTCGCCTCTTCCACGATACGCTCCATCAATACATCCATCCGCGGGTCCACCGCTCTCGCCTGCCTCTTCTCTTCAGGGAACAAGAGGGAAATTTCCGCATCGCTCAACGTAGGCATGCACGGGTGCATCTTCGCTTCCGCTAGCAGTCCGATGAGCCGCAGCATCATGCCGGGTCTTCTCTGATCCTCAGTCGCAACGCTGGCGAACAAATGCTCAGCCGTCTCCCATCCGCGCAGCCCGCGCTTCTCGATTTCGAGCCAGCGGCCCGTCAGCCAGACGCACATGTAGTAGATGAGAATATCCTCTTTCTGTGGAAAGCACTTAAAGAATGTTACCTTCGACACTTCAGCACGGGCGCAGATGTCCTCCACTTTCATGTCGCGAAATGGTTGGTGAACGATTAATTCTAAACTCGCTTCATAGAGCGCCAGCTTCGTCTTCGCTTTCTTGCGTTCTCTGAGTGAAATGTTCTCCATATTCATCTCCTTTCGCACAACTTAATCTAACTTAAGCATACTCAAGTTAATTAATTTACTCAAGTTAATTTTTAATAATAATCCGCAGATATTTGAACTTGGAGGAGAATTGATTGTACAATGGATGTGATTTCATAGAGTAGAAGAGAAAGTAGAAAAGGAGATAGAAATGTGTTTGAGTGGAAAAATATATTTCGCGGGGTGCTCATCGGCACGAGTGATCTTATTCCTGGAGTGAGCGGGGGCACCATTGCCGTCATTCTTGGATTTTACGAGAGATTAATTGCGGCTATTAGCGGATTTTTCAGCAGGGAGTGGAAGAAGCATCTTGGATTTCTCATTCCGCTAGGAATCGGGGTAGGCGCTGCGCTATTGCTTCTTAGTAAAGTGATGAAGTGGCTGCTAGCTGAACATCCACAGCCGACCTTCTTTTTCTTTCTGGGACTTATTCTTGGTATTCTTCCGTTCTTATGGAAGGAAGCGGATGGATCTCGCAATTTCAAGCCTGTCCATTACGTCATATTGCTTATAGCAGCCGCAGCGGTCGCCTGTACGGGCTTCTTCAAACCGGAAGACCACAGTCCGGTAATCGAGCTGTCGCTATCCTCCGGCATATTCCTATTCTTTGCGGGTTGGCTCGGAAGCATGGCCATGATTCTGCCAGGCATTAGCGGCTCATTCGTCCTGCTGCTCCTTGGAGCGTATCCGACGGCGATCCACGCCTTGTCTAGCTTGGATATTCCACTTATCGCGGTAATCGGAAGCGGGGTTATCGTCGGATTTATCGTGAGCAGCAAATTTATCCGCTATTTGCTGACCAGCTTTCCGGTCATTATGTACGCAATCATAATTGGGATGGTCGTCGGCTCGCTTGGCGTTGTTTATCCAGGACTGCAAGGGTCTTGGGTCTCGCTCATCGTCAGCCTGCTCACCTTGATCATTGGCTTCATCGCCGCACTGTATTTGGGTAAGCAGCAGCCGCAATAAATTATGTGCAACGTTCCCATCCAATGAACAAAGGCACCTCGTCCTATCGGCGGGGTGCCTTGTTGCATGTACGGGTGTGGTTGTCCGTGAAGCCCATATTCCACATGCGGAATATTTGATGATAGCTAAAGAAGTCATTCATGGAGTATTTCAATCTATTGCGCATCCGTATAACGATGATAGCTGACATGCAGAGGACGTAATTCCAGCCACCGTTGAAACGTAATTCCTTGCTCCTGTTCTTCATACAACGGGTGCTCCGTCTCCCCCAGACTGATTTCAGGCGTTGCCGATTTGGCATGGAACGTCACCTGCACGGGTAAAGCAAGCGTATCTGGATATCCCGGTATGGCTGACGACAGTCTCCCCTTCACCTGTTCAGGCTTGGAATGCACGTCCTTCTTCGTTCCGTGTAACACATGTTCCGGATTGATCAACACCCAGACATCCCAGCTTACCTGTCCGCGGCCATTGCGGAACGGGACCGTCAGACTTCCGTGAACGTAGTAGTATTGATCGTCCATAATACATTCTTCCGCCGTCAAGCGGCAACGTTCTTCCCGTTCCCATGGTTCGATCTCCGTCACATAGAATGGGGCCGAACAATCGGTGTAGACACTGCCTGTAGATAGTTCACCCTGCTTGCGCAGCCTGATGCGGTGCCGCCTCCGAAGCTTACCCATTTCATGCGATTGGCTGTTCGCATATTTCTGTATTGTGGTTTCCATATCTCTCCACTCCCTCCACTATTCATTTACGCATAAAGTGGCAAAGGAGTGGTGGTTAAATTGTGAACAATTTTCAACATAATTCAACAAATTTATACACCAAAATGTCGAATGTTGTCGAAATTTAATTAGGCTTATTTTCAATCCGCTTACATACGCGGCACGCTTCTATCGTATCATGTTCCGGTCGTCACTTCACCCCCATCAACGATAGGCAAAAGAGAGCAAGTCTCTGTGATCATACTGGCATTATATCAGCCGCTTCATGCCATGATTTGAGAAACGGGAGCAAAAAAATCCCCTCTGAATCGAGGGGATCATACTGCGTCATGTTTTGCTTGCTAACGGTTCAGCAGACTGCCCACATAGCGAAGCAGTTCGTTCGCGCATACCGGGCAATAACCATGCCCCTCCATAAGGCGGGCCGACACCTCGTTAATACGCTTCAGTTGGTTCTCGTCCGGCGTCTTCGTCGATGTGGTAATCTTGACGATGTCCTTCAGATCAGCGAACAGCTTCTTCTCGACCGCTTCACGCAGCCGATCATGGCTGTTGTAATCGAATTTTCGACCTTTGCGAGAATAGGACGACAGACGAATCAAAATTTCCTCACGGAACGCTTTCTTCGCATTTTCCGACACTCCGATTTGCTCCTCAATGGAGCGCATTAGCCTCTCGTCCGGCTCCATCTCATCGTCGGTCAGCGGGTCGCGGATCTTTTTCCAGTTGCAAAATGCCTCAATGTTGTCTAAATAGTTCTCGAACAACGTCTTCGCCGACTCCTCGAACGAATAGACGAACGCCTTCTGCACTTCCTTCTTAGCCAGATTGTCGTATTCCTTGCGCGCCACGGAAATAAAATTGAGATACCGTTCCCGCTCTTCCTTCGTAATCGAAGCGTGCTGATCCAGGCCGTCTTTCATCGCCCGCAGCACATCCAATGCATTAATGCATTGCAAATCCTGCTTAATGAGTGCACTGGAGATGCGATTGATGACATAACGCGGATCCACTCCGGACATGCCTTCCTCCGTGAACTCGCTCTGCATTTCCTTCAAATCATTCTCTTTATAACCCTCCACTTCCTCGCCATCATACATGCGCATCTTCTTGACGAGGTCCATGCCCTGCTTCTTCGTCTCCTTCAGACGGGTCAAGATAGAGAAGATGGCAGCCGCCTTGAGCGCATGCGGCGCTATATGCACATGGCTCATATCGCTCTGCCCGATAAGCTTCGAATAAATCTTTTCTTCCTCTGATACCTTCAAATTGTACGGAATCGGCATCACGATCATCCGTGATTGCAGCGCTTCATTTTTCTTATTGGAAATAAAAGCCTTATACTCGGATTCGTTCGTATGCGCAATGATCATTTCATCCGCCGAGATTAACGCGAACCGCCCTGCCTTGAAGTTCCCCTCTTGCGTTAGTGAGAGCAAATTCCACAGAAACTTCTCGTCACACTTCAACATTTCTTGAAATTCCATCAAGCCCCGGTTCGCCTTGTTCAACTCTCCGTCGAAGCGGTATGCGCGCGGATCGGATTCCGATCCGAATTCCGTAATCGTGGAGAAATCGATGCTGCCCGTCAAATCAGCAATATCTTGCGACTTCGGATCAGATGGGCTAAATGTGCCGACACCGATGCGGTTCTCCTCAGATACCAGCACCCGCTCCACTTCCACGCTCTCAATATCGCCATTGAATTCGGTTTTGAGCCGCATCTGGCAGGATGGGCATAGGTTGCCCTCGATACGAACGCCAAGCTCCTTCTCTACATCCGCTCTTAGCTCATGCGGGATCAGATGTAGAGCCTCTTCATGCATCGGGCATCCCTTAATCGCGTAGACTGCGCCACGTTCGGTGCGCGAGAACTGCTCGAGACCCCGCTTTAATATCGTGACAAGCGTTGATTTCCCGCCGCTTACCGGACCCATTAAGAGTAGAATCCGCTTGCGCACATCCAATCGTTTCGCAGCAGAATGAAAGTATTCTTCCACTAATTTTTCAATCGCACGATCCAGACCGAAGATTTCTTTTTCAAAAAATTTATATCGTTTATGCCCGTCGACTTCCTCCACACCGTATGAGGCAATCATCTCATACACGCGTGCATGAGCCGTCATCGCTGGTGCGGGATCGTGACGAAGCAACTCGACGTATTCTTTAAATGATCCGGTCCAGGCCAATCGTTCGCTCTCGGCTCGGTGCTCAGCAATCCGTTTGAATATGTCCATCCCTCTAAACCTCCAATGCTCCCGATTTGCAACACAGCCCTCCATCGCCGCCACATCTTTCTGTCTGTTCTTGGGGTTAGTGACCTTTTTGAACACTCACTTCTTAAATGGTCTCTCTATGTTGTATGCATTCACCTTCGCAACCAACTAGGCTTTTGTCTTATTTAAGCCAACAACAGATAAAAAAATAGTGTATTACATACCTATGCGGACCGAGCTCTTTAATATCACGAATTTTTGGAGCTGGGCACAGAGAAAGGCGGACTGTGCTCATGCCGTGTTATAATGGTTCCGCAGACAGCAATCGCACGGGAATTTCATCGGTTGAAAATGATGGTTGAAGAGTGAGTGGGCAAGGGGGAATTGGTCGATGGTGTCCTTACATGAGCTTCAGGGAGAAATGATACGCGAGCAGAATACATCCGCTCCGATGGAAGAACAGGAAACCGAGCGCAAGAAGGGCAACCGCAAAGAGTCGGATCTGTATGCGCCGCTCAAAGCTTATTTTGAGGCGCAAGGGTACGAGGTGCGGAGCGAGGTGCGTCATTGCGATATCGTTGCATTGAGGCCAGACGCCGCAGATGAGGAGCCCGTCATCGTAGAATTGAAATCTTCCTTCAATCTTACACTTGTGCTGCAGGGGTTAGAGCGGTTGAAGCTGTCCTCACAGGTATATGTAGCGGTGGAGAAAAAGAAAGTGACAGGCAAGAGCCATCCCGTCAGCGCGCTGCGGCAGCTGTGCCGCAAGCTCGGTCTCGGGCTCATCATGGTCACGTTCTATAAACGAAAGCCGCCGTTCGTGGAGCTCATGTGCGAGCCAGGCAACGATGACGGCATCTATATGGCTACGAAGCCGATCAAGACGCGTGCCGCCAAGCTTGTACGGGAATTTTCCGCGCGCAGCGGGGATTACAACGTCGGCGGAATTACGAAGCAGCCGCTCGTGACGGCTTATCGGGAGAAGGCGCTCCGCGTAGGCGCCGCACTGCGGGATGGCGCCATGAAGGCATCCATCGTTCGCGACCGCACTGGGGTCGGTGAGGCGGCTGCCATCTTGCAGCGCAATTATTACGGCTGGTTCGTCAGGGTCAACCACGGCGTGTATGCCTTAACCCCTGATGGGCAAGAAGCATTGACACGTTATGCTCACATTATAGCGCGGCTACCTGGCTTGTCACCATGTTAGACAGGTGCCAGTGCAAGCGTACGGTACGATACGTCCGCTTGCACATAGTCATACGCATTATACGCTTGAGTAACGGCCGAAAAATTCAGATACCGCTTCAGTCAGCCGCTCCATCCCGGTACGGATAGTCTCGGGCTGGGCGAATGAGAAGTTCAGGCGCATCGTGTTGCGCTTCGGCTCTCCAGCATAGAAGGATGTGCCCGGTACGAAGGCAACGCCCTTCTCCACCGCACATTTCAGTAAGGTCTGCGCATCCAAGCCCTCCGGCAGCTCAACCCAGAAGAACATGCCGCCCTGCGGCGTATTCCATTTCGTATCACGCCACATGTCTTTTTGCAATTCTGTCGCCATCGTCTCCATCCGCTCTTTGTAGACCGCCGAGAGCTTGTGAATATGGTCGTCTAGGTTGAACACTTCCGGCAGCAGCATCTCGCTTAAGATAAGCTGATCCAGAACACTGGAATGGAGGTCTGAAGACTGCTTCGCACGCGCCATCATACGGATGATCCGTTCGTCGGCGACAATCCAACCGGTACGCAGTCCCGGTGCGACCGTCTTACTGAATGTGCTCGTATAAGCGACGATTCTATCATCCGTCCGTCCTTCCAGCGCCGCGATATTCGGCACGCGATCGGAAGTAAAGCGCAGGTCTCCATACGGATCGTCTTCGAGAATTAACACTTCGTGTTCGCGGCACAAGCGGAGCAGCGCTTCTCTCCGTTCCAAGCTCCAGACGCGGCCGGTCGGATTGCCGAAGGTCGGCACGACGTAGACGAATTTCGGTTGATGCTGCTTCAGCTTGGCCGCCAAGTCCTCAGGCACCATGCCTTTATCATCGCTTTCCACTGGAATGACGCGTGCATTGTACATTCCAAGCACCTGCAGACAAGCAAGGTATGTCGGATTCTCTACGAGTACGACATCCCCTGGATCAAGCATTGCTCTGGTGAATAAGTCTATCGCCTGCTGCGATCCCGAAGTGATCAGCAATTCATCCGCTTCAGCCTGAATGTTGCGTTGGCTTCCCAAGCGGACGGCCAGACGCTCCCGCAGGCTCAACGTCCCTTCCGTCAAGCCGTATTGCAGCGCTTGCGGACCTTGGCGGAATACCCGCTCCGAAGCATTCCGAATCGCATCTACAGGGAACCATTCTTCAGCTGGAAGCCCTCCGGCAAAGGATATGATTGACTTTCCTTGAGTTAATTTCAAAATATCGCGTACAGCCGAGCTTTCAACCGATTGAATGCGCTTTGAAAATGAGTATTGCACCGTCTATCGCCCCTTCCTATTTCAAAAATCATACACCCATCGCATTTTTTATGCAACGGGTTAAATGGATGACGCTCCCAGTTCATTCTTGCATATAAAGGAACTAGAGCCAACAAGCTCGGAAGTATCATTAGCAACAACCGACGTCATCGTTAACGGATACTTCCGCCGCTTACGTATGGTATGGGTACCTCCACTGAGTTGGGCAGTACCGTCACATCTGAGAACGGAATCCGAATTTCCCCACTGGCGCCTTCTCCTGGCGCCGCATTCCAGTCCATCGTTCCCTTCAGCATGAACACGCGTGCCCGCAGCTGCTTCAAGCCTCGAACTTTCTCCTCGCTGCTGAACACGACATCCGGATCGAACCCGACGCCATCATCTTGATAACAGACGACCACTTGATCGTCCGAAGCTGCAAGCGACAGATGAACGTGCGCTGCAAACGCGTGTTTCCGCGCATTCATCAGCAATTCCTGTACGATTCGGAATAGATGCAGCTTGAACGAAGGGAGCTGCGCATCGACCATCACTTGATTGTCTACATCGAAATGGATGCGGTCCTTCAATTCTTGGAACTCCAGCTCAATATACTGTCGAATGGCATTGCTCAACCCTGCCGTTAATATTAGCTTCGGCTGCAATGACAGGCAAAGATGACGCAGCTTCATGTTGACCTCATCCAAGCGATGCCCGACTTGCCGAAGTGATGCAGACTCATCAGGGCCAACGGATCGATACATCGCCTCCAACTCAAGGCTTGCTTCATGCAGCGGCTGCATAACACTGCACTGCAGCGATTTGGCCAGCTTCGTCCAGCCCTGCTCCTGTGATTCGAACAATGTGTGGACCATCCACGTGCCGGGAGCTTTGGAAGACAACGCCTCATGATTGGCATGCAGCTTTAATCGCTGATTCTGCTCCTTCAGCTTCTGAATCGTCATTACTTTTTTCATACCGATATTCATATAGCTGATGACCTGCCGCACCCATTCTTTTTCTTCCATATTTAATTCGTCCCCGTTCTGTTTCTTCGTTAGCATCAGATGGGCCGCGTAGGCGTCATGCCGCTCCACTTCGAACCAAGAGGACGTCTCCGATTGCAACTTGCCTGAACGCACCTTCCTCTCTATTTCTTGAACGTCCAGTTCCCCTTCCGCATACAACTCGATATCGTTATGCGGGTTTTTAATGATGATTGCCGCACCTTTCACCTGCAAGGTCTGGATCATCGCGCACAGAATCGCTTGACTCCAAGCTTCCATCGTATCGAGCGCATTCAACTGCTGCGTAATCCGCTGGAGCGATTGCTTCAGCATGACGTTGTCCGGATATATCGCCGTAATTAATTTCCGATGAAAGAACGGGTAGGAATATAGCAGCATGGCCAGAATAATTACGATAAAGCCAAAGCTGAACAGGTGATGTATGAAAGTATGACGCTCGACAAAAATCACTGCGTTCAAGCCGACGATAAGCGCACCCGGCACCATCGCAATCAGGACGACGGACACCATTCGTTTTAAAATCATCTCAATGTCTGACAACTGTTTAAACTGGTTCAAATAAACGAAACACAATGGAAGTGTGAGCGCGAACCAGCTTGTCAGCAAAGATGGTATCAACATTTCAAAGCCCAACATCATCGGTAAATAAGACAAAAAGAGAAGCGGCGCAAATGCAATGCAAATCCAGATCCACATGTAACGGATAACCGAGCATAATTGCGGCGATTGCCGTTTGTGCCGATACGACATGAACGCAAACCAGCACAGGTTCGACCCGAGGCCGGCACTGAACAGGAGCTCTTTCAAAGCGTTGTCAACAACATAGAAGGAGTAGAAGTCACCTGGAAGAAAATAAATGAATTTCACCGCAAACTGAAGCAGTGCCACGCTGTATAAGATCTGAAGCCATCGTTTGGAGCAGATGATGCCCGCTTTCTCTTGAAAAAATTGCAGCAAGTAATGATATAGCACGATCGGAAACAGGACCACAACGCTCGATATCGTGATTTGCCCCCAAATATCACCGCGCAGCGCAGCCCCGATACTCATGTATACCGTACCCATAATGACAAAGAGTATAGATAGCATATTCATTGTCTTCGTCGAAGAATCCCTCCACCATACCAGCCCCGCTAGCAGCAGCAGTACAATCTCACTGGCCAATGGAATAATGTCCGTGTACGGATGGCGCGGTTCATGTCCCACATTAATGAGCTTGATCTCGCCCAGTTGATCGACTTCAATATAATCGGCTTGCTCGATTATGTGCCAACTACGGACTGTCGGATAATCCTCTGGTGGTATGCCGTTAATGCTACGAATGGTATCGCCTATCTGCATCGTATGTTTGATGTAAATATTCTCGTTATCAAACCCGGCAATCCTCCACTGCCCTTGCTGAACCTCCAGCTTGATTCCCAGGTGCGGATACAAGAACGTTACGTGGATAAACCAACATTGTAGAACAACAAGCGCGACCAAGCCTATTTTAGTAATCGTTTTCGAATGATATGCAAGTCTATCTTTCTTTCCCAAGTTGTCACCCCTGACTAGACCAAAAGACGAGCTTAACCGACATATTTCTACAAATATATACCGATTGTATCGAACCCCAACTATAACATCAATGACTTTTTTGTATGAATTTTGCATCTTTCTTGCGAAAAATGCTAGAATACATGCTAGAATGATATAATATTTATTTTGAAATTGTATTATTCAGATTCCATCGACTTCATTCGAGGTGATTAGACATGCAGCCATCAGTAAATACGGACAGCGACACCTCACGTCGCACCCGGACGAAGACGAGCGGAGCAAGCGCCAAATGGTTTCTTCTGTTCTGGGTAGTCATGATAGCGATTGGCGTGACGGCTACGTACTTTTATAGCAACCACATGAAGACAACCATGCTTCAGGATCTGCAGAAGCAGACCGATGCCCAGTTGCAACAAGTTAAGTTATCGTATGAGAAGCAACTAAACGAGTTGAACAAGAAGTTGGACGCGATGCAAAGCAAAGTCGAATCGTTCAATGAATTGCTCACGTTTACGAAAGATAACGCATCGAACAAGACCGATAACAGCAACAAGCTGTATACGCAATTGAACGAAGTGAAAAAACAGTTAAGCGTGCTGCAGAAAAAAATGGAGTTGCTTAAGTAATAAGTGAGGCGGATAAGATGAAGCTGCAAGTAAAACAAGTCAATCGGCTGTTCATGCTGATGACCGCCCCTTTTCTGGGCATGATGATATGGATGCTCTCCTCCTCTTTGACCGCTTCGCTGGATTTGGAATGGAAGCCGCTGGAGGAACCAGCCGCATGGAACGAGAAGCAGGCCAAGCTCGTGGGCGGCTTGGATCAGGCCAGCAAGACAGCGGAATTTACGATAGAATCTGTTCGCCGCACGGCAACGCTCTATCAACGCACAACGTCGACGATGAACGATCTGGTCAAGACGGCAAGCGCTCAAGCGAAGCGTCCAGAGCAAATATATGATCGGCGCATCACCTCCCGGTTAGGAACACCGAAGGAGCGCGTCAACAGTGACAAGCTGCATGCCGAATTGTTCGCGATCAATCAGCCAACCTATCGCGGATACGCAATGAAGATCAAGCTTAAGGATCCGAAGGCGATGCGCTTGACGCTTGGATACGATAAATATGGCGGCTCCGAGACGACGATGCATGCCGTTACCCGCTATGGGGCAGTTGCTGGCATTAATGCAGGCGGCTTTGCCGACGGAGGCGGCAAACGCTATCCGTTGGGAACGACCGTTATGAACGGCAAATATGTAAGCTCGTTCGAACCGACCTTCAAAGATTTGGCTTTTGTCGGATTGGATAGTGTCGGACGGCTTATCGGCGGCAAGTTCTCGGATCAGTCAGAATTGGATTCCTTGGATCCGCAATCCGGAGCGACCTTCGTTCCCGCTCTGCTGAAGAACGGAGCGAAATTGACCATTCCAGAGAAATGGCGGACTTCACCACTCCGTGCTCCGCGCACCGTCATCGGGAACTATAAGGATGACCAATTGCTCATCCTCGTGACCGACGGCTATAACGAGAACGGAAGCTCAGGCGCAACGCTCGAAGAACTTCAGAAGAAGCTGTCTAACCTAGGCGTCATTGACGCCTACAACTTAGACGGGGGCGGCTCCTCTACTCTGGTCTTTAACGGAAGGGTCGTCAATAGTCCGTCAGATGGCGAGCTTCGTCCGCTGCCGACACACTTTTTATTCTTCAAATAGAACAAAACAAATAAGTATAACATGTGATGCGCTTACATACCGTGCCAAAATTCACACCTTTTCCATTTTCTTTTTGGCATGTCTTGGTTATAATAGTAACAGTTACTGGAGGTGTGCGTATCATGTCCGTTACTTTTTGGATTATCATGCTCGTTTTCGTACTGTTCTTGACCGCCATCTTCACGGCAGGTTACAACGATGACAAAACAAATGGTTTGTAAGACGAAGAAACTTCCCTGCTTGGGAAGTTTTTTTGTTGTGCGCATAGGACCGCAGACTGATACGGGAACTGGAAATCAGCACGAGGACGACCATGCCTGACAGCTGCTGCATAAGCTCGATCATGATGGATAGACGGTGTGACAGAAGCTAGCATTTATTGTCCGGAGGTCGAAAATAGACTGCGTTGGCACCGCCTATGTCTTCTAGCTGACGAAGTAAACGCATGTGTATCCGATAACAAAAAAAGAGGAGCACCACCGAATGAGGATGCTCCCTACTCTTTTTTACCGTGCTAAGTACATCATTTCATTCATGCATTGCGAACATATGTAGCGCTCTTTAAATTCGGACACACCATCCATTGAGCCGCAAAATACGCATTTAGGACGATAGCGTTCTAAAATAATATGATCGCCTTGCACTAAAATTTCGACTGGATCCCCCTCGTTCATCTGGTAACGCTTCCTCAGTGATTTAGGTAAAACAATGCGTCCCAATTGGTCAACTTTACGGACTACACCGGCAGGTTTCATCAGTTCCACCTCTCTTGTATTTCTATTCTCATGCTTACCCTTGAAAACTCTGCCACTACTACTTCTATGTACCTAGCAAAAATCCTGCTGAAATTTGTCAATTCGTTTCGTTTTTTATTATTTTTTGTAATTACGTATTAAGTAGCAAAAAAGGGCAGTGGCATCGAGTCCGAACATCATTTACTTGTTTTATCGAATCTAGTATAAAATACCTAATCCTGCAAGCTGCATAGTAAAATAATCCGATAGCTTAGTGCGACCTTCATCGCAGGCCGACGTCCTTCCGCATGGGTTGAAAGATATCGTCATACGGAAGGACAAGGTCCCGCTGATTTACTGTAGATTAGGATAATTAAGCTGCCGCAGCGCTTCGTATACGATAATCGCCGCCGAATTGGATAGATTGAGCGACCGCACTTTATCCGTCATCGGCATGCGCATGCACGTATCACGGTTCGCCTCGATAATTTCCGGGGGCAGCCCCTTCGTTTCTTTGCCGAACACGAAGAAATCGCCGTCACGGAACTGAAAGTCACTGTACCGTTTGTCTGCCTTCGTCGTGGCATAAAAAAAACGCGCATCCGCGTATTTGTCCTTCAACTCTTGGAACGAGTCATGGTAATCGATCGTTACCGCGTACCAATAATCAAGACCGGCCCGTTTCAACGTGGCATCGTCCGTACGGAAGCCGAGCGGCCGGACCAAGTGCAGATGCGTTCCCGTTGCAGCGCACGTACGCGCGATATTTCCCGTGTTGGCTGGAATTTCCGGTTCCACGAGCACAATATGAAGAGCCATCTCCTGTTCACCTCACATTCTTCCTCATTATTATACACCATATGACAATGATCGCGTCTTTTTATCTTTACAGGAAGTCCGCTTTTGATCACGAAGCTTCCCAAGAGGAAAATCAACATCCGTCTGGATCGATTTGACAAAGGAGTTTGGCTCATTTTATGATAGTTCTATCATCGAATAGTTCGACTAGTGAACCATTTGGACAAAGAGGGGATGAGGAGCGTGAACCGGGATCCGAAGTCATTAATCAATCGATACATTAACGCCGAATTTACCGTCATGAAGCATTTGTTTAACGAGATTGGCGAGGCCATTCCAGAGCAATTAACGCCAGAGCAATTTCAAATTCTGTGCGTGATTCACCAACGCGGCAGTTGCACCTCCACCGATCTCGCCGACATTTTCAAGGTCGTGAAAAGCTCCATTACCGCCATCATCACGCGCCTCGTGGACCGGGGCTTCATCGTGCGAACACGCGACGAAGAGGACCGGCGTCTCGTCGTGCTCTCCTTGACGGAGCTCGGGCGCAGCATCTACGAGCAAGCGGATCAAAAGGTGCAGGATATCGTGGCCTCCTACCTCGTTCATTTTGACGAGACGGAAGTAGAGACGTTCATCGGTACTTACGAGAAGCTGGCTCGCTTGATGTCGGAGGGGAGGTCGCGGGCATGAGAACGATATTAAAGGCAAGATGGGCCGTCATCTCGATCTGGATCGCAGCAGCCGTCGTCTTGTTCATCGCAGCCCCTTCCCTAAGCGAGCTCGTCAAAGAAAAAGGCACGATCGCCGTTCCAGACAAATACCCATCAGCTCAGGCGCAGCACATACTCAATGAAGTATCTGCCGCCAACGGCAATGCGCATGAATCGCAGATCGCGCTCGTCTTTCATAATCCAAGCGGACTGACCGATAAAAATACGCAAGAGATTAAGCAAGCGATTCAAGATCTGACTCGTCGTAAAGACACGCTTCATATCGTCTCCATGCTTGATCCGTATGCACAGCCAGAGCTGACAGATAAGCTCATCTCGAAGGACGGCCAGACCGTGCTGACCTCGCTCAACGTCAACACGGAGAAGCTGAACGCCGTGGACATTGGCGAGCAGATCTCGAACGAGTTAAAATCGATCTCCGTCGAGCATTACATGACAGGCCGGCACATGATCGACCACGATCAGATCGTCAGCTCGCAGGCAGGGCTGAAGAAGTCAGAAATCATTACCGTCATCTTTATTTTATTGATCTTGTTCGTCGTCTTCCGTTCGTTCGTCGCGGCTTTCATTCCACTCATGACGGTCGGGCTAAGCTACATTATCTCGCAGTCGATCGTCGCCTTTTTGGTGGATGGCGTGGATTTTCCGATCTCGACGTTTACGCAAATCTTTATGGTGGCCGTCTTATTCGGAATCGGGACGGACTACTGCATTCTTCTGATTAGCCGGTACAAAGAAGAGCTGGCCCATCACGACGACCCGTGGGACGCGATAGTGACGACCTACCGCACAGCCGGTAAGACCGTCTTGTTCTCGGGTATCGCCGTCCTCGTCGGCTTCTCGGTCATCGGGCTGTCACAGTTCATTCTGTACCGCTCCGCTGTCGCCGTCGCCATCGGTATCGCCGTCATGCTGCTCGCGCTCTTAACCGTCGTACCATTCTTCATGGCGGTGCTCGGCAAGAAGCTGTTCTGGCCGGCCAAGAAGTCGATTGAGCATAAAGAAAGCCGCCTCTGGGGTGCGGTCGGTTCATTCTCCGTCCGCCGCCCGCTGGCCGCCTTCCTAATTGTGGCTGCTGTAATCGCTCCTTTCCTGTTTACGTATAGCGGCGCTGTCTCGTTCAACAGCCTCGAGGAAATTGGCGATAGCTATGAATCTGTTAAGGCGTATAACATCATCTCGAACAGCTTCGATCCGGGCGAATCGATGCCTACCCAAATCGTCATCCGAAGCGAGAGTCCGTTGAAGGATGCGGAATATATGGGCCTCGCCGAGAAGATTAGCCGTGAAATTCTCAAGGTGGATGGCGTGTCCAGCGTACGCAGCTTGAGCCGTCCAGCAGGAGATGAAATCGAAAACTTCCATGTTGCCGAACAGGTAAAGTCGCTGGAGAGCGGCTTGACCGAGGGCAGCAAAGGGCTGCAGGATATACACAGCGGACTGTCTCAAGCGAGCAGCGAGTTGAGCAAGAACGAGCCCAAGCTGAAGGAAGCGGCTGCCAGCACCGGGCAGTTAAGCGAAGGAACCGCCCAGCTGAAGAGCGGCATTACGCAGTTGGGCAGCGGTCTTGGCCAAATTGAGCAAGGCATCAAGGACGGCTCGCTGGGGGCCGGCCAATTGAAAGCCGGATTGAAGCAGGCGAAGGATAGCGCGCAGCAATTGGCGCAAGCACATAAGCAGCTGCTGGCTACCTACCAGCAGATCGGCGGCGGTCTGGGCGAACTGGAATCCGGACTGGGCCAGATGAAGCAGCAAGTGGGCGGCATCGCGCAAGCGCTGCAGTCATTGAACACCCGCTTCGCCGGCTTGGAAGGCCGTTATCCAGAGCTCCTTCAGGATGAGGATTACTTAACTATCCGCAGTACGGTGATAGAGACAGGTCAAGGATCAGGCCAATTATCCGCCGCCCTTGGCGGGGTAGAGACACAGCTCGCGCAGGTCAACGCCGGAATGAAGCAGGCGAACCAAGGCTACGAGCAAGCCGCAGCCGGCCAATCTGCACTGGCTAACGGTTTCGATGAGTTGATCGCCGGCATCGGCCAACTGGAGACTGGTCTGCAGCAAGCGGCCAACGGTCAAGGCCAGATTATTCGCAAGGTGCCGGCTATCATTAACGGGCTGGACCAACTGCAGCAGGGGCAGAAGCAAATTAGCAGCGGCTTCGCGCAGCTGAACGACCAGATCGGCCAGCTTACGGACGGCCTCACGCAGAGCGCTGACGGCTTGTCGCAAATATCCGGCGGCTTGAAATCTGCCAACGATTACTTGAATCAAGTCGGCTCGTCGTCTGACAAGGAGCTGGGCGGCTGGTTCGTACCGGACGAAGTGTTGACGAACGAAGCGTTCCGTCAAGCACTCGACCTGTACCTGTCGGAAGACCGCCGCGTCATGACGCTGGATGTCGTATTCGCCGACAACCCGTATGGCACCCCTGCCATCGATCGGGTCTCTCAGGTGGACACGGCCGTCGAACGGGCCGTCAAGGGCACTGTGCTTCAACAGGCTGACATTGCCATGGGCGGTGTGTCCAGCACCTTCGCTGACTTGAAGCAGATGTCCGGTGAAGATTACACACGGACGGTCGTCTATATGCTAATCGGCATTCTGCTCATACTCATCATTCTGTTCCGTTCCATTGTCATGCCGCTGTATATCATTGCATCGCTCTTGCTGACGTTCTTCACGTCAATGAGCGTGACGGAGCTAATATTCGTCGATATACTGGGCTATTCCGGCGTCACTTGGGCGACTCCGTTCTTCGGCTTCGTTATGCTGATGGCGCTCGGGGTCGACTACAGCATCTTCTTGATGGAACGGTTCAACGAGAACAAGCATCTCGACGTGCAGGACGCTATTCTGTTCGCGATGCGGAACATGGGAACGGTCATTATCTCTGCCGTCATCATTCTTGGCGGCACGTTCGCCTCGTTTTACCCGTCAGGCGTGCTGTCGATGATGCAGATCGCTACCGTCGTGCTGTCGGGTCTTCTACTGTACACGTTTCTGCTGCTCCCATTCTTCGTGCCGGTCATGGTCAAAACATTTGGCTCTGCCAACTGGTGGCCGTTCGGCGTAAAGCGTGAAGCGGAGCAGAAAAGAGATAGCTTAAGCGCATAGCTCATATTGGCATAACGTTGTAGACATCATGCCCAAGTATAATGATATTCTAAGCAAGCCTGTTGGGAAACGCCCAGCAGGCTCTTTTGTTCAAATATCCGAAAGGCCGCGGTTTCTAGACGCCACATTCCTTTCAATGCTGCGAGCGCCATACACGTCGTTACAAGCTCTATTACTCTCTCACTCTCATGAACCGAAAGCTTGTAATCTTCCATTCATATTCGATTCATAAAACCGATCTATGATTAGACTATAGGGCACACCGTTATGGGATGAACAGATGCCGCTAACCAATTACACAACTGGGAGTGAGACACACATGCTGGCATTGGCAGTCATATTTATTAATTTGGCGCTCGTTTTTTACACGATTGGGGTATGGGGAGAAAAACGTGCGGGCGCTTTGCAACATAAACATCTCTTCTTCTTCCTGCTCGGTCTTGTCTGCGATACAACCGGCACCTCGTTAATGAGCCTTCTCGCTGGGGACGGCGGAAATCCGCTGCATGCGCTAACCGGACTTGCAGCCCTGATTTTGATGCTCGTTCATGCGGTATGGGCCGCTCTTGTCAAATGGAAAGGCAGCGCGGCTTCGCAGCGCCGGTTCCATAAATTCAGCTTGACCGTATGGGGGCTGTGGCTCGTTCCATACCTTATCGGCGTTGTCATGAGCATGACGTAATTCCACTTTTTTTTACATCCAGTTTACGTTTGCTTAATATGGCGCTGACGAAAGCCCTTCATAATAGTGATAGACGGTCGTGAGGACATGACTCCGACACTGAAATCATTGAACTGCGGGAGGGACTGCTATGAAATCAAAAATATTAGTTGTTGATGACGAACCATCCATCTCTACCCTCATTGAATATAATTTGAAATTGGCTGGCTATGATGTGTTGTGCGTATACGATGGAGAAGCGGTATTCGACGTGCTGTCAACCTTCCGTCCGGACCTCATCATTCTGGACCGCATGCTGCCGAAGAGCGACGGGCTGGAAGTGTGCCGCAAGCTGCGCGAGCTGAACAACATGGTTCCTATTATTATGCTGACGGCGATGCAGGAAGTAGGCGACAAAATACACGGTCTCGATAATGGAGCCGATGATTATATGACAAAGCCTTTTTCTCCGCAGGAGCTCATTTCCCGAATTCAGGCAGTGATGCGGCGCATTCGTTCCTTGCCGCTCTCCGACGACGGCCGCGTGTTCGAGATTGGCTGCTTGACCGTCATGGCCGATCAACGGGAAGTGGAGCTGAGTGGCCGCAAGGTGGAGCTTACTCCGAAGGAATTCGAGCTGCTCGTCTTCCTCTGCCGGCATCGCGGCAAAGTGCTCAGCCGCCAGCAGCTGCTGCATGGCGTGTGGGACTATCATTTTCTTGGCGATACGCGTATCGTCGATGTTCATATCAGCCACCTGCGCGATAAAATCGAGAAGAACGCGCGCAGCCCTGAATATATTATGACAATCCGCAACGTCGGCTATAAGCTGACGGAGCCGTCCCGGCGCATTCTGGCTTAGTGCCAGCGCGGGATTTCAATTGAATGTCCCTCATTTCCGATATATTCCCCGCCTGTTTCCCCGAGCAGGCGGGGAATTTGTTGTTCATGTACGGCGGATTCCAGCTCTACACCCTCATCCAACGCATTTAGTCACCTCATTTAGCGGGATAATACAAATATTGGATATCTAATTCATATCGACAAAGGCTTCCCGAATCTTTAGGCTATTCGCCATATTGCCTCTATTTCTTCTGCATCCTTCCTCTCAGCCTAGCACTTGAGATCTATTCAAAAAAATAGGAATATACGTTCATATGAATTGATACTAATAGAATGCTTAAATTTAAGCGCTTATCTTTATAATGATAGAGAATACATAACAAGGAGGCAGAAATGGTGACACAACCACGTATTTGGAATCATCTAATCTCGAGAGTATCTCCCCTGTTTGCAGCTTTTGGGCTCATGGCGCTCGGCCTGGCTTGCACGCTGATCTTTGCGGAAAGCGCTTCGGCTCATGGCTACATCGAGTCTCCGGCCAGCCGCGCCGTATTGTGCAAGCAAGGATTAAACAAGGACTGTGGACAGGTGCAATATGAGCCGCAAAGCGTAGAAGGAAAGGGTTCCTTCCCGCAAGGCGGCCCAGCGGATGGCCAAATCGCCGGCGGCGGCGTATTTGCGGAGCTCAATGAACAGACTGCCGATCGTTGGCACAAAGTCGCGCTTCAGGGCGGCAAAAACACGTTCAAGTGGCATTTGACTGCGCCGCACGCGACGGCCAAATGGAACTACTATATCACGAAGAAGGATTGGGACCCGAATAAGCCATTGACCCGCGCCGACCTTGAGCAGGTGCCGTTCTGCTCCATCGACGACGGCGGCAAGAGACCGCCGAACAGCGTGACGCATGAATGCAGCGTGCCGACCGATCGCAGCGGGTATCATCTGATTCTCGGCGTCTGGGAAATCGCGGATACCGGCAATGCGTTCTACCAAGTCATCGATGTCAATCTGGTGAACGACGGTACGGGCGAACAAGCCCCTACTGCCCCTGGCAACGTCGCGTCTCCATCCCAAACCCAAACATCGATCGCAATTAACTGGTCAGCAGCTACAGCACCGAACGGAATAAAAGCATATGAAGTGCACCGCAACGGAGTCTTGATTGGAACCACGACCCAGACTTCTTACGAAGATGCCGGGCTGACGCCGAATACGTCCTATACGTATACGGTTCGCGCCGTGGACAGCGCCGACAACAAGTCGCCGTTCTCCGCGCCGCTTACAGTCAGCACGATAAAAGACGACGGCGATGGCGGCGGTGATGGCGGTGACGGCGGAAATCCGCCGCTTCCGGGCACGTCTGCTTGGGAAGCAAGCAAAGTATATAACCGCGGTGACCGGGTCGAATATAAGGACTTAGAGTATGAAGCGTTATATTGGACACAGAACAACGAGCCAGATGTGTCGGATGCATGGAAACTGGTCAGCGACGTCGTCTTGGATTGGAACAAAGACAAAGCCTATACAGGCGGAGACCAGGTCAAGCATAATGGCGCCGTCTATAGTGCGCGTTGGTGGACGCGGGGCGAAGAGCCTGGCCGCGCCGACGTGTGGAAGGCCGCACAATAAGGCAGCAAGCGAAAGAGCCCATTCAAGGTGATGCTTTGAGTGGGCTCTTTTTTCTAGTGAATGCAGTTTGATAATTCGTGTTTCACTGGAACGATTCGTATTTCATTATTTTCTTTTCATTTCGCTTGATTCTTCCCGTTGCATAAAGAGTTACTACCTGAACAATCGTTATCAGGAAGAATATTTCATTAACAAAAATAGCAACAACAGGACTTAACGAAATGATCAATAGCAATATAATATATTTGTTTTGAAGCTTTAATTTATTTGTTATCAACTCTTTTAAAAACCAAAATAATAATAAGGCCCCCAACACAATTGAGAAAGTGCCGCACATATAGTTAAACCTTTCAAACCACGAATCCGAACGCAGCCAATAATAAAGGGAGAAAAATGAAATACATACGACAAATAATAAAAACAAAATTGGTTTTGCTGGCTGTGCTAGCTTCCTCATAAATTTATCAATTTCATCTGATTTATTTTCTGATAGGAGAGCGGTATTGTTTTGTCTCAATTCTTTTATCTCAAGTTCTATAAAAACAAGCAGCAGCTTTAATCTGTTCTCATCATAATCCTTAAAATAATCAACAATCACGTTCCTTATTTTATCTGAGACAACTGGCGCTGAATTTCCGATCATCTCAAACAGTTTCATTTCACTTTCTTTGGACTTTGTCTTGATAAATAAGGATATTGTGCTTTCCAGTCCGCCGTAGATTTGCAACTTCTTATTGATTTCATCTCGCTCTAACTTGTTTTCAGCTTGTATTATATTTTTACTCTCATTATATAGCCATACAAGAGCTGAAATAATAAAGGTTATTATTAAAGAGAACACTGGATTTGCTTTAGTATAGGTATATAATTCATTAATGAGACTCATGGCTCTCCTTACGTCCCTTTATTTCTGTATGTACCTATTTGGATATGCACGGCCTTCCTTCCTGCCCTTAGGCACATACACCTACTTCATTATATCAGAGAATACAAAATTTAGGATGTTATATGACCTCGTTCACTATTTATTTGTTAACGACCTTGATCGAAGGATGTTCCATTGGAAATGGTACAGTAAAATGTCCGATTTGAACGGTTGAACGGCATTTGGCTGTATTTTGTCCAGTAGATCCGGCTGTTTTCGGAGATTGGTGCGGAAAGAGTGGCAAAACACTGTACGAATTCCAATGTAACCTACTATTAAGAGGTATAAGCTGCTGTTTCATTGCACAAAATCCAATGCAGGTTGAGACAAAGGGGAAATACTTACCCTTTTATTGAAAAAAATATCTACTAAAATAAAAAATACCCCGCAAGAAAACCTTGCAGGGCACATACCAATTTACCAATCATTATCCGTTCTTCTGTTGGAATTGCTTCATGAACTGGGCCAACGCCTCGCAGCTCGCATACGGTACAGCATTGTAGATGGAAGCGCGCAAGCCTCCGACGCTGCGGTGTCCCTTCAGGCCGACGAAGCCTGCTTCCCCGGCTTCCTTGATGAACGCCTTCTCCAGCTCCTCATCCGCTAGACGGAAGGTGACATTCATGATGGAACGGCTGTCGCGCGCTGCGCAGCCCCGGTAGAAATCGCCGCTGTTATCAATGGTGCCGTACAACAGCTCGGCTTTCGCTTGATTATCCCGCTCGACCTGTTCCAAGCCCCCGCGCTCCTTCAACCATTGCAGCACGAGATTGACCATATATACGGAGAAGGAAGGCGGCGTATTGTATAGTGAATTGTTATTATGATGGATGCTATAACGAAGCATGGATGGAATCGTCTTAGGGCTGTTCGCAAGCAGCTCTTCCTTCGCGATGACGACTGTGACGCCTGATGGGCCCAGGTTCTTCTGTGCGCCCGCGTAAATCATGCCGAACTTCGACACGTCCACCGGACGGCAGAGGATGTCGCTCGACATATCGGCAATCAGAGGCACGTCCCCCGTATCTGGATAAGTCGCGAACTGTGTCCCCTCAATCGTTTCGTTGGAGGTGATGTGAACATATGCAGCGTTCTCCGGCGCAACAATCTCCTCCGGTGTCGGCATGCGCATGAATCGGTCGGATTCGGTAGAGGCAATTACTTGTGTCTCGCCGATAAGCTCCGCTTCCTTCACGGCCTTGCTCGCCCAGCTCCCTGTATTGACGTATGCGCCAACCTTGCCGCCTGCCAGCAAGTTCATCGGCACCATGGCGAACTGCGTACTCGCCCCGCCCTGCAGGAACAACACGTCGTAGCCTTCAGGAATGTGGAGCAGTTCCTTCAATAATTGCTTCGCTTCATTGTGAACCTGTTCGTAGACGGCGCCGCGGTGTGACATTTCCATAATGGACATGCCTTGACTACGGAAGTCGACGAATTCGGACTGAGCCCGCTTCAATACTTCCAGCGGCAATGCAGCCGGACCGGCATTAAAGTTGTACGCGCGTTGATGTTGTTCCATCGGTTTCTCCCACCTTCGTGTTCTTGTCTATCGAATATTTTATCGATAATCATAGCAGCAATTGGTTCCCGCTTCAAGGAGGTAACGCAAAAAAGTCTGCGTTCCCCTGCATCCCCTGTCGCGTTTCCAGTACGGAAATCTCCGTTAGTGCATGCAGAGCAGCATCTAGAGCGTGTCTTCAAACTATAAAAACGCTCCAAAACAGGGTAACTTAGCGTATGAGAAGACGATACGAAATACGCGATGATCAATGGGAGCGGATCAAAGATCTACTACCGCCAGAACGAAAACCCCAAGGCGGACAAAAAAGCCAAGGACAATCGAATGATGCTAAACGCCATGTTATGGGTGGCCCGGTCCGGTGCGCCGTGGAGGGATTTGCCTGACCACTATGGCTCATGGAAGACCGTGTATACCCGTTTCCGCCGCTGCCAGATAGCTGGCGTTCGGGATCAAGTTCTGGAGCACGTCTCTATATCCCCCGACTTCGAAAATATCATGATCGATGCCACCATAGTTCGTGTCCACCAGCACGGAGCGGGGGCAAAAGGGGGCAGCAATTACAGGCGATCGGACGCTCCAGAGGCGGAATAACGACCAAAATCCATGCAGTTGTAGACGCGCTGGGAAATCCGCTGCGCTTTGAACTGACCGCCGGCAATTGTCAC
>NZ_ALKF01000132.1:0-23109 GCF_000283315.1 Paenibacillus sp. OSY-SE | reverse complement strand
CCATTAAGACCACGGCGGATGCAATACGAAGCAAGGCCATCTATGTTAACCCGCCGAGCAACGACGAGAACGGACCTGTCTATATGCGGAACGACGATAATAAATTTCTGGCAGGCAAGGCCGCAATGATTCTAGACGGACCATGGTATATGAACCAACTGAAAAACCGGAAGATGTACAATAAGAATGCCAAGGATTTCGATTGGGGCATTGTAACGGTTCCGATCGATCCGGCTTCGCCGGATACTTCCGCGACTGTCTATTTGAACGAACTTTACGCGATTTCCGCCGACTCCGCCAATAAGCGGGCGGCATGGGAATTCATTAAATTCGTCAATGGCCCGGAAGTGGCGAAGGCCGCTTCGCGGGCGATGGACGGCCGGATTCCGACGCGCAATCAATTCTTCAAGGAAGTGGACGGCAAGAGTATGGAAGCCTTCTATATGCTGAAGCCTAAAGATAGCAACACGTCCTGGGGCAATGAAAATGTGCCGATGGAGTTCTACCAGCCATTCCGCAAACTGGAGACGGAGGCGCTGCAAGCGGTTATTGACAACAAGAAGACGGTCGATGAGGCGGTAGCCGAGCTGCAGCAAAAAGGGGAGGCCGCGTTGATTAAAGCGCGGGAAGAAGAGAAAGCGCGCAAGGCGGCGGAGCAAGCCAAATCCGGCTCATCAAGCGATAAAGCGTCCGGCGAGGCGACCGAAGGGGAAAGCGATACGAAATAAACGACAGGAAATTAACCGGTCCGCAACCGGATGATTCGAGCCAGAGAGGGTATGAAGCCCGCCGCAGCATGAACGCTGCTGGCGGGCTTTGTCGCTTGTTACGAAGGAAGCCGTCGGCTGCTTCTCACATGACCGAGTAATTAGTGGCGGACGTTACGATGCCGCACATGCTACCCATAGGAGACACGCAGGTGATGGCCGTCGATCGGTGGCATTCGCTTCCTTCTTCGCTGTCCGGTATAATAATCCTTGAGGTGAAACAAATGGAACCTTTATTGCAAATTGATCGCCTGACTGGCGGATATAGCATCGGCAGACCGGTGCTGCACGATATAACTTTTAATGTAAACGGAGGTGAAATGGTCGGACTTATCGGATTGAATGGTGCAGGGAAGAGCACGACGATGAAGCATATTCTCGGTTTGCTGGAGCCGCATTCGGGCAAGGTGCGTCTGCAGGGGCGTGCGCTCTCTGAAGCTCCGGAAGCTTACCGGGCTGCACTTGCTTACGTGCCGGAATCTCCGATATTGTATGATGCGCTAACTGTGCGCGAGCATCTCGTCTGGACAGCAACTGCTTATGGCGTAGAGCAGACATTATTCGAGAAGCGGGTGGCGGAGCTGGCCGATCTATTCCAGATGAAGCCGCATCTGGACAAGGCGGCGCAGCACTTGTCGAAGGGGATGAAGCAGAAGACGATGCTGATGTGCGTGTTTGCCGTTCGTCCGCCACTATATATCATTGACGAACCGTTTCTCGGACTGGATCCGTTAGGCATCCGCTCGCTCTTGCAATATATGAAGGGCGTAAAGGAAGAAGGCGCTTCGCTATTGGTAAGCTCTCATATTTTATCAACCATCGAGCATTATTGTGATCAATTCGTGCTTCTTCATCATGGGCGAGTCATGGGAGCGGGAACCGTTCATGAGCTTCAGAATCAATTGGCTCACCGTTCAGGGGAGGCGGCCACACAACGATTGGAAGACCTCTTCTACGCTTGGGTCGGGGGAGACGATGCATCAGGCGGTGGACTAACATGGAACGAGTAGAGAGCGAAATGCGCCCAACTAAGCTGCCGGTTATGGAGGCAGAAGCCTTATGGCAGCTGCGGGTACGACGATTTTGGGGAAAAGTGTTGCCTTACTTGCGTTACGTCATTCAGAGCGGGCTGGGACTGGTCATTGTCTTTGGATTCGTGTCAGGAGTGGCGTTGTATGCCTCGTTTCTGGATCGGATTCCGCCTTCTTTCCCTGTGCGGGAATTGGCGTTGGTGCTCTTGGCGCCTGCAGCCGCATATACGACGTACCGCACCTTCCTGGAGCCAGCGGATCTAGTGTTCCTGCTGCGCATGGAGCATCAGCTGGGATCTTATATGAAGCGGAGCGTACGCTACAGCCTCTGGCCGCGTATGCTGCTCTTGGTTGCGAGCTGGTGTGTGCTGTGGCCGTTGTATAACCGTGCAGACGCGGAGCCAAAGGGTTTTCTCCTCTCGTTGGCGGTGCTGCTGCTCTTTAAAGCGGTTGCCGCTTTCGGCGCTTGGAAAGAACGTCACATCGTTGATCCGAAGTGGCGTCTTAGCAGTCGGCTGTTTCGCTATATATGGGCTTGGGGTGCGGTGGCATGCTGGTTATGGCTCAGCATCCCATTGGCCGCTCTGTCCTCCGGGATCGCTGGAATTGTCTATATTGCGTGGCTGCTTACGCGGCGCACACTGCATTTCCCGTGGGAGGCGCACATTGCAGCAGAGAAGGTCCACGAGGGACGCGTCTATTTGTTCTTAAGCGGCTTCGTCGATATGCCGGCTGCGGAAGAACGCCGCTATGCAAGACCGTGGCTCAAGCGGTATGGAGACCGCTTTGCGTTCACACCGCAGGCAGCCTACCGATATCTGCTGGCCAAAACATTCGCCAGAAGCGAGCTGCTGGGTATTATGCTTCGATTAAACGGATTGGGACTGCTGCTGTTAATCTGGACAAGAGACTCTGAATGGAGCGCGCTCTTATATGGTTTATTCGTATTTGTTATCGGCGCACAGCTTAAGACTCTGTTCACGTATCACCGTCATGATGTATGGCGCACGATATATCCGATACCGTTGAATGCACGCCATAAAGCGGCGCTCGATATGAGCACCCGCATTCACTTGGCATCGGCCGTGGTGTTAACATTACCGTTATGGTTCGGAACGACGTCGTGGAGCTTTAAGCTGACAGTGTTGGCTGGCGGCGCGGTCATTGCGCTCCTATCTCGCATGAAGCGAGCCCGCGCACGTACAGAGGATGAGGAGTAATGCTGGCTTCAAGCTGACCTGTGAGTAAGGGGAAATCGTTGCTTGCTTCACCGAACGAGGACAAGAGCTTGTGGCGGCTGCATTACATATGGATAAACGGCAAATGAGTTTTTTGATGAAACCGCTTCTTTCGACAATCACGTGATGTGATTGCCGGAAGGCGGTTTTTTTTGATCACGCTGAGAAAGGAACAAGGTTGAAAATTACGCAGACATACGAAATCGATTTACTTTGCTCATGTATCTATTGCACTCTATTCTGTCCGGAGAAGGTATGTCCTTACGCATCTCTTTTGCCCACTCTCCCCATCATTCAGATTGCATCACCTTGCCCCTGCACACGAATCGTAATCAAGTGTGGAAAGTACTCAAGTATAGAAGTGAACAAGTTGGCCAGGCGGGCTATCCTTCCGTCACGGTTCCGGCTGGTTATGAACATAATGGCAGACCTTATAATGTTACGTTTCTGGGGAAGCCGTATACGGAGCCAGCCAGTGCTGATGCAGTATGCGTACGAATTCGAACAGGCGATGCGAAAGCGGGCCGCCTTGAATAGAGAAGTTCGGGTTATAAAAAAGAATTTACAAGTTATGGGGCATAAGATACCATTTAGGTATTAATGGTTGTGGGAGGATATACCATTCATGCAGATCCAGACGGATGAAGAGAAGGAGCAGCGAACAGGACGGAACCGGCGTCATTTTTATTTGCGAATGAGTATTTTTTTCTTTGTTACATTTCTCGTCTTTACCGTATTGATTGTGCGAATCGCCCTGCTGCAATTTGTTCAAGGACCCGAATTAAGAAGCCAAATGCTAAAAATCGGCACGAAGAGCATTGAAATATCTCCGATACGGGGCAGCATTTTTGAGGCTGCCGGCAATAAACTGGCATATTCGGTACCGACCCATTCACTATATTTTAAAATGGAGAAAAATTATAAGCCAGAGGAAGCGCTGCTCATTGCGGATCAGATCGTATCGGTGTTTGAGCGGTACGGCGATCCGAATATACCGATGACGAAGCAGATGGTGTACGATCAGATGGACATCGGTTCCCGGGTCAATTACGGCTATGTCCCGCGCAGAATCAAAATCGATTTAACTAAGAAAGAAATCGCTTACTTTTTGGAGAATAGGGATACGTACCCGTTTATCGATATAATCGAAGAAGGCATCCGGCAGTATGATGAGGACAAGGTCGCTCCGCAAATCGTTGGATATTTGCGCAGATACAATACGGCGAAACAGCATGTGAGCGCCTATAAGCGCATTGATAACGAGAAGCGGGATCCCGAACGCGAATATTTGGAGAACGAGTTCGTCGGCTTCGACGGCATTGAACTAATGTATCAGGAAGAGCTGCGGGGATCAAACGGGATCAAAACGTATCCCGTCAATTCAAACAATAGGATTATCGGGCCAATGGAGCTGACCAAGCCGGAAAAAGGATTGGACGTTCATCTCACGCTGCATAAGGATGTGCAATTAAAGACGCAAGCAGCTATCGAGAAACATCTTGTCAAGCTGCGCAGCTCCAACATTAAGGCGGAACGGGCGCCGAATGCCATTACGGGCTATGCGGTCGCCATGGAGGTGAAGACGGGCAACATTATCGCAATGGCGAATGTGCCTGACTATAATACGAACATTTGGCGCACTGGGAGGATCAGTGAAGAGGCTTTAAAGCACATTGGCTCGAATCAATATAACGGCACTGTGCGTGAGGTATTCCAAGATTACGGAAGCAAAAAAGAAAACAACCTTCATCCGTCATCACTCGTCTATCTCGGGTCTACGATGAAGCCGTTGACGGTGCTCATTGGACTGCAAGAAGGCTTGATTCATCCGTCAACGACGTATCGCGACATTGGGTATGCTGAGTTCGGGCGCAAAGGGAAAGAGGCCAGAGTACATAACGCTTCAAGGTATGCCCTCGGCATGATGGACCCCGCGCGGTCTCTTTCATCATCGTCGAATGCCTTTATGGTCGACAAGATTGGAAATCCGCTCTATTTGAAATACGGAAAAGAAAAAGGACTTGAAATATGGGATAGCTATATGAAGGCATTCGGGCTCGGCATCCATACGGGAAGCGGCTTTCCAGCGGAGTCAGAGGGCATTCTCGATTATATGCAGGAGAATCAGACGGGGCAGGCTTCGCTTGCCTACGCATCGTTCGGACAACAAGGAAAATATACGACGCTGCAGTTGGCACAGTATACGGCGACGCTGGCTAATCACGGGAAACGGCTGAAGCCGCAGTTCGTATCGAAAATTACTGATGCAAACGGGAATACAGTAAAGCAGATGAAGCCAGAAGTTCTCAGTGAAATGAAGTTCAAGCAACAATATTGGGACACGGTGGAAAAAGGAATGCTCGGTGTCGGGGTACAGGGCTTCGACGGCTTTCCGTACAAATTCGTGCGCAAGACGGGTACGTCGGAACAGTCGATTGCAGGCCGGAAGGAGATGGTGGAGAATGCGGTCTTCATCGCGTATGCTCCTGCCGACGATCCGGTGCTGGCTGTCGCCGTCGTCGTGCCTGAAGGCGGGTATGGCGCCTGGGGAGCGGCTCCGATAGCAAGGCGCATGTTCGATGCGTATGATGAACATGTCGGCTTGACGGGCAAGCCGAGGAAGTAGACGGGCTACATAACAGGGAGAGGGGGGCTAACTCAGTC
The DNA here is from genome assembly GCF_000283315.1 of Paenibacillus sp. OSY-SE. NCBI lineage: Bacteria > Bacillati > Bacillota > Bacilli > Caryophanales > Paenibacillaceae > Paenibacillus > Paenibacillus sp. OSY-SE. Next base: position 17,409 of record NZ_ALKF01000132.1, on the reverse strand, counting down.
TCCCTCTCCTTATGTCAATAACGCGCATCATTGCCCTGCACGTACTTTGTACCACACTATACCGATCTGCACCTCATTCTACTGCGCTATATTGCGTTGGACTTGAGGATATCTGCCGCATAACTGCCCGGAGGCTGCTCTGAGTGAAATGGCGCGACGTCACAAGGCAGTAGACGGTGAAGCGTACGGACAAATCGCACGGTGCCGGTCTTGGAGCGAAGGACAAGGGAATGCGTTTCCGCGTAATGATCCTGCGTCATGCGTACGCCTTGCAGTACATCGCCCGGAGTAATTCCTGTTGCGGCAAACAGCACATCGCCGTACCCGGATAAGTCTTCCGTCATCAGGAGCCGATCTAGCTGACGGATGCCCATCTGCAAGCAGCGTTTCACTTCTTCGTCATTCGAAGGCAGCAGACGCGCTTGCAACTCGCCGCCAAGACAGCGCAACGCTGCTGCAGCCAGCACGCCTTCTGGAGCGCCTCCTGATCCGACATAGAGATCAACACCCGATTCTGAAAAGGCGGTGGCCATTGCTCCGGCGACATCGCCTGCATTTAGCAGCTTCAAGCGCACGCCCGTTGCCCGGAGACATTCAATCTGCTTCGCATGCCGTTCACGATCGAGAATAGAGACCGTCATTTCCGACAGGTCACGCTTGAGTACAGCCGCAGCTTTCTTCACCGTTACATCGAGTGGATCATCCAGGTGAAGGCAGCCGCGCAGCTGTGGTCCGCAGGCGAGCTTCTGCATATACATGTCAGGTGCATGGAGGAGCTGGCCGGAGTCCGCAACGGCAAGGACGGACAGGGCGCCATTCAATCCTTTCGCGACTAATTCGGTTCCTTCCACCGGATCGACGGCCACATCCGCATGAGAGCCTGCCCCGGAACCAACTGGTTCACCTATATAAAGCATCGGCGCTTCATCCATTTCCCCTTCACCGATGACGACTTGTCCCCGTATCGGAACACTTTCGAACATGTGCCGCATAATGCTGGTCGCAGCACCGTCCGCTTCCTCTGTATTTCCCCGGCCAACCCACCGCGAAGCGGCTAGTGCGGCTGCTTCAGTAACACGGATGCACTCTAAGCTCAATTGTCTGTCCATGCTGATCTCCCCCCACGTTTTAAATATGACGTACTAAATGAATTATATATTGCGTCTTATTAGATAATATGATATAAAATATGGAAAAGCAATTGGTTAATTCACACATGCTGAAAAATTGTTGCATGAATACGATACTTTAAGGCGTCATATTTATAGGGTATCTCACTAATGAATTCGCTCACATGAAAGAAATATGACAGCATATTTTAATAGTGCGAGTTCAAAAAGGTCACTTTTCAGCCGAGAAGTACAAGAGGATACCCATCACAAACTTAAGGAGAGGTGGATGTCCGATGGAACATGGGCAGCGTCAATTATTGGGCATTATCTTGTGTAAACGTTGCAAGCGAATTATTGCAGAGCAGGATACAGAAAGAGTCATGATGTACTACATGGAATGCGGCTCGTATGACTGTCAAGAGCAGCTTTGCGCGGAGAGAGAGGTACAGCACCTTGAAATCTAATATGAATCACGCGGAGCGGTGGTTCGCCCCCTCGGAAGCTGCAAACTCCGTTCAGGCCACGCTTGAAGAGAATACTTTTAAGCTGATTTCAATGCGACAGCGAGCGGTGCACAATGTCGGCTATGTATGGGAGGAGACCCGTGATTTGCAAGAGCGGCAAGGCGTGCAGACGGTTGCCCGATGTGCGCATCTGCTCGAAATGCAGGCTGCCATTGCGATTGGCTGCTCCACCTTATTCGTTATACCGGGACAACAGCCATTCATGAATGCCGAGAGACAGCGTCTTGTGCGTGAGGTGTTGGTCTCTGGAACCGTGTCAGAGCGTTGTGCCGCGCTTCACAAATTAGTGCCATTCATGACAGCAGAGTATGAACAGCTTCTGATGACGGCCGGTGAACATTCAGGCATACACATGTATGTTATGCTTGCTGATGCACCACTGATAGAAATGCTTCCGGCTCTATCTGACCTGGAACAGCGTATGGAGGTGCTGCAGCGATTAGCTGCTGAGACCGATGATTCCTACGAACAGCAGCGCTTGCACCAGCAGTGGCTGAAGCTAAAGCAATGCAAGCAATGGCTTCATAATGTTTTTCCTGAACCAATGAACATTTCCGGAGTCGTTCCGGAATGGATAGATATGCAAGCGGAGGCATTATTCCGTGCAGAGAAGCGCGCACATGACCGCGGTCGGGACGTGCGCATTTCCGTTCTGCTGCCTTTTGCTGGCGGTGAATGGAAGCAGCATGCACAGCTCGTGCGTACTGCTGCTGAACAAATCCGGTGCCACGATGTGAAGCGGGACTTACCGCTTGTCGGGGTATGGCTGCATTCCGGTATTTCTCAAGATGAGAACAGCGGATTGTTGCGGGATATGACTGAGGCGGATGTCGTATGGGTATGCTCCGAACAAGTCAATTATGGGTGATAGATAACAATGCGCGTGTGAGAAATGCTCTTCGTGTGAGGGGGAGTGTTTCTTGCTGCGTGTTAAACTATTGTACGAAGCGAGGGGATTGAAGTAAGATAGAACTAATCGAGACCGTATGCAGCAAATGACGAAATTTGAAGGAGGTTTGCGCCATACAACTCACACCGCGTCAATCTGAAATAGTGCAACTGGTCAAACGCCTCGCGCCGATTACCGGTGACCTAATCGCCGAGCAGCTTGGCGTAAGCCGACCGACCATTCGTTCCGATTTATCTGTACTCGTTATGTTAGGTTATTTGGATGCCAAGCCTAAAGTCGGTTATTTCCCGGGAAACATCTCGCAGAGTGCCGCACCGCAGCCGATCGATATCCGCGTGCAGGACGTGCAGTCCATGCCTGTCATTGTAAGAGAGACATCTTCGGTACATGATGCAGTCGTCGCTTTGTTTTTGGAAAATGTGGGCAGCCTTATCGTTGCAGACGAAGAAGGGATGCTGCTCGGTGTCGTATCACGAAAAGATCTGCTGAAGGTAACACTTGGAAATACGATGGCAGGGACGATGCCGGTTAGCTTTGTCATGACCCGTACACCGCTAATTACGGCGCAACCGCAAGATTCGATCCTTGATGCCGCTAAAAAAATGGACGAGCATGATATTGATACACTGCCCGTTGTCGTTCCTCAGCAAGGAGACGCCGTGACGGAGAAGTGGGAAGTCGTGGGACGCGTAACGAAGACGACGATATTGAAAGTGTTCCTTCGCCATATGAAGGGATGGTAAAGGAAGGGGAACCTTTAAATGGATGGACTCAGCCAGCAATCTCCATATGTCATTACCGTATGTTCCGATTCGGTAGGGGAAACTGCGGAAATTGTCGTACGGGCGACCGTACGCCAATTTCAAGGTCATGAGGTAAAGATCAAGCGGGTCAGTCATATAAAGCATGAGGATGAAATTCGGACTGTGATGGAGCAGGTGAGCAGTGAGGGCGGCTTTGTCGTATATACGCTCGTGCAGCCAGAATTGCGCGAGATGATGAAGGAAGAAGCCATCCGGCTAGGTGTGCGCGCCGTCGATATTATGGGTCCGATGATGCAAGCGTTTATCGACACGTTCAACGATGCGCCCCGCAGACAGCCGGGCTTGCTGCATCAGATGGACGACGATTATTTCCGGAGAATGGAAGCGATTGAATTCACCGTCAAATGCGATGACGGGCGAGACACGACGGCCATTTTGGAAGCTGACATCGTGCTTGTCGGCGTATCTCGTACTTCGAAGACCCCTTTAAGCATGTTTCTTAGTCACAAGGGATATAAAGTAGCGAATGTACCGCTCGTTCCCGAAGTGAAACCGCCTCAGGAAATGTACCAAATCTCCGGCGATCGCATCTTCATGCTGACGATGAGCGCCGAGCAGTTGCTGCGTATCAGGGAAGAACGGCTCAAGTCATTGGGACTTCCGAACGGATCCAGTTACGTGTCCTCGGAGCGGATTCAAGAAGAACTACATTATGGAAGCGTGCTAGCGGATGCGTGGAAGTGCCATGTGCTGGATGTGTCGGATAAGGCTATTGAAGAAACAGCCAATATTATAGTCCGCTTGTTGCTGTTGTAAACGAAAGGCTGACGAACCTCCAAGGAGCGTCAGCCTTCGTCGATCAGAATAAGCGCTTCAGCCAACGTCGGCTAGCGGCGTCGAGCTTCGATAACGGCGGTACGAGACAACGCCGTCCGAACATAACCTGAAGAATCATCCTACCTTCAGGAGAGGGCTGCACATGCTCGTGCAAGTTCTCGAACTCGACGCGGAGCGCTCCTCGATCAGTCGTAAGCTCCCACACCCATATGTTGTCTTTTTCGCGTATGCTGTGGATTTGCTCCACCTCTGGAACGAAATACCGGCGCTTCAGCTCCAGTCGAATCGCGATTTGGCTATCTTCGTCTAACTGCGTAATATCCGGAATGATCCCTATTTCGTTCCCATCGCTATTCCGAACGGATAAATAACGTTCCGCATGAGAGAAGGGAAACGTACGGTAAAGCTGAATCTCTGAAATGATGCTATCATGATCCGTCAATTGCAGCACGCCACCGTCTGTATGGCAAAAGAAGACGTTCTTAGACAGATAACGAATGTCTTCCATTGGAGCAGACGAAGGGGGGAAAGCGTCAGACGACTCGGTGTTTTTTTCGCACAAATGCAACTCAGGCAAAGAGATATTCCCCCTTAATTTCCGATATTTCCTGTTGGGCACGAACGAGCTTGGCGTAGACCCATCTTGCGCCAACAGTTCTTCGTGCGAGCCTGAAAGGGGCGGGAACAAGCGCGAACAGCGTAAGCTGCCAATTCATTGAAGCCATCATGGTAAAGATAGAACAGAACAGGAGCAATTGGCTGGATACATGGATAATGCCACCGTTTGGGCCAATCATCTGCTGATGGAACCGGGATATCTTCGCCTTTGGCGAGAGCTTGCAGGAGGCGGCAGGCGAAGGAGAACTTTACGCTTTCCATTGAAGTGTACCTGACAAGCACTTGCGCTGCTCGTTCCGTATCAACGACAAGCGAGCCGCCGCCTATCGCATCGACAATTCGCGCTCCCGTCATGTCGTTGATGGATAATCTGTCAATGACTTCGCCTTGCTGTCGGCATAGAATGATGTCCGTGTCATAGATAAGCAGCCAGCGTTAGGATAACGTGGCATCATCGTGCACATCCGCTTTACCGCAGAATAGCAGTTCGGATGAGCTGTAACCAGCCGTTGGAAAAGGCGGCGCTTCAATCAAATACAAGATTGTTCGTGCCCCCTTTGAAAAGGAAGAGTGGAAATACAAGAAGATAATGTTGGTAAATTGCAACACATTCAAGCAGTCGTTTAGGAGTTGTATTTTTCATGAAAATACGGTTAGAAAAACAATCAAAACGATAGTGCTCTAAATGCATGAAGCCGGCAGCGAGTTGCTGCCGGCTTCATGCGGTATATAAACATGGGAATCAACTTATTTCGTCAAGTCAATGACTCCTTGATAAATCGTGTCAAATAATTGTTCCAGATGCTCCTCTTCAATGCAGGAGAAAGCAATGCGCAGATCGGTTTCGCCAAGCGCGATAGTGCCTACGCCATACTGGTTCAAAAGATGGGTGCGAAGCGTCTCCGCTTGCACGGTGTTCAACTTCAAGCACATGAAATAACCGGAGTTGAACGGGTAATAGCTCCATATGTCTCCGTATTTTCCACTATCGAGCAAAGACTTCACTTTGTTGGCGCGGGATTTCATGATGTTGAACTTTTCTTGCTTCTGCGCATCGAAGTCGGGAGATTGCAGCGCGTGAAGCACGAAGGTCTGCGAAGGATGCGGACCGCTGGAAATAGTCGCGCGAATAATGCCAAGCGTCTTCTGTTCAAGCGCGGATAGCAGTGCTTCGGACTCGGCGGCATACGTGATGAACCCGACACGGAAGCCCCATACATATTCTTCTTTCGTTGCGCCGTCTATTTTCACAGGCAGTACGTTCGGATGAAGGGATGCCAGACTGCCGAACAATGATTCATGCATGGAATCTTCAAAGAACAAGCCGAAGTAGGCATCGTCCGTCACGACGACAAGCCGCATTCCGGCTTCGGCCGCTTCCTGAATCGCAGCGACGATCGCTTGTCCTTCTTCTCGACCCGGCGTGTATCCTGTAGGGTTGTTCGGGAAGTTGAGCACGACGATGGCTTTGCCTTTCTTCCGGTTGGCTAGCAGCGCATCACGCAATCCATCGCTGTTGAATTTCCATTCTTCATTGTAGAGCGGATAGTATACCATCTCCGCACCGCGGCGGATGCCGAAGGTCAGGTCATAGTTCTCCCAATTTTTATCCGGCATGATGACGACGTCGCCCTCATCAGCGAACAAGTCGGCTACGATACTTAAACCATGCGTCAGCGCATTGGTCACAATCGGGTTGCTTATTTGCTTGCCTGCAAGCGAAGGGTTCTCCTTCAGCATCTTCTCGCGCCACAGCTTGCGCAGCTCCGGCTTGCCAGCCGGCGGTGCATACGGATAAATATCTTTCGGGTTAAAGGCGGAAAGCGAATCTTGAATGACACGAAGGTGCATCGGAGTTCCGCCTTCGGTCGCGATGCCGATCGTTGCGTTGAAAGCCTTCGCTTTGCTCGCTGCTTCCGCGGATTGGCTCAGAATGCCTTCCTTAGGGAAGTAGATCTGCTGAGCGAGGCGGGAGAGCATGGCATAAATGTTCGGATTGTCTTGGCGAATCGTTTCATTCAATTGTTGAGACAGTGGGTTCATGTATCGTCCATCCTTCCAACATCGTTCTTTTAGTGGCGGTTCAAAAAGCGCCCCTTTTTATCACGAAGTATACCTTGAACAGGCGCCCTTGAAGCTTACATAACTTTTTCCTATTATATCATCATTTTTCCACATTCGTCACGAAGGATTAGATTCAGCGGCGCTCTTGCAAAAGCATGTACAAATTGTGACTTCAGGTGGTAGTATAGTAAAATAGTGCAAACTTTTCGAATAAAGATGCAGGAAATTTTCTCTCCTTAACCTAATAAATCTACTTTGCTTGTAAGAGCGATAGTGAAGGAGGCACTCACCGTGTTAAATGCTGCGCCGACTTTGTATGAATTAAAGCCGGCTTGTGCCAAGATTACGTGCGAACCGAATTGGAAATGGCTGAAGCGGGAGAAGGCAATGCCGAATTACGATTTGTTCTATGTATGGGGCGGGGAAGGGGAGCTGTTCCTCAATGATGAGCCGTATGACATTGGCAAAGGGAGCTGCTTCCTGTTTCGGCCGGGAGACCATACGTCCGCTACGCACAATCCACAGAAGCCGCTGACGCTGACGTATATCCATTTCGATGTCAATACGGAAGTCACCGAGATTCCCGCGCCTTATCGGAAGTTGGAGGAGACGGTCGACTTCGAACATTTGCTTGCGCGCTATGTCCGTTTATTCTTGGCTGATACGTATGGGGCTGAGATCGAGGCGCAGCTCGTCTTAAAGCAGTTGATGATCCATCTGCTGCGTGTAGACAAGGAAGAGCCGGGCGAACGAAAGACAAGCCATCAATTAGCGGAGTCCATTCAAGAAATTGCGAATTACATCCGTCAAAATCCGGGAGCCAATCACCGTATACAAGATTTGGCGAAGCGGGCGCAGCTGTCGCCGCGTTATTTTTCCGTAAAATTCAAAGAGCTGATCGGCATGTCAGTACAGACCTATATTATTCGTTCCCGCATCGAGCGGGCGGAGCATCTTCTGCATCACGCAGGCATGAACGTCACTGAAGTGGCGGATGCGCTCGGTTATCGGGATATTTTCTTCTTCAGCCGCCAATTCAAGCAATACACCGGACGCAGTCCATCCGAAATCCGTTAAGGATACGGGCGGGGCGTGAATCGGTTAGAACATGAACAAGGCCGCTTCCGGTTCTCTTGTCCACATAGTGGAGAAGGAACGGAAGCGGCCTTGGCTTATATGTTGAAATTATCCGATGAGCAGCCGCAGCGCGCTCAAGCCTGCTGTTTCGGCTGGCGCTCCGGTCGCGCATGCAGCTGCCCCAAGCTTGCCCCCATCTTTACTTTCATGCCAAGCTGCAAATCGCTGCGCGGATCAAACGTGCCGCTCTCCGTTAGCAGCACAACCGTCGAACCGAATTCAAAGTATGCAAGATCTTGTCCGCGTTCATAAGACGGCAGGACTGTATCATCCGTGTAGCGGATACTGCTCACGTTAAGCGCTCCTACTTTGACGACCGCCACTTCACCTGAAGCATGCCTAATATACGTAATTAACCGTTCGTTGCGGCTAAGCACTCTTGGCATATGACGCAGCCCGAAATCATTGACCGGGTATACACGTCCCGGCACATGCTCGCTCTCCACGGTGGTACCTTTTACAGGGGAGTGAATACGATGATAATCGGTAGGGCTCAAATAGAGCACAAAGCAGTAGCCCCGCTTGTACTTTTGCCGATGCGGCGATCGGTGCAGCAGCTCGTCGAGCGTATAGTCTTGTCCCTTAACGTTAAAGATGAGCCCCTCTTCAATCGGTCCCATACCCGTAATGAGCGCATCGACAGGACTGAGCAAGGTCTGCTCCCCTTCGGTGAGCGGTCGCATACCCGGCTTTAATCGCCGCGTGAAGAAATCGTTCAGCGTGCGATATTCAAGGATCGGTTTCTCCGCTTCATCCACCTTTATTTTGTACGTCTTCGCGAAGGTGGGAATCAATTTCCGGCTAAATCCTGAGTTGGCAAAGCTTCCGGCTATGCGCGATACCCATTTGCGCGAGGACAATTCGGTTAACAGCCGTAACAGTCGTTTCTTCATCGTTTACAATCACCTGGTTTATGTGGCGCCGCCATGGGACGCCCTGTATTTTGTCATCACACAGAACCACGTTACCCGTGCTTCCTGTGGACTATCTTGACACAGAACGCCCCTTTTTTCAATACAATAGTACATAACGGCGCAAGCCAATTACCGATGTTGATGCTGATGAATTAGTGAAGCTCCATAAGCAATGGGATTGGTATATGTGGCCTTCCACGTTTCGATCTCATTTGCCTCGCGAAAGCTGTAACGTTGGTCCCGTCCGTTGCATTCGATAAATAAAGGCATTCCGTCCGGAGAGACTCCGATGTCGAGCCCGACATCTGCCAAGTGGGGAAGGACTTGAGACAGTCTGCATGCGACGCGCAGGGAGAATTCGCTCACGCGCTGGTGAAGCAAGGCATAGGCCAGATGGGGAAACGCGGCTGCCGCCAAATCCTCGAAGCGTTGGACCTTACCGCCTTGTGCTACATTCGTTAAGAAGGTGTGCGGCGGAGCGACTTTGCCGACGATGCCTGTTACTTGCCATTCTCCCGATCCGTCACGTTGTACCGATACACGCAAGTCGAATGGGCGCTTGCGATACGTTGCTAAAGGAAGCAGCTGCTGCACGAGGTAGGTTTCATTGGCGAGCTTAGACATGACGCTCCAAGGCAGACTGCCGTGTCCCGTCTCCGCTATTCTCCAGTGGCGAACACGATTGGAAGTACGAGCCAAGTATGTGGTCTGCCATCTGGTCCGCACGCGTTCCAGCTTCATAACACCGCGCCCGATACTGCTGTTATCCGGCTTAAGTATGAGCGCATCGTAGCGATCCATCATTGCGGTGATGGAAGCTTGTTGCGCGATGGCTGTATCAGGGAGATGGGGGGCGATGCTGCGATCCGTGCGCAGCAGCTCGTGAATAGTTATTTTCCCGTACCGGTTTACTTGATTAAACAGAGCGACTTCACGCTCAACCAAAGCGCGGACGCGGGCATGTGCAGCCGAGCGAAAATAGATGGCCCGATTATGGATGACGCGGGGAAGAGGCATGCGACGCCTCACATAGCCTCCGCGTCCTCTCACATAGGCGGAGACCTCCATGTTGCGAATATCTATGTCTTCGATGCGGAAATAGCATGGAGTAACCCCGAACTGCCGGGCTGCTTCTTCATAAAAAGAAACCGCTTCGTGCTTTGTTTTTCCACGGATAAGTCCGCGCAATAAATTTGCATTGAACAAGATGCCGATTCGGTTATCGGACATGGACGTACCTCCTCCAGGTTCAAAGCGCAAGTACGCTTTGCCAGCGGCGATAATGCATCGTATGTATGTCCCCTGCCAAGGGTATGGACGAGTGCAGAAGGCCGAATGTCTAATTTCACGGTAAGAGGCAGTTTCAAAAGCTGCTTTTGATAACAAAGGTTGGCAAGAAGCTAATTCGACATCGAAGCTTGCAGTGCGATTGGCAAAGGCGAACGATAGAATTAACGAAAGGAGGACCGTCATGCGCTTACCTAAAGTTGCAGTCATTACTCCGGGGACTTTTCCGATACCTTCCGGTTCCAGCAGCTCCGTGGAGCGTGTGGTTGAGTATGTGTCAGGCTTGGCTTCCGACCGGATGGAAGCTCGCATTTATTCGAAGCAGTGGTTCGGACAAGAACGGTATGGAACGGTTCGCGGCGTACCGTGCGAACGGGTCAGTGCGGGAAGCGCACGGATGTATTTGCAAGGGGTAATGCAGCGTCTGCGCTCGTTTGCTCCAGACATTATTCAGGTAGAGAACCGCCCCCGCTTCGTTCTGCCGCTCATCCGCTCCTTTCCGGATTCCCGGGTATGGCTCAGTCTCCATTCCACGACATTTATAAACCCGAAGCACATTGCACCGAGAATGCTGCGGCTGGCGCTGCGTGCCGTTGAACGAATTTTTGTGAACAGCCGTTATTTGTTCAATCAAGTGGCGGCGGTATGCCCGGATTGTGCAGGCCGCATCATCATCAATCCGCTTGGGGTGGATGGAGAACGGTTTATATCCCGCTGGACAGATGACGGTGAACGGAGAGTGCGTGCGGGCAAGCAGATGCAGGGCTGGGAGCATCGCGACATCATTATGTATGTAGGGCGGATTATCCCCTTGAAAGGGGTGCACTTTTTGCTGCGGGCCTTGCCCCAAGTCATTGCGAAGCATCCGCAGGCGCTGTTTGTCATTGTCGGTAGCGCTTTTTACGGTTCCCCGCGGAAGACGGCCTATGTGCGCAAGCTGGAGCGAATCGGCAGAAAATACCCGCATCATGTCCGGTTCATCCCTTATGTTCCACATCAGGAAGTGCCAAAGTGGTATACGCTGGCCGATATTGTCGTGGTCTCGTCCGTGGCAAGGGAAGCATTCGGTCTCGTTAATCTCGAAGCGATGGCCTCTGGCGTGCCCGTCGTGGCGACCAGAGTAGGCGGAATTCAAGAAGTCGTAAAAGACGGGGTGACTGGGCTGCTCGTCCCTCCGTTCCGCTTGAAGGAGCAATTGACCGGAGCGTTAGTTCATATGTTGGGGGATAGTGAAATGAGGCGCCGCATGGGAGAGGCAGCCGTGCAGCATGTGCAGACCCATTTCACTTGGAAACAAACGGCGGAACGGTGGGCGGATGAGGTATGCGGATGCCAAATCGAGTAGAAGCGATATTTACTCCATATCCGAAAAAAAGCGCATTTTCTAAATGTTGGGCAGGGAACGGCATAGGCGAGTGACGGGATAGCACTTGGGTGCATATAATGCTTTAGGTTTAGACTGTAGCCCGTCGGAAAGGAGAGAGCACATGAAAAAAAAGAAAGAAAACCGTCCAGCTAAGGGCAAGAGGCCGCTCTATTATGTGGATAATCCGAACACGTCGGAATTGCAAATGCTGGACCGTATGTCCAAATCGATTAAGAGCAAAGAAGCACAGCAAAAGAAAGCCAGCATTAATGCGCTGGCAGAGCCGCCTGCCGAGATAATTGCGCCGGCAGCGCAAACTAATCAAGGTGCGCCCGGAACGCTTTCCAACCTCTTGCAGGAGGAATTATTCGTCACATCCGAAGCGAAGCCGGCTGAGACCATCACCGCTTCTGCTGCAGAACGGGTTCAAGCGGATTTATCTCCGTCCGATGCGGCGGTTTCAAGTCATGACCAAGTCCCGGAGGCCCGGGGGATCGAGAGCTTGCAGGAACCTGCTGCTGCCGGAGCTTCCAAAGTCTCCAAAGTCTCCAAAGTCTCTAAAGTCTCCAAAGAAAAAGTTCCCGAGCCTGCTCCACAGCCAGAGACGCATGCAGCCATTATCCCGAATTCTCCGCCTCCTCCCGCATCGTCATCTCCAGCGATTCCAGCAACGAATTCTTCAACAGATGATCCAGACAGCAGCCAGCAAACCGAGGAGTCCGGCTCCGTTCCTGCAGCCTCCAAGAGCCGATCGGCAGAAGGTAGAATAGGGGATGGCAGAAAGGCGGAAGGAAACTTACTGCCGGACACAAAGCCAAAAACAGTTCGGGATGAAGAGAAGCTGGAGCAGAAGAAGGAAGAGGAAAGGGCGCAGTGGTTGGCGGAAAAGCGAAGCCAAGCACGTGCCAAAGCGTTTGTATACACCGATGACATCGCGGATGAAGCTGTCACAGACGAGAAGTTGGCTTCTTACTCCATTAGCGGTTCTAAACTGAAGCGGGAAAGCGTGGATACGGACGCCTTGTGCGACTACGCTGTTTCCGCCATTAAGATAGCGGATAACGCAGTAACGGGCTCAAAGCTCGCTCCGGAATCGATATCCGGAGAGCATTTAATACGCAATGCCATATCCGGAAGTAAAATTCGGGACCGTTCCATTACAGGCGGGAAAATTAAAGACGGAAGCATTACTTCAGAGAAGCTGGCGGACAAAACGATTGACTCCGACAAAATTGCCGAGGGCTCCATTCAAACGAAACATTTAAGTGGATTTATTATTACTTCCGAATTAATTCAGGATCAATCGATTACTTCGGACAAAATTCGCAGCGGCGCCATTCAAATCGAAAACTTGGCTAATGAGGTTGTCGATGCATCTAAGCTGGGTGAGGACGCGATTACGACATCAAAGATACGAAACGGCGCAGTGACGGGTGACAAGTTGGCCGCGGGCAGTGTGAGAACCCCGCATCTAGTAGATGGCAGTGTGTCTGGTCGAGCAATAGCCGATCAAGCCGTAGAAAGCCGCCATATCGGTCACGGACAGATTCAGGGCATTCATATAGCTCCCGGGTCCTTAATCGGATCTCAGCTTCAGGCTCGCTCCGTCCATGGCAGCCACATCGCTTCAGGCTCCATTGAGTCCAAACATCTTCATGAAGAAGCAGTACGGCAGGAACATATCGGACAGAGCGAGATTCAAAGCTGGCACCTTAGTGAGCAATCCGTTAACGCGGAGAAGCTAGCCGACCAGGCAATTACGACGATGAAGCTCGTCGATCATGCAGTAACGGCCTCCAAGATAGCCGATCAGAGTATTGTCTCTACGAAAATAGCCGATGAAGTGGTCCAGTCCCGGCATATTGCGAAACAATCGATCGGTTCGCAGAATATAGCTCCGCTATCCGTGAATGCACAGCATATTCATCCGGATGCTATCGGAGGAGAACATATCGAGCAGGACTCCATCGCGGATAAGCACCTCAAGGACGGGGCGGTAAAAGCGTATAATATTGCACCCGGGGCGGTCCAGGGCCAACACTTGGATGTGCGAGCGATTAACACGACGCACCTTGAAGATGGTGCGGTGACGACGGAGAAGCTGGCTCTGCAAAGCATTACGACAGATCGCGTCGCTGACGAATCCGTTACGCGGCAGAAGCTGGCGGAATGGAGTGTCACTTCGGATAAATTGGCAGACGACAGCGTCTTGGCACGACACCTCAGCGATGGTGCCGTCAGTTCGCCGGCCATTGAACAGAACGCCGTACTTGAGGGGCACATTGCACCGGGAGCGATCGGCAGCGAGCATATCCGCTCTCAGACGATCGAATCCGCCATGCTGAAGCAAGAAGCGGTTACCAGTGATAAGATTGCTCCTCATTCGATACGGGATCGGCATATCGGAGCAGGTGTCGTTCATTCCCATCACTTAGCTGATCATGTTGTCACTTCGCTGAAGCTGTCCCCGGAAAGCGTATCTACCGATAAGCTGAGCGACATGTCGGTCACCTCCATCAAGCTGGCGAATATGAGCGTGACTACTGACAAATTGGCGATAGACAGCGTGGAGGCCATTCACTTGTCCGAGGGTTCCGTCACTTCTGAAGCGATACGGGACGCGTCGATACTGCCACTGCACATTTCGGATTCGGCCATCGGAAGCGATCATCTGCAGCCGGATTCGATTAACAGCCAAGCGATTCAAAGCGAAGCGATAAATACGGAACATGTGGCACCTCACAGTATTACCTCCCGGCAATTGGCACCTGACAGTGTTCAAGCCGTTCATATCGCCGATGATACGATTGGCAGCATGCACCTTCGTCAGCATAGCATCGAGAGCGCGCATTTGCAGGACGGGGCGGTCACAGAGGAGAAGCTGGCTGGAGACAGTGTAACTTCTGAGCATATCCAAGCGGCTAGCGTTACCGAAACACATGTTCAGGACGGGGTCATTACTTCCCGCAAGTTGGCTCATGAAGCGGTGCAATCTGAGCATCTGTCTGAAGGTTCAATTCAAGAGCGACACCTTGCTCCGCGCTCGGTCAATGAAACCCATATCCAACCGCAAGCCATTACGGCCGATATGCTGCAGGATAACAGCATCACGAACGATAAGCTGGCACCTCAAGCCATTATGAGCAAGCATATTGCGCTCGAAACAATTTCAGGCAAGCATTTGCGGGTCGAATCTATTCAAGGTTATCATTTGAAAAAGGGCACGGTTTCCTTGCTGCATCTCGGCCCGGATGTGCTCTCAGGTGATTTTCTTCCGGAAAACGGCCTGCCTGGGCGCAAACTGCAGTCGGAATCGATTCAAAGCACGCATTTGGGCGACTCTGTCATTCGAGAACGGCATGTAGACACAGGAGCCGTTACCTCGTCCAAAATCGCTCCGTATGCCGTTACAAGCGAACATTTGGAAGCAGGGGCTGTAACAAGCGGACATATTGCGCAGCATGCCGTGACGAGCAGCCATCTTCAGGAAGGAGCCGTGACGGAAAGGCATATAGCTGAAGACAGCATATCGGGATTGCATCTGCAAGAAGGCGTAATATCCAGCTTGCATATGGCTGCCGATGCAGTACGCTCAGAGGCGATTGCGGAAGGTGAAATCTGCAGTCGGCACATCGCAAAGCATGCGGTTGTTGAAGAGCACTTGGCTGAAGGCTCGGTATCCATGGAGCATTTACAAAAGGATTCCGTCGCCGGTGAGCATTTGCGCAGCTCTTCGATCGGTTCACATCACTTGCAGCCGGATTTGATTGAGTCGAAACATTTGAATTCAGGCATTATTTTATCGGAGCATTTGACCGAGGGGGTCGTGCTGCCTCATCATTTGCGCGAACAGATTATTAACGAAGCGCACTTGCAATCGGGTATTGTCCGGACGGATACGCTGCAAGACGGTGCCGTTCATGCAAGTAAAATGGCCGAGGGAGCCGTGCAAAGCAGACAGTTGGCTGAGCAAGCGGTTGAGCCCCGTCATTTGACAGACGAGGCGGTTCAAAGCCGCCACTTGGCGGAAGGTTCCGTAGAGGGCCGTCATCTGGCCGGATGCGAGGTTGGCGCGGAGCACATCGTACCGATGTCGATTAAGAGCCGCCATTTGGCAGAGAACAGCATCCAGAGAAATCATCTGGCGCCTGGAGTCGTGCAGACGAAGAATGTGGAGAATGATGCGGTCACTTCTGAAAAAATAGCACCGAAAGCGGTGCGCAGCGAGCATATTGAACCTCGTGCCATCGCGGCTTATATGCTGCAGGATGCAAGCATCATCAATGAGAAGCTGGCGGATGGCAGCGTTACGAGCAACAAGATTGCGAAGCGCACCGTGCATTCCGCACATCTCAACTCCCAATCTGTACAGTCCGATCATATCGGCAATGAGGCGGTCGAAGCGCGTCATATTGCAGACCGTGCTGTACGGACTCATCATATCGGACCTGGCGAAGTGGATGGCACGCATATCGCCGAAGCCTCCATCTTCGGACCGCATTTGCGGCAAGCCTCGATTCGGAGCGATCATCTGGCAGACGGCTCGATCTCGAGTGACAAGTTGACGGACGGAGCGGTAACAGAGAGCAAGCTGGGGCGCGGAACGGTAAGCAGCGAGCATTTGCAGCTGCAGTCCATTACGAATGCGGTTCTGAAGGATGGCTGCGTAACGGTCGACAAGATTGCGGCTGACAGCATCACTTCGGAAAAATTAAGCGCCCATGCCGTAGGTTCTGCACAATTGGCGCTCGAAGCGGTCAAGGAAGAGCATCTAGAGAATGGTGCTATCGGTTCGCGTCAGATCGCTGCTCAAGCGGTGCGGGGACATCATATCGGATCTGGCGAAATTGCCACTTTCCACCTTCAGGCTAACATTGTGGGCTCTGAACAACTGAAGGCTTCCTCCGTACGGGAAGAGCATATCGCAGATGCCGCCATTACTGGAGAGAAGCTGCAAGAACGCTCCGTAACTGGAAAAACTATTGCGCCGAAGGCAGTGTCGGGGGAGCACATTCAAGATGCTGCCATTACGACCGATATGCTGCAGGCAGGCAGCGTCACGAGTGGGAAGCTGGCGCATGGTACGGTAGGCGGTGAACATCTATCGCGGCAAGCGGTCGGACCGCAGCATTTGCAGTTGAACAGCGTGCAGACAGAGCATATCCAGGATGAGTCGATTCATGGAGCGAAGCTGGCGGAGCGCGCGGTGTCGAGCACGAAGCTGGCAACGGGAGCCGTTCAGGCCGATCATATCGAAGCCGGGGCTGTGCAAAAGCAGAGCCTGGCTGACGGCAGCGTCACCACGTCGAAGCTGGCGAATGGCGCGGTGACGGCCGAACAGTTGGCTGATGGCAGCGTATCTGCGCACAAATTGCAGGCAGAATCGATTCAGCGCAAGCATGTGGCAGCCAACGCGGTAGGAGAAGATCAGATTAGCTACGGGGCGGTGAAGGGAAGGCACATCCAGGCGGGTGAAATCTCTTCGGCACATCTCCAGCCGATGTCTATCCGACCGGAACATATTCTTCCAGGGGCTTTTCAGCTCAATCATTTGGCGATGGATGGATTGAACGGTGAGCACATCGCAGATTCATCGATTAGCGGAGCTAAATTGAAGGAGCGGAGCGTTGCGTCGTTACATCTGCAGCCTGCCGCGGTGACGGAAGCGGCGTTAGCAGATGGCAGCGTAAGCGGAGCGAAGCTGGCGCCGGACGCCGTAGATGGCGAGCATCTGGCGAGCGGTTCAGTGGGAGCGGAGCATTTGCAAGCGGGAGCGGTCGGCAGCGAGCAGCTCAGAAGCGGAGCGGTGACTGCGACGCATGTGCAATTGGGAGCCATAGGCAGCACGCATGTGCAGCCGAATGCGATTGGTGCGG
>NZ_ALKF01000131.1:0-22348 GCF_000283315.1 Paenibacillus sp. OSY-SE | reverse complement strand
CCGTTAAGCCCTCCAGCGCCGATGGTACTTGGACCGCAGGGTCCCGGGAGAGTAGGACGTTGCCAAGCAGACAAACCACTGACATTATGTTAGTGGTTTTTTATCTTGTCCACAACTTATCCCCATAATTTGTGGACTTGTGAGTAACTATGATTTATGACATCATCTTTTGGAAATAATCCACAAGTTGATAAGTCAGCAAACTAGATGAAGAAGTGCTTTATTATATTGTTTTAATTCACACTTTCCTCTATAAATGTTCATAACCCGTGGGTAAGTGCGACTATCGCTCCCTTTTTAAGTAATGTATGCACAAAGGATGACGAATGAATTAGTTATAAGGTTTATAAGTATCGTCATATCCACATGTTAATAAGTTGACGTTGGATACCAACGGCACTATCTTTCAGCATTGTAAGGCAAGCGAAAGTTAATTCGATGGGACGGACTCTTTCTTTTTCATACAATGGTAGTATAGAAAGGAGGTCGAGTCTGATGAGAAGCATTAAACGAGAATATACGATTAACGCATCGGTTCTGATTCCGTTACACACGAAGGTTGCACATGTGTGCTGCGAGCTGAAACAAGACCCAGAACAGGAATGTGCCATCACAGAACTGCGACCTGACTCAATGGAAAGCACCGCCTGTCAACCACGCTCTATTCGGTGGAAGCGTTGGGTTATTTATAGCTTGTTAATTGTGCTTATTGTTCCGGTATTAATCTGGGCAGGGATGGCCGCTATCGCTCCAGCATGGATGGACCAGGAGAAGCTGGCTGCGTTCCGTCAGGAGATTGAACGGGATGCGGTGACGATACAAGGACAGCATCGGGTACATATCGAGGAGATGCCAGTCTATGTATCGAATGCGCTGTTGGCAATTGAAGATCATCGATATCGTCTTCATCCAGGCATCGACCCAATCGGATTGGCACGCTCAGTATGGATTAATGCGACGAAGCAGAAAAAGGCCCAGGGCGGGAGCACCATTACGATGCAGCTTGCACGGAACCTGTTTTTGACGCATGATAAGACATATTCCCGCAAGCTGAAGGAAATAGCAATCGCGGCGAACTTGGAATGGAACTACAGCAAGCAGGACATTCTAGAAATGTACTTCAACAAAGTGTATTTCGGCCACGGTCGTTACGGTATAGAAGATGCAGCGCGTTACTATTTCGGCAAAACGACGGTTACGAACGGTGAGCTGCCGACGATTAATGTGGCGGAAGCGGCAATGCTGGTCGGGTTGCTGAAGGCCCCGGAACGTTATTCCCCGGCTAAAAATATGGACCTTGCCGTCAAGCGCCAGCGAGTCGTCCTAAAGCGAATGGCCGATCTGGGCATGGTTACAGAAGCGGAGCGGCACCAGGCGTTGAATACGGAAATTAACGTAGTTTCAAATAAGAAATAGCAAATGGCACACGATTCGGGCAATGACCTGGTTCGTGTGTTTTTCTTTTCTTATGAAGGATACATATCGTCTGATGATGCTTAGCTTCATTCTCCCCTTAACTCAGTGACGATTGAGATGAAAGTAGTAGGGCAGGTCATTTTGAATGTTTGAATGCTTGTATTCTGAACAAGTGGGAGAGTGGTGATAAGGAACTTAAGGCAGGATCATAGGCAACAAACCTGAACAAAGAACCTGAGTTACATAGACTCGCTCCCCATTAACTCAACGATAACTGAGAAGAGTATGAAGTAACGCAATTGAGCGCAGCTATACGGATGTCCTGAATAAGAGGGAGAGTGTTACTAAGGAACTAGCGCAAGGTATTGGAGCACGGAACCTAAGCGAGTCATTATTTATGGATGTGGGTGCATCGTAGTATAATGAAGACAGGAGAGGGGGAATGTCTGCCGGATGAAGGAATGGACGTTTGTCGTATTTATTTATTTGCTAATCGTCAATATAGTTGGCTATCAGTTGATGGTAACCGATAAGAAACGCGCGGTAAAGCAGCGTTACCGCATCCCTGAACGCAAGCTGTTCTTGACGGCATGGCTCGGTGGAGCACTGGGTGTGCTCACGGCGATGTACAACAAACGCCATAAGACGCAGCACGCTACGTTTACTGCCGGCATCCCGTTTATTTTACTCGTTAACATTTTTGTGTTTGGTTTCATATTGATTCGTTTTGGTTAAAAATAGGTCAAGAGTAATATGTTGTGGTATGCTGGTTATATAGCGGTGAAAAATAGAGAGAGTGGTGATAGGTATGGTATTCCAACGCATTTTAGTAGCTTATGACAGCTCAGAACCTTCCCGCAAGGCGTTAGACCACGCCATTAGCATTGCAGAAAATAACGGAACGACGCAATTGCGCGTGGTGCATGTGTTTCAATTCCCGCAATATTTCGTAGGTACGGCGTATGCGACGGCCTCGGCCGAGACGAATGAAGAGCTGTACGAATATGCGGAACGCATTCAGCAGGAAGCGGAGCAAAAGGTATCGCTGCTTGGCGACCGTGCGGCAGTCACGTTGCTGCAGGGTCCTGCTGGACCATCGATTGTAGCTGAAGCGGAAGAGCATAAGTGCGACCTGATCATCATCGGCAGTCGCGGCTTGAGCGGGTTGAAGGAATTCGTGCTGGGCAGCGTTAGCCACCATGTGGTGCAGCATGCGAAAGTACCAGTTCTCGTCATGAAATAATGCATCTCTCTACAGACCGGCAATGGGCGTAAATCGCATCGTTGCCGGTTTTTTGGCGTCTTGATTAGCACGCAGCACTCAAAACCGAACATTGAAAATGTAAATGACAATATCATTCGCTTTTAATGGTTGACATCCTCAGTGACGCCTTGTTAAACTTAAGTTGCACTCATAATTGGCGAATGTTGATTCGCCTTGATAATCGAATAATTGATTCTCGTATAATTCTGGGAATATGGCCAGAAGTTTCTACCCAAAGACCGTAAATTTTTGGACTACGAGAATGACGAACATACGGCGGTTATTTAAGTTGGCGTCTTCTGTCTTCATGGATGAGCAGGAGGCGCGGACATGCTCGTTATAGATGGTCTGCCGGCCGTTGTTTGCTCATTTCTCATATTGACCAACCGATAAACGTTCAGGGGAGACATTTGCTTCCACTGAATTTTTTTATTTATTTGGATAGGGAAAGCATGGAACTTGTCGAAAGCGGGTGGATTACATGGAGAACGTGACGAACAAGGAACAAGAACGCCTGCCGTTAGTGGGCGTCATTATGGGCAGCACTTCCGATTGGGAGACGATGAAGCTGGCGTGTCAAGTGCTTGCGGAGCTGGGCATTCCGTTCGAGAGCCGCGTCGTCTCGGCGCATCGGACGCCGGATGAGATGTTCCGCTATGCGGAGACGGCGGTCGAGCGCGGATTGCGCGTCATTATCGCGGGAGCTGGCGGCGCGGCGCATCTGCCCGGCATGGTGGCGGCGAAGACGGTACTGCCGGTCATCGGCGTACCGGTGAAGTCGTCCCATTTAAGCGGGATGGACTCGTTGCTGTCCATCGTGCAGATGCCAGCCGGCGTGCCGGTAGCGACCGTAGCGATTGGACCGGCGGGAGCGACGAACGCCGGGCTGTTGGCCGTGCAGATGCTTGGCATGCACGATGGGGCTGTGCGCGCCCGCTTGGAGGCGCGCCGGGAAGCGGTGCGGCAGCAGGTGCAGGCCACGGGGGACCTCGAATGAGGGCGCCTGTGGACAGCTGCACGCTGCCGGAAGAGCGCAGCTCGCGCGCCGATGCGCCGGTGCTTGCACCCGGCGCGACCGTCGGCGTGCTCGGCGGCGGCCAACTGGGCCGCATGCTGGCGCTTGACGGCGTGCGCATGGGCTACCGCTTCGTCGCGCTCGAGCCGGCGCTGGATGCGCCTTGCCGGGACGTGGCCGCGATCATCGCGGCCGACTACGGCGATGAAGAAGCGGCGCATCGCCTGGCGGCACGTTCCGACGTCATCACGTATGAGTTCGAGAACGTGTCCGCCGAAGCGGTCGAGCGGCTGGAGCGCGCTGCGTACGTGCCGCAAGGAAGCCGCCTGCTGCGCCTGACGCAGCATCGCCTGCGCGAGAAGGAAGCGCTCAGCGCCGCCGGCGTGCCGGTCGCGCCATACGCGGCCGTAGCGTCTGCCGCCGAAGTGCGTCAGCACTTGGCGGCCTTCGGGGGCACCGGCGTGCTGAAGACCGCCACCGGCGGCTACGACGGCAAAGGCCAACGCATTCTCCGCCATGAGGATGAGGCCGAGGCTGCGTACAACGCCCTCGCTGCGCTAACGCCCGAGCTCATACTGGAAGCGTTCGTTCCGTTCGTTCATGAACTATCCGTCATAGCTGCTCGCAGTCCGCGAGGTGAAATTGCCACCTTCCCGGTGGCCGAAAATGTCCACCGCCATCACATCTTGCATCTATCGATCGTACCAGCGCGCATTCCTGAAGCCGTGCAGGCGGAGGCGGAACGATTGGCCCGGCGCATCGCCGAAGCGCTTGATGTCGTCGGCCTTATCGCCGTCGAAATGTTCCATACCGCAGATGGCAGCCTTATCGTTAATGAGTTGGCTCCGCGCCCGCATAACTCGGGGCATTATACGATGGATGCGTGCCGAACATCCCAATTCGAGCAGCACCTGCGAGCGATATGCAACCTGCCGCTCGGGGATACTACGCTGCAATCGCCGGTCGTCATGGCGAATCTGCTCGGCGATCATGCTGCGGACATGGTACAATGGTTCCGTGCCGATGATCCGGCCGCGAAGCGCTGCGGTGTTACGCCGAAGCTGCATTGGTACGGGAAGTCGGAAACGAAGCTGAAGCGTAAAATGGGGCATATTAACATTTTGGCGCCTACCATCGACGCTGCGCTTGTATGGATGAAAGAAACGAACATGTGGAGGAACGTAAACGATGATTGAACGGTACTCACGCCCGGAGATGCGGGCCATTTGGACGGAAGAGAACAAATTTAAAGCCTGGCTTGAAGTCGAACTATGCGCTTGCGAAGCATGGGCAGAGCTCGGTGTCATTCCGAAGGAAGATACAGTGGAGCTGCGTGCGAAGGCAAGCTTCGACATCGATCGGATTATTGAAATTGAGGCGGAAACCCGCCATGATGTCATCGCCTTCACGCGTGCGGTCTCGGAGACACTCGGGCCGGAACGGAAATGGGTGCACTATGGCTTAACGTCTACCGACGTGGTAGATACCGCTTTGGGATACTTGATGAAGCAGGCGAATGAGATTATTGAGCAGGACCTGATCCGTTTCATTGAAATTCTGAAGAACAAAGCGCTTGAATACAAAGATACGCCAATGATGGGACGCACCCATGGCGTGCATGCGGAGCCGACGACGTTCGGTCTTAAGATGGCGCTCTGGTATGCGGAAATGCAGCGCAACCTGGAACGGTTCCGCCAGGCGGCGGACGGCGTCCAGTACGGCAAAATTTCCGGGGCGGTCGGCACTTATGCGAACATCGACCCGTCAGTAGAGAAATTCGTCTGTGAGAAGCTCGGCACGAAGCCGGCGCCAATCTCCACGCAGACACTGCAGCGCGACCGCCATGCCGAGTATATGGCGACGCTGGCGCTGATCGCGACTTCGCTCGATAAGTTCGCGACTGAAGTTCGCGCTCTGCAGAAGAGTGAGTTCCGCGAAGTGGAGGAAGCGTTCGCGAAAGGACAGAAGGGTTCTTCTGCGATGCCGCATAAACGCAATCCAATCGGCAGCGAGAACATTTCCGGCTTGTCCCGCGTGATGCGCGGTTATATGCTCTCCGCATACGAAAACGTGCCGTTGTGGCATGAGCGCGATATTTCACACAGCTCGGTTGAGCGTATCATCTTGCCGGATGCGACGATGCTGATGAACTATATGCTGAACCGTTTCATGAACATCGTGAAAAATTTGACGGTGTTCCCAGAGAACATGAAACGCAACATGCAGCGTACATTCGGCGTGCCATTCTCTGGCCGCGTTATGACGAAGCTTATCGATCATGGCTGGAGCCGCGAGCAAGCGTACGATACGGTACAGCCGCGTGCGATGCAGGCATGGGAAGAGCAGCGTAGCTTCCGCGATATTATTGAGAGCACGCCGGAGATTACGTCCGCGCTGAGCGCGGAAGAGATTGCCGATGCTTTTAACCCAACGTGGCATCTGAAGCACGTGGATACGATTTTCAAGCAAGTGGGATTGATTGAATAGAATGTGAACCAGACTGGAGTTGCCGCCTATGTGCGGCAATTTCTCCATAGAGCGCGTCATGCGCTCTGGTTCGCTATGTCGGCCAGTCATTTGGCCGCTAGCCGTGCAATAGGCTGAAGCGTAATTCCGCTTTGATTCGCATCATGCTTGGGGGAGGCTGTTAACGTGTCAACCGTAGCGATATCATCTGCAGTAGATTTGGTGAAATCTCCGCTTGTGTATAAGGGGAAGGTACGCGAGCTGTATGACTTGGGGGAACATTTTCTCATCGTGGTGACGGACCGTATTTCGGCGTTCGATTATGTGCTGGACCCGGCCGTTCCTGAAAAAGGAAGCGTGCTGAATCGCTTGAGCGCGTTCTGGTTCGAGGAGACGAAGCCGCTCATCGGCAATCACGTCGTGCATTCCGATGTGGACCGGCTTGGTGACGTTGTCACGGACAAAGAGCTGCTGCGCGACCGCATTATGGTGACGAAGAAGGCGGAGCGCATCGATATTGAGTGCGTTGTGCGCGGCTATATTACCGGCGGCGGCTGGCGCCAATATAAGCAGACGCAGGCCGTGAACGGTATCGATCTGCCTGCCGGGCTGCGGAAGAACGAGCGCTTTCCTGCGCCGCTGTTCACGCCTGCGGCGAAGAACGACGTCGGCCATGACGAAGATATTTCATTCGCGCGCATGCAGGAACTGGTCGGGACGGAGCTGGCGGACAAGCTGCGCGACAAAAGCGTCATGCTATACGAGCATGCCCGCAGCTACTGCGAGGAGCGGGGCATCATTCTGGCGGATTGCAAATTCGAGTTCGGCCTCGTCGACGGAGAGCTCATCTTAATCGACGAAATTTTCACGCCGGATTGCTCCCGTTTTTGGGCGAAGGAAAATTATGCGCTCGACATTGAAATCGATAGCATGGATAAGGAGCCTGTGCGCACCTATTTGGCGAATTCGGACTGGGATCAGAACAGCAAGCCTGATTCGCTGCCGCAGCACGTCGTTGAGGAGACGACGCGCCGGTATGTGGACATTTGGACAAGATTGACGACATAGGGTATTGGGTAAGCTGACTGCATGGTTCGTGCTTAGTGAGAGCCCATAGGGGACCGATTGAACAGCCACTGTCATATGTGGAGTGTGAATCGTTTATGAGTGATAGTTGGGAAAGGAAGCATCGCCACGGTATGAACCGAGCGGTGCTTTTTTGTGTTAACAAATACAAATTGACTATTTGCGTAACTAGTGATAAATTAAATCATACTAAGTCTATAGGAATTTATTAATTTA
Organism: Paenibacillus sp. OSY-SE; assembly: GCF_000283315.1. Classification (NCBI taxonomy): domain Bacteria; kingdom Bacillati; phylum Bacillota; class Bacilli; order Caryophanales; family Paenibacillaceae; genus Paenibacillus; species Paenibacillus sp. OSY-SE. Next base: position 14,885 of record NZ_ALKF01000131.1, on the reverse strand, counting down.
ATTATTTGCTAAGGATAGTGATAGAGATGAGAGCTCAACTGATTAACGAGTTAGCAGAGCAATATGATCAGATCGTTTCTTGGCGCAGACATTTGCATCAGCATCCTGAGCTTTCATTTCAAGAAACGAATACGGCAAAGTTTATTGCCGAGCAGCTCACAAGTTTCGGAATAGAAGTGAAAGTGGGCGTAGGAGGCGGAGGCGTTATTGGATATTTGCGCGGTAAGCAAGCTGGACCGACGATTGCATTCCGTGCCGATTTCGATGCGCTTCCGATTCACGAGGAGAACGATGTTCCTTATAAATCGACCGTCGATGGAGTTATGCACGCTTGCGGACACGATGGGCATACGTCCACGCTGCTTGGTGTGGCCAAAGTTCTGAGCGGCTATCGCGAGCAACTTCAAGGAACACTCGTATTTATTTTTCAGCATGCCGAAGAGAAACCGCCTGGCGGCGCTAAATTGATGATCGAAGACGGCGCTCTAGACGGAGTAGACTATATATACGGTGCTCACTTGTCCAGCGAGATCCCGCTTGGACAGATTGGATTGCGGGAAGGGGCCTTCATGGCAGCGGCCGATGCGTTTGCCATTACGATTCAGGGGAAGGGCGGTCACGGTGCTAAGCCTCATCAGACCGTAGACGCGCTTGTGATCGGCAGTCAGCTCGTGCAAGCCTTGCAGCACATTGTGGCCCGCCGCGTGAATCCACTTCACTCTGCCGTCGTGACAGTCGGTGTATTTCAAGCTGGTACTGCTTTTAATGTCATTGCCGATAAAGCGCGAATGGAGGGAACGGTACGCACATTCGATCAGGCCGTGCGCGAGCAAATCGAAACCGATATCCGCTCAATAACGAAAGGCATCAGTGAAGCAAACGACGCAGGCCACGACGTTGCGTATACGTATGGTTATCCCGCGCTCGTCAATCCGCACACGGAGACGGAACAGCTCCGCGGTCTCATTGCAGATTTGTTGGGCAACGATGTTTTCTATGATCAACAACCATCGATGGGGGCTGAGGATTTTGCTTACTATCTGCAACACAAGCCGGGGGCGTTTTTTAACGTAGGTTCCAGAAATGAGAGTCAGGATACGGCTTATCCGCATCATCACCCGCGTTTTGATATCGATGAGCAGGCCTTGCTCGTTGCAGGCAACATATTTTTAGCGCTGGCAGCTCATTATTTACTTAAATGAGGTAGGTACAATGATTGAATTACAAAATGTGCACAAAGTGTACGCAGGCAAAGAAAAAAGTGTAGCAGCACTGACAGGGATCAATCTTAAAGTTGAACAAGGGGACATTTTCGGTGTCATCGGATTTAGCGGAGCGGGCAAGAGCACGCTTATTCGCACGATTAACTTTTTGGAAAGACCCTCTTCCGGGCATGTAATCGTTGATAATAAAGAGTTAGGCAGCTTAACAAGCAAGCAGTTGCGTGAAGCAAGAAAACGAATTGGCATGATATTTCAAAATTTTAATCTGTTAGATTCAAAGACTGTTTTCAAAAATGTTGCCATTCCTCTTATATTAAACGGTACAGACAAAAATCAAATTGCGCAGAGGGTACATGAGTTGCTAACATTTGTTGGACTGGAAGATAAGGCTGACAGTTACCCAAGCGAGCTCTCAGGGGGGCAAAAACAGCGTGTGGGCATTGCTCGCGCCTTAGCGACCAACCCGTCGGTTCTCTTATGTGACGAAGCTACATCAGCACTCGATCCGCAAACAACGGCATCCATCCTGCAATTACTGGAACGAATTAATCGGCAATATAACATTACCATTGTAATCATTACTCATGAAATGCATGTCATTAAAAACATTTGCAATCGTGTGGCTGTGATGGAAAATGGAGAAATTATTGAACAAGGAAATGTGTTGGATGTGTTTGGCAACCCGCAGGCAATGACAACGAAAAATTTTGTCAGCACCGTTATTCATGATGAGGTGCCGCCAATTATTTTGGACAGTATCCGCAACGCACAGGGGAATAGCCGCTTTTTCAAACTCAAATTTGTTGGGAATAGCGCTCAAAAGTCATTATTATTCGATATTGCCAAAAAATTTGATGTGCAAGTCGATATATTGTTTGCTACCGCTACAGAGATGCAAGGCACGACGCTCAACAACTTCATTATTGAACTGCGCGGAGCAGAGACACAGGTTGAACAAGCCTATCATTTTATGACGAAGCAGCATATTACGGTAGAAGAAGTGATGAAACATGAATAATGCGATAACAAGTGAACAAGTCATTCAGGCCATACAAGAGACGTTGCAAATGGTAAGTATTTCGTTGCTTGTCGGTGCGCTTATCGGGATTCCGCTAGGGCTGCTGCTAGTTCTTACGCGCAAAGGCGGAATTTTAAAAAATAGCGCCATTTTTTCCGTTTTAAACAACATAATCAATATTGTACGCTCGTTGCCATTTATTATATTGCTTGTAGCGATTGTGCCTTTCACGAAATTTATTGTCGGATCATCGATTGGAACTAATGCCGCGATTGTGCCTTTAATCGTATATATAGCCCCTTATATAGCCAGACTTGTTGAAAATTCAGTGTTGGAAGTGGATCAAGGCATCGTCGAAGCGGCAGAAGCGATGGGAGCGACACCGCTGCAGATCATTTGGCATTTTATTTTGCCTGAAGCTTTGAGCTCCTTAATCTTATCACTAACGACTGCGACCATCGGCTTAATCGGCGCTACCGCTATGGCGGGCACAGTCGGTGGCGGCGGAATTGGCGATCTTGCCATCAGTTATGGTTATGAACGGTTTAATACGGTGGTCATTGTGATTACGGTCATTATTCTCATTATTTTGGTGCAGGGCATTCAAACATTGGGTAATGTGCTGGCTCGTAAAATAAGAAGGCAATAATTTCGTGCAAAACACTAGAATGAAATAGATAAGTGGAGTCAAATGGGGAGAGATAAAAGATGAAAAAAAGAGGTAAGCTGCTGCTGATGGGTTTACTTGCGGTCAGCGTGTTCATGCTTGCGGCTTGCGGGAATTCCAACGAACAAGCGAGTGATAAGAAAACGTTGCGGGTCGCTGTCTCGGCTGGTCCTTACAATGAATTATTCGATACCGCAGTCAAACCTATTCTCGAGAAACAAGGCTATACGATTAAAGGGGTAAATTTCTCGAATATGTTGCAAGCGGAAGTTGCCATAACCGAAAATGCGATCGATTTTAATGTGTCTCAGCATACTGCCTACGTGAATGCGTTCAACAAGGAAAAAGACGCGCAGCTCGTTCCGATTGTCCATATTCCAACTGTGCCGGCAGGCATTTTCTCTAACAAGTTCACATCGATACAAGACGTTAAATCGGGAGCTAAGGTTGCGATTCCGCAGGATCCTTCTAATGCGGCGCGCGCCTTTGCATTGTTGCAGAAGGCAGGTTGGATCAAATTGAAAGAAGGCATCGATCCGACGCTTGCGACGAAAAACGATATTATCGAAAATAAACAAAATCTCGATATTACGATGATGGACTCTTCACAGATCCCGCGGGCGATGGATGATATTGATTTTGCCGTCTTGCCTGGAAGTATCGTGTATGCTGCGAGCATTGATGCCTCCAAATCCTTGCTGGCTGAAGATGTCGTTGCCGATCTGGAGCTGAACGTAGTCGTTAATAAAGGAAACGAAACGAGTCAATGGGCGAAAGATATTGTGGCTGCCTATAAATCCGATGAATTTAAAAAGTATATGAGCGAGCATAATAAAGATAACTATTGGGTCATCCCTGATGAATTAAAGTAAACAAGCTGATATCGCAACCTTGTTCCAATGTTCGATTGGAATAAGGTTGTTTTTTTGAGACTGCCCAACAAGCCGAAGTCCATACTGCCGCGTGTGCGAGCAGATGAAGCAGTGAGATAGATGGAGAGGAAGATAGCGTTCAGGGTAACCAAATTGCTGTTGACAGAGAATAGGGGAGCATTTATGATTACGATGCAAGCGTTTTCAGTTAATCATCTAAGGGGTTTATCCCATAACGGAAAGAAATCAACTGATTTTAGTTCCGTTTTTTTCTCTATTTAATGCAAACGTTTGCACAAATTGAGGAGAGGGGTTAAGGCATGCGGAGGACATGGAAAGCTGCAATTTCCCGTATGCTTGCCGGTGTAATGCTGGTAGGCATGCTGCAGGGGACGTTTGGAGGTGATGTTTATGCTCTATCGCCACTGCTTGATCAACGTGATCAACCATTTCAGGATCGGCAAGACCAGAGTCAAACTCTAGAAAAAAATCAATTTGAAGCTCTAAGGCAGGCTGAAACCAGCCAAACAGCGGAAGCCGCGCTCAAGACCATTGATTGGAGCATGGTGAAGTCGCTCGGGACTTCGCCGACGGCCGGATGGCAGGGATTCAAGCTGGATCAGGTGAAGCTGACGAATGACGGCAGCTATCTGTATTTCCGGGTCGATGCGGCCAAGGCCGAGCCATGGCAATACATAGACATTGCTTTGCAAGTAAACGGTGCCGATTCCGGCATCTCAGACAATCCGTTGAATCGGCAGTTTAATTATGTTGGAACGTCGGCGAAGCCAAAGTATCACATTGTGATGGAAGCCAAGCCTGGGGGTGAAACGGCCTTATATGAAAGCGGTTCCCAGGCGCCGTTGCTGAGCATAGGCGATCTGAAGGGGGCCTACTTTGAGGTTGCAGCCAACTCAAGCTCAAGCTTATTGATGGGGGCTATACCGCTGCAGCAGCTCCCCCTGAAGAATGGAGACGAGTTGCGAACCATCGTCGTATTAAGCGGGGATAGGGCCGATGAGCATGGCGCTTTTGATGTCATTCCCGAAATGCCAGATAACGCTATCGCGGACGATTGGAACATGAAGGAGAACCCAAGCCGTCAATCGAGCTATAGCCAAGCTTACACCGTCTCCTATTCTCCGTTAATTGACGGGGAGAAGGATGCATTGTGGGACGAGGTGCCTGACTTGGGCATTTCTGTTACCGATAGCACATACGGTGAACCAAGCAAACTGGGCGGAGTCAAGCTGACAAATGACGGTAAGAAGCTGTATGTCTGGGTAGATGCTGAAGTACCGAACTGGGGAGAAAAGGGGCAATTTATCGATATTGCTTTAAATGTGAATGAGGCAGATTCGGGTGTGTCCGACAATCCGTGGGGGTTCCCGTATAACTTTAGCGGCACGGCTCAGAAGCCGCAATACCATATCATGATGCGTGTGCAGCATGATAACGGAATTAACGGAGCGGCGCTGTATGATTCCATGGATATGAAGACGCCTATCCTGTCCAGCTGGACGGAACAGAAAGGTGCGGAATTCGCCGCTAATGGCAAATCCGGCTTCGAGGCAGCGATACCGCTTCATCATTTGAAGCTGAAGAACGGCGATCGTCTGCGTCCGCTCGTCGTGTTGAGCGGCAACCAAGATGCCGAGCATGGGGCGTTCAATGTTATTCCCGAAGCTGCCGGCAATGCGCGCGCAGCTAGCTGGAATGAAGCGGCAGCCCCTAACGTGCAGAGCGAATATGGAGGCGCGTATGTTGTGGCGCGCATGAGCGATAGGCTGGAGCTCATCGGTACAGAGCCGGCCGAACATCAGATGCAGGCTGACGTGGATCAGCCCATCGTCATGACCTATTCCGAGCCGATTGAGGTTACCGGAGCAGGGATAACGTTGATGGATGATAAGGCGACGGCAATCGAAGCTGCCGTCACGAGCAGCGATCAGCAGTTGATGATTGTTCCGAATCAACCGTTGGCTTACGAAGCGGAGTACACGGTAACGGTTCCCGCTGACGTGCTGACGGGGCTCGAGACCAAAACGGCCAATCAGGTGTATTCGTTTGCGTTTAAGACGAAGTCGCAGCCATCGATGCGTGCGGCAATTGCCGATCAGGACAATGAGATACTTGTGACATTGAATGATGTCGTTCGCGATCTCGATTACAAGGCATTTGCCGTATATAATGGCGCAGTGAAATTAAACGGCAGGTCTGAAAAGGGGGAAGATGATAAATCGGTTGTCATTCGTCTGACCGATCCGATTGACGATGTATCGAATCCATATGTCGTTCGATACGAAGGAAATCCGCGGGGTATTTATCGCGACCGTCCGCTTACGATGCGAGGTATTCTGGACAGCTATGTGTACACAGGGGACGATCTGGGCGTTACATTGAGCCCGGAGGCCAGCACGTTCAAAGTGTGGGCGCCGACAGTTGGCAAGGCAACGCTTGCCCTGTACGATAGCGCTGAGTTGGCGAAGGAAACGCCGAGCCGGGAACTGCCGATGGAGCGCGATGCGGATACGGGCGTATGGTCGGCTGCGGCCAGCGGCAACCTGAACGGAACGTATTACATGTATAAGCTGCAGTTCCCGGACGGGACGATGACGTATGCGCTTGATCCTTATGCGCGGTCTTCTTCCGTAAATAGCGGGAAGTCGGCGGTCGTCGATCTGGCAGCAACCAATCCGTCCAATTGGGCTGCGGATGTGAAGCCGCCGTTCCTGCAGCCGACGGATGCCGTCATCTATGAGCTGCATATGCGCGACTTCTCCATCAGCTCCGATTCAGGAGTGTCTGCCCTTAACCGCGGCAAGTTTACGGCCTTTACGGAGACCGGAACGACGCTCACAGGGAAGCCGGATATGAAGACGGGCATCGACCATTTGAAGGAGCTTGGGGTTACGCATGTGCATTTGTTGCCTACTTATGACTTCGGCTCCGTCAATGAGCAGAAGGTGGATGATCCGGCATCGGCTGAACGTAAATTCAACTGGGGTTATGACCCAGTGAATTATAACGTGCCGGAAGGATCCTATGCGACCGCTTCAGCACAGGAGGACCCGGCGAAGCGCATCCGTGAATTCAAGGCCATGGTGCAGGCGCTCCACGATCAAGGCATTCGTGTCGTTCTGGACGTCGTATACAACCACACGTTCGTAACCGGTATGGAATCGGACTTGTCCGTATTCGACAAGATCGTGCCAGGATATTATTACCGGACTGATGCTCAAGGAGCGTTGACGAATGGATCAGGCGTCGGCAACGAAGTGGCGACCGACCGGCCGATGGTCAGCAAGTATGTGCGGGATTCCGTCAAGCATTGGGCGGAGCAGTACAATGTGGACGGCTTCCGCTTTGACTTGATGAAGCTTGTCGATCTCAATACGACACGCGGCATTATCAGTGATGTGAAGGCGATTGATCCGAGCATCATCGTGTACGGCGAGCCTTGGTCTGGCGGCAATACGCCGCTTGCATCCGAGCTGCAGATTGAGAAAGGCAAACAGCGCGGCGAAGGCTTTGCGGTGTTTAACGATAATTTCAGAGGGGCGATCAAGGGCGGCAGCGACGACGCATCTAAAGGGTTCGCTACAGGCGCGGGCGGTCAGGAAGCTGGCATTGTGAAGGGAGTACTGGGAGCGACGACAGACTTCACTGCGGCACCGACGGAGACGATTAACTACGTCACGGCGCATGACAACTTGAATCTGTGGGATAAGGTGCTGAAGACGCAAGGCAAGGATGCGGACATCAAGACGAATCCTTTCGCTACTCTCACGGAGCGCAATGTGCTCGACAATGAGACCGTAAAGCGCTCATTGTTAGCCAACGGCATCGTGCTGACTGCGCAAGGGATTCCGTTCCTGCATGCGGGCGACGAGCTGCTGCGAAGCAAATTCGGCGATCATAACAGCTATCAGAGTCCGGATGCGATTAACCAGATTATCTGGAAGCAGAAGGATGAATATAAGCCGGTGTTTGATTACTTGAAGGGGCTGATCGAGCTTCGCACATCGCATCCAGCCTTCCGGATGACGACGAAGGAAGCGGTAGCCTCCAATCTTGAGGTGTACCGTCAAGACGGACAGATTGTCGCCTTTAAGCTGAAAAACTACGCGAATGGTGACAAGTGGCGTAATATTGCCGTTATTTACAATGGCGCCGCTGTAGAGCAAGATGTCGCGCTGCCGTCCAATGAGACATGGAACGTGGTCGTCGACCATACAGCTGCGGGCGTGCAGACGATTCGAACGGTACAAGGCGGCAAGGTGAAGGTTGATGGATTGTCGATGATGGTGCTGTACGATCAAGCTGACGATTATACGCAGGTGCCCGCGAAGCTGGAGGCAGAACCGCAGGAGATCGGTCTGGAGCCAGGGGCTTCCAAGCAGTTGACGGCGATTGTTAAGGATCAGAACAATCGTCCGATGTTGACGGAGAAGGTGACGTGGACTACCTCCGATGCAGCAGTCGCCAAAGTTAGCGGAGCGGGTAAAGTTACCGCGATGAAGGAAGGAACAGCCGTCCTGACAGCGGCCTCCGGACAGCTTCAAGCCCAAGTCAAGGTAACGGTTGCCAAGCTGGAGCCGACCACGCTGACTATTTACGGTACAGAGCAACTTTATATAGGGCGTACGGCGCCTTTTACGGCTGTAGTCAAGGATCAGTTCGGACAGACGATGTCTGGCGCGAGCGTGCGGTGGAGCTCCTCTGATCCGACAGTGGCACGGGTTGATCGCGCCGGGAAGGTATCCGGCGTTCAAGAAGGAACCGCCACGATTACGGCTCAAGCCGGCTCTGCTCAAGCCTCGCAGAAGGTTGCAGTCAAGCCGCTCTTGAAGCGTTACGTACAAATTAATTACGTTCGCCCAGACACTAACTATGATAAGTGGGGATTATGGGTATGGCAGACAGGCGTACAGGACGATGGACATGAGTTCCAACGGTACGAGAACGGCATGGCAACGGCGATGATCGAAGTCGGGCCGGAGACGGAAAGCATCGGATTTATTATTAAGAAGGGCGATTGGGAGGAAAAGGACACTGATTCCGACCGATTTATACGCACGAATCTGAATGATACGCTGACCAAGGTGTACGTTTATAGCGGACAATCGGCGTTTAGAACGCTGCCTGCCGTGACGGGACCAGTTCTCGACAACGGGAATATTACGTTCTATTACCGGGACGATGCGTTATTCGAGAGCGGAGAGCTGGACCGAATTTCCAAGGTTGAAATTGTCGTCAACGGCACCGCTTATCCGATGATGTATGATACCGACAATGAGCGCTATGTATACACGCTGAAGGATGCGGTTACTGGGGAGTATGAATACAAATTTGTTGTAACTAAGGACGGCAGCACGACGGAACTTACCGATCCGAAGAACACGGTGAACGGACGCTCCATCGTCAACTACAAAAAACCAGAGTTAGCAATTCAAGCGACCATCGAGGGCGGCCCTATTTATGCAGGCCTGCATCGTGTGCTGAACATTCAATATGAATCCAAAGACATGGTCGGTATTCGCGAAATCATTGCAGACTTATCGACTCTGGGCGGCAGCGCGGCGACCAACGTGGATACGGAACTGCTTGCGCACTCCTTTACGGTTCGGGATGATATCGAACCGGGTATGAAGGAGATTCCGATTACGCTAATTGACGAGTACGGAAATCGGCATAAGTCATCCGCACAAGTGGAAGTTATCGCGAAGCCGGCATCCACGGGCAAGCTCGGATTTGATTGGGATGAAGCGCGGATTTATTTCGTGCTGACGGATCGGTTCTATGACGGTGACCCTAGCAACAATGGGACAGCCGAGCAAGGCTATGACAAGCACCATTTGGAAGCTTATCATGGCGGTGATTTCCGCGGTCTGATCGACAAGCTTGACTATATTGAACAGCTTGGCGTCAATACGCTTTGGATTACGCCGATCGTCGAGAATATCGACTTCAACCAAGGGGCGAGCTTCAACGGTAAGCAATATGCTTACCACGGCTACTGGGGCAAGAACTTTGAGAAAATCGATAAGCATTTAGGGGACTTGGATACGTTCAAGGAGCTAATTGAGAAAGCGCATGATCGCGGCATCAAAATTATGGTGGATGTCGTGCTTAATCATACTGGCTATGGGCTAAAGCCGGATGATCGCAGTCCAGGCATTACGGCAGAGGATAAGCAGCGATTTGAGGGCATGTTGAGAAGCGACGGCGTCAGCGCAGATGCGAACCCAGTCCGCGGCGAGCTTGCAGGTCTGCCGGACTTCATGACGGAGCTTCCGCATGTCAGGGATACCATTATCAACTGGCAGGCAGGTTGGTTGGAGCGGGCGAGAACCGATCGCGGCGACACGATCGATTATTTCCGCGTCGACACGGTCAAGCATGTGGATGATACGACATGGAAGGCATTCCGCAACAAGCTGACCGAGCTCAATCCCGAATTCAAGCTGATCGGGGAATACTTCGGCGCTTCCGTGGATAACACGGGTTCATACTTGAGGACGGGTGAGATGGACTCTTTGCTGGACTTTGATTTCAAAGGCAAGGCCAGAGATTTCGTCAACGGCAAGCTCGATGCGACGGAGGCGGCGCTGCAGGATCGTGAAGCGCGCATGGATAACACCGCGATGCTCGGCCAGTTCCTGAGCAGCCATGACGAGGATGGCTTCCTGAGCCACTATGTGGGCGGCGACAAAGGCAAGCTGATGGTGGCCGCGGCGTTGCAGATTACGGCAAAAGGCCAGCCCGTCATCTACTATGGGGAAGAGCTGGGACGATCGGGCGCTAATGCCAAGGATATGTCACAGGGACAATTGAGCGAGAACCGGGGCGATATGCCGTGGGATAAGCTCGATGCGGAGAAGAAGATGCACGCTCATTACAGCAAGCTGCTCCACATTCGCGCTGCTCATTCCAAGGCTTTCTCGAAGGGAGAGCGGACGAAGCTGGCGGGTGGAGACGCTGATGGTTATATGATCTTTGCAAAAAGCCATCAGAATGACACGGTCATCGTCGGCTTAAATCCAAAAGCCCAGGCGAAGGAGATAGTGACGTTCCGTGTTCCTTATGCGCCTGGCACGAAGGTGGCGGACGAATATAGCGGCACCGACTATGTGGTTAGCGCCGAGCAGACGGTTACGGTAAATATTCCGGGCAAGGATGACGGCGGTACCATTGTGCTTGCTGCAGAGAAAAAAGATACTGACACGAAGCCTGATACAGAAACTGGAAACGGCAGTAATGGAGGCACAAGCTCTGGCGGCGGAACAGGCGGCGCTAACGGAACAGCCAGCACCGGTGGAATGGAAGCGGGTGATGCGGGATTTACAGTTACGGCAGATGGTGTTCGTTACGAGCCGGGAACATTCACCAAAGTGACGAACGCCGATGGCACGGTAACGGCCGAGGTTCGAATTAGCGACGTGTCGGTTCACACCATGTTGAAGCTGTTAGGCAAAGCGCAGGACAAACATAAGTGGACAATCGCCATTCCTAACGAATCGGCAGAAGTTCGAATCGTGTGGCCGATGAACGCGCTGAAGAAGGCCGTTCAAGAGCAGCCGAAGCTAGAAATCGCCGTGCAAACGGGGGCGGGCAGTTACCGTCTTCCGATGACACACGTAATGAAAAATGAAAGCGGCGACGCTGCGTTGAACTTGGCGTTGCAAATAAAGCAGCTAGCCGGTGAACAACTAAAGCTGATTCAAGCAGCAGCATCCTATTTGATAGGTTCCAACGTGCCGGCAGCAGTACAATTCCAATTAGGCTGGGAGGCAAACGGCAAGTTAGAAGCATTAGAGGTAGACGGCAGCTTCACGGCACGTTCGATCACCGTGCCTGGACACCATGCTGCTTCTCGTATTGTGGCTGTGAAATATAATGAGGCAACGAAGACCTTCTCGTTTGTTCCATCGCGGGCAGAGCGTTCTGCAGATGGGAAGCATACCGTTCTTACGATGAAGCATCACGGTGCTGGCATCTATGCGGCATTGAGCTACGCGCCTACCTTCGCGGACTTAAACGGCCATTGGGCGAAGCATGACCTGGAGTTGTTGGCTTCTAAGCTCATCGTCAACGGCCAGGAGCACGGGCGATTCATGCCGAATGCATCTGTGACCCGAGCTGAGTTCGCAGCAATGCTTATACGAGCATTGGGATACGGTGACAGGCTAGGTCAGCACCCAATCCAACAGGCGCCATTTAAAGATGTGTCAACTTCCGCTTGGTTTGCGGATACAATCGCATTGTCTGTGGAGTTAAAGCTTGTTCGAGGTTATGCGGATGGCACGTTTAAACCGAATGAGCCAATTACACGAGAGCAGATGGCGCAAATGATCGTGAATGCCGCTGCACTTACGGAAATGAAGCAGCTGGGTGCGGGCAATGATGCAGCAGCGGCTAGCTTCAAAGACAGCAAACAGGTTGGAGCATGGGCGAAGGAGGCAATCGATTCCGTGGCAGCTTCCGGTCTGATGAACGGATTCGAGGATAAGACGCTGCGCACTGGCGCGAATGCAACCCGTGCGGAAGCCGGATCTCTCTTGAAGCGGTTGCTTTTACAATTGAATTACATCGCTGAATAGGGCTGCGTTAAGCATAACCATGCAATAATACTCGGTTTAAACAGATAAACTCCCGGGCTGCTTTTATAGCGGCTTCGGGAGTTTTTTTATATTGCCGCGAATGGGGACAAGTTGTGGAAATTCGGGCGTTAGCAAGTATTGACATCCAATAAGTTAACAAGTATAGTTAATTACACGAGTAACTAACCAATCTGGTGGTGATATCATGGGATTCATTATCGATGACAGCCGTCCGATCTTCATGCAGATCGCCGAACGAATTGAAGACGATGTCATTGAGGGGAGGCTGCTTGAAGAGTCGCAGGTGCCTTCCAAGATTCAGATCGCGACTTTTTATCAAATAAATCCGGCGACTGCTGCGAAAGGGGTAAGTCTGTTGGTGGATCAAGGCATTCTGTACAAAAAGCGCGGAATCGGCATATTTGTAGCGACGGGCGCGCGCACGTTATTAATGGAGAAGCGGCGGGAGCAATTCTTTGAACAGTATGTCGTGTCGATGATACAGGAGGCGGAGAAGCTCGGCATTACGGCGGAGCATTTATCGGAAATGATTAAGAGAGGGGCGAAACGCGATGAGTAATACTTTGGAGGTGCAGCGGTTAACGAAGATATACGGTGGTGCGACGGCAGTTAATGAAGTGAGCTTTGCGTTGGAGCCAGAGAAGATATATGGACTGCTCGGAAGGAACGGCGCCGGCAAGACGACCATTATGCATATGATTACGGCTCAATTATTCCCGACGAGAGGTGAAGTGAAGGTATTCGGGGAGCATCCGTATGAGAACGAACGCATTTTGAGCCGAATCTGCTTTATTAAGGAAAGCCAGAAGTATCCGGATACTTATCGTGTTGTGGATGTTCTGGAGGCGGCGGCAGCTTTTTATCCCAATTGGGATCGCGACTATGCGTACGCCTTGCTCGAAGATTTTCGGCTCCCGCCGAAGCGGAACATGAAGAAGCTGTCCAGAGGGATGCTCTCTGCCGTAGGAATCGTTGTAGGTCTGGCGAGCCGTGCGCCCTTAACGATATTTGACGAGCCTTATCTGGGACTCGACGCCGTATCCAGGAGCTTGTTCTACGACCGGTTAATCGAGGATTACGGGGAGCATCCGCGAACTGTCATTTTATCAACGCATCTTATCGACGAAGTCAGCCAACTGTTAGAGCACGTGCTGGTCATTGACGAAGGCAAGCTGATTATGAACGAAGATGCTGACGATCTGCGCGGACGCGCATTTACGGTAGTCGGTACGTCTTCCAAAGTGGATGCTTATACCGCGGAAAAAGAAGTGATTAACCGCTCCATGTTCGGCGGATTGGCCTCGGCCACCATATTTGGGGACATGACCGTGAATGACAAGAAGCAGGCAGAAGCGCTTGGGCTGGAACTGGCTGCCGTATCGCTGCAGCAGCTTATCGTCTATCTGACGCGTGGCAATCTCGAACGAAAGGCGGTCGAAGCCTAATGAACCGTACAACCGGCATCATAAAAATGCATTACAGAGATAAATGGACATGGTTCATCATCCCTTGGTCGATTATGATGTTTAGCTTTGTCGTAAACCTTATAGTCGGTGTCTTACTACGCAGTGAAGAAGTTCATTATACGGGTGGTATATCCTCCATCTTTATTTATCTATTCATTGCAGGCATGTTTACCTTGTCACAGACGTTTCCGTTCGCCATCAGCCTGAGTGCGCGAAGGAAGGACTACTTCTTAGGGACAGCAGCCATGGTTGCAATGGTAAGCGCCGTTACGGCAGCTGCGTTGCTCCTGCTTGGTATCATCGAGACACAGCTAACGGGAGGCTGGGGCGTAAGGGTTCAATTTTTCCATCTGCCGTATGTGAATGACGGAAATATGCTCCAACAGCTATGGATTTATTTCAGTGTAATGATGCACTTGTTTTTTTTCGGATTTGTAATGGCAAGTGTGAATCGGCGGTTCCGGATGACTGGCTTAATTCTGTTATTGGCCATCATGCTTGTCGTTCCTGCTGTAGCCGTCACAGTACTGACATATTATCGCTGGTGGGACGATATGTTCGGTTGGCTCTCCGGCTATACCGCGTTCCAGCATACTTTATGGATGCTGCCGCTGACCATCGTCTATGCGCTGTTATCGTACCTGTTTCTTCGCAAATCAACCGTATGAAATTGAAAATGATTGCTGCCATGCCGTCAGGGACACACCTTGGCGGCTTTGTTGTGGCGAGGAAGAACATGCGATAAATACAGCTGATCATCGTGTAAAGAAGCGGCGTCCTTAGCTACATTATACAATTCGCTCAGAGAGAGTACGTTGCATAGAAGTATCCTTTGCTCCATTCATCTTTGTGCTCAGAGGAAGTACGATGCATGGAAGCGCCCTTTGGTCCACTCTCCCCTGCGCTCAGAGAGAGCACGTTGCATAGAAGTACCCTTAGCTCCACTCTCCCATGAACTCAGAGAGAGTACGTTGCATAGAAGTACCCTTAGCTCCACTCTCCCATGAACTCAGAG
>NZ_ALKF01000130.1:0-22342 GCF_000283315.1 Paenibacillus sp. OSY-SE | reverse complement strand
CATGTGCGACCGTGCCGCGTGTGCTGACCACACAACATGTGCGACCGTGCCGCGTGTGCTGACCACACAACATGTGCGACCGTGCAGCATGTGCGACCACACTGCATGTGCTGAACATACTGTATGTGCGACCATACTGCATGTACGAACACACTGAAAGCGAATGCGCCACTAACGCACATGCTCCACGCGTGACGCCATGCCGTCCTGCACAGCCGCTACATAGCGGTTATAACAGAACTATTGCGAGCTGAGAGTGCACCGTTTGGGCGGATTACAGCAATTTCGCTTGAAGCTTGCCACTAATAGCTTTTCATTGAAAGTTTGCCGCAAATAAAAAAGCCCGCACCCGACTTGCCACGCTGCCTATGGTATGGCGCGCAACGGGTCTGGTGCGGACTCGCTTCATGATGAGGAAGCTCCTTATTTATGGTCGAATTTGCATTCCTCAAGTGGAATGACCTTCGTGCGGTGCTTCCATTTATAACCGAGCCATATTGCTAAGAAGAGCGGCAGCCCGATGTATGTCATGAGAAGACCTTTCCAATCAATCGTATGGCCTATAAACGCTTGATAGTTCTGACCGAGAATAACGATCATACAAAGCGTAAATGCGAATACCGGTCCAAACGGGAAAAAGCGGGCTCTGTAAGGCAGCTCCTTCAGATCGTGGCCTTGCTTGACGAAGGCGCGCCGGAAGCGGTAATGGCTGACGGCAATGCCGAGCCAAGCGATGAAGCCGCACATGCCGGACGCGTTCAGGAGCCACAAGTAGACGACGCCGTCTCCGAAGAAACTGGCAAGAAAGGCGAGCATCCCGACGGCAGTTGTCAAGAGCAGCGCATTGATCGGAATGCCGCGCTTGTTCAGCTTCGCGAGGAACTTCGGCGCCTTGCCTTCCTTCGCCAGCACCCACAGCACGCGCGTGGACGCATACATGCCGGAGTTGCCGGCTGAGAGCACGGACGAGAGAATGACGGCATTCATGACCGCCGCCGCGAAGGCGAAGCCAGCTCTCTCGAACACAAGCGTGAACGGGCTCGTGTTAATATTGTTCAAATCGCTGGCAAGCAAGCTCGGGTGCGTATACGGAATAATTAACGCAATGACGAAAATCGCCAAGACGTAAAAGAGCAATATACGCCAAAACACCTGACGGATGGCGCGCGGAACGCTCTCGCGCGGGTTCTCGCTCTCTCCAGCTGCGACGCCGACGAGCTCCGTCCCTTGGAACGAGTAACCTGCCGCCATAAAGACGCCGAGAATGGCGAAAAATCCGCCGTGGAACGGCGCGTCACCAACATGGAAATTTTCAAAGCCGATGCGCTCGCTGCCCAAGATGCCGAAAATCATTAAAATACCGACGACGAGGAAGATGATGACGGTCGTAATTTTTATAATGGCGAACCAATACTCCGATTCTCCGTATCCTTTGACGGATAAAAAATTCAATAGAAAAATGATGCTCAAGAACAATAAGCTCCATATAAACGAATTGCTCTCGGGATACCAATATTTAATAATAAGCGTTGCTGCGACCAACTCGGATGCGATCGTAATCGCCCAGTTGAACCAGAAGTTCCAGCCGAGCGCGAATCCGAAAGCCGGATCGACGTAACGGGTGGCATACGTGCTGAACGAGCCGGAATCTGGCATATATGTAGCCAACTCCCCCAAGCTCGTCATTAGGAAGTACACCATAATGCCAACGGAAATATACGCGACGAGCGCGCCCCCCGGACCTGCTTGGGCTATAGCGCCACCGCTCGCGAGAAACAATCCGGTACCGATCGAGCCCCCAAGCGCGATCATTGTCAGATGGCGCGTCTTCAGACTTCTGCGCAGCTGCTGTTGATTTTGTTCTTGACTCATGACGTCCGCTTTCACTCCTTTGGTATCTTTGTGTAGTATAGCCGGAAAGGAGGAGAGAACAACAAAAAAACCGTTGAAGCGTATAACGTTCAAACGGTTAGGCCGTTAGGCCGTCCCCTCATCATACCCTTCCAAAGATAGCGCATCATGCGAGAATGGGTAATCTCCGCATGACAGTGCAGCGCCTTTCGGCGACAGCCCCAACCCACGCCCTGGAAGCGGGCAGCGTGAACTTCGGCGACTGTTCCTTTCTCTTCGCTTCATCGGCGCTTCCCGCCTTGACGAAGATACTAATAACAATCGCAACCTCTACCTCATCATGGATAGGATGAGGATTTTTTGCACTATGAAGATGACTAGCATCATTGTTACAATATATCTATTAAGTATAGAGAAAGCAGTCAGTCCAATCAATATCAAATATTGCTAATCGTATGACAATGCTAGGAACAAGAATGAAAAGGAGAACTGCCTATGCGTCAAGGATGGAATGGAAACGGGATGCGAATCAATGAACGGCAAGGAACGCCGAAGCGAGTGGAGGTGAAGGACGTATCACTTAAGCGGATATGGGCGCTGTTCCGGAGCTATTGGCCCCGCTTGGCACTGATTATACTGTTAGCGCTAACGGCCGCCGTCATCGGTCTGCTGCCACCGCTTGTGATGCAGCGGATTATTGATGAAGCGATACCGGATAAAAATACGCATCAATTGCTTACTTTGGCAGTGTGGCTCGTCGGACTGCCGCTTGTAAGCGGCATGCTCGGGGTGCTGCAAAGCCACTTGAATACGCAGGTTACGCAAAGTATTATGGCGGATCTGCGGCAAGGACTGTTCCGCAACCTTCAGCGGCAATCCGTGGGCTTCTTTACGGCCTCTCGTTCAGGCGAAGTGATTCAGCGCGTCACCGATGACGTCGCAGCCATTCAGAATGTGGTCACGAACGTCGCGGTTTCGTCGCTTACACAAGTCGTCATCGTATTGACGACGATCGGCATCTTGTTCACGCTCGATTGGAAGCTTGCCTTAATTGCGATATTTATATTGCCATTATCGATGATTCCCGTACGCAAAGTATCGCGTTACCGCAAGCAGCTCCGTGTCAATACGCAGAAGGTGCGCGCCGATATGTCCTCACAGCTTGGCGAAGTGTTCGGCGTATCGGGGGCGATGCTCACACGCATCTTCGGGCGCGAGAAAGCGCAGGAAGCAAGATTCGCGGAGCAAAATCGCCAGGTGCAGAACCTGGAAGTTCGGCTTAACTTAGTCGGCCGCTGGTTCTTCATGTTCGTGTCGACGCTAGGTCCGCTCGGGACGGCCGTTATCTATATGTATGGCGGTTACGAGGTCATTAACGGCTCAATGACGATTGGGGCAATTGTCGCATTTGCGGCTTATTTATCCCGGCTGTATCAGCCGTTCGGCACCTTGCTGAATTTGCATGTGGAAGTGGTGACCGCGCTGGGGGTATTTCAGCGCATATTCGACTATTTGGATATGGAGCCGGATGTGACGGATCAGCCGAAGGCCGCAGAGCTGTCAGCGGTGCAGGGAGAGATACAATTCCAACATGTCAGCTTCAGCTACGGAGACGGCGGCGAAGTGCTGTATGATGTCACGTTCCATGCTTCGCCTGGCGAAGTGGTGGCGCTGGTCGGGCCGAGCGGGGCTGGAAAATCGACGCTCATCAATCTGATCGGACGCCTGTATGACGTGACGGAAGGGTCCGTGCTCATCGACGGTCATGACGTACGGGAAGTAACGATGGCATCGCTTAGGGCGCAAGTGGCGTATGTAACACAGGAATCATTCCTGTTCCATGCTTCCGTGGCTGATAATCTGCGCTTCGCGAAGGAGGGGGCATCGCAGGAAGAATTGGAGGAAGCTTGCCGCAAAGCATATATTCATGACATGATTATGAGCTTGCCGCAGGGCTACGACACGATCGTAGGGGAACGAGGCCATCGGTTATCCGGCGGAGAGCGTCAACGTCTGTCGATTGCGCGTGCCGTTCTGAAAAATCCGCGAGTCTTAATTCTGGACGAAGCAACCTCACATCTCGATTCAGAGTCCGAAGCGTATGTGCAAGTCGCGTTGGCGGAATTGATGCATGGACGAACGACGGTCGTCATTGCGCACCGCTTGTCGACCATTCTGGCGGCCGAGCAGATTCTCGTGCTTGAAGAGGGCCGCATCGTGGAGCGGGGACGCCACGAGCAGCTGCTGCAGCAAGATGGCTTGTACGCTGCGCTGTACCATACCCAGTTCAAGGACCTGGACGCAGATGTGTACACGGACACGGACGAATTGCGAATGCAGCAGCATATGGATACAGAGCCATCATTGAAAACGTACTGAAGAAGAGCGGCATTCCATGGCCGCTCTTTTGTTGTCAGTAAGGAATGTTTAAGCAGCTCGGTGAGGCGCTAAAACGAAGAATCGATAAAAAACGGGGATAGAAGAAGTGTTTCGCCTTGAATCGTCACGTTACCTTTCCCGAAAAAGGTGTGCCCAGTTTCATTTCTTGCCTCACTCCTCCTTTCACACAGAATGGCAGCCTCCTCTTCCCTTTGAAACGTTAATATGTTGCCAAGATTCCGTACAATGGCCCTTCCCCTCATTCTCCCATACAATCAGGAAGAAAAATATGGAGTTAAGGTACATGCCGTTTCGTATAGATACCATGCCATGAAGCGGCCGAACGTGATGGCAGTGACCCAGAGTTGTCATTGGACTGCCGCCTCCTGAATGATGGGGAGAATGAAGCAAAGAGGATGATGAAGCGAATCATCGTCAATCTGATCGTGCCATTGCATAAACGAATCATTTCGTTAGTGATGCAGAGTCACAGAGTCAATGCTTTACTATTTGACAGATGGTACATTAACGACAAACAAAATCTGACTCTAAGCTCGGGCGCTCATCTTCTGATAGAGGTTCTCTAATGCCCATCCATGAATTCTTTATCCAATCTTTAGAAAATATTTGATAATGCACAGAGTAATTCCCATCATTTTACTACAATTGCATATGCCGTGATGATAGAATGAAAAGGTAAATATATCCTTCACAAAATATTTGAAAAGATGAAAGGGGATACAATGTGGTAAAAAAGAAGAGGATGTCTTTATTGCTGATTATGGTACTTATTGGAACGCTGTTATCAGCGTGCGGTGGTTCTAACACCGCGACGAATCCACCTAAAGAAGAACCGACACCGTCAGAGAATACATCACAGACGGAACCAGCGAAGGAAAACACAACAAAGACGCCGAAAGACGGGGGAACCCTTACAATGGGCACCTTCTCAGACATCGTGACTGTCAACCCCGTGTTTCAGAGCGACACCTCTTCGGGAGACGTATCCAAGCTTATATTAGCGCAATTGTATAATCTCGATCGCGAAGCCAATGTCGTAGCGGAGCCATGGTCGCTTGCTGCAGAACCACCTCAGATTAGCGAAGATGGCAAGACGTATACCGTCAAGCTGAAGCCGGAGGCGAAGTGGACCGATGGCACGCCGGTTACGGCAGATGACATCATCTTCACCATTAATGCCACCCGCAATCCGGAGGTCGGATCGCCGGGAATAAGCGCATACGATAAGGTGGACTCCATCGAGAAGGTCGACGAACATACCGCTAAGATTCAACTGAAACAAGTCTATGCACCATTCATATACTCCCTTATCCTCACACTTGCTCCTAGTCATATACTCAAAGATGTGCCACCTAAGGAATTGAAGCAGCACGCATACGGAACGGATCCGGCCAAGACTGTAACGAATGGTCCATGGAAGTGGTCCGAATGGAAGCAGAAGCAGCATATAAGCGTCGATGCAGACCCGAATTATTGGGGAGCCAAGAAGCCTCATATTGCAAAAGTCATCTATAAAATATATGCCGATCAAAATACAGAGGTTCAGGCGCTCATCAAGGGTGATGTCGACACGGTATCAGCCATCCCTGTTACGCAATTGGCGGCAGTAGAGAAGCGGGATAACCTCCGTGTCGTTCTGGCGCCGGGCCCAAGTTATGAGTATCTGGGCTTTAACTTCGATCCGAAGAACTTCCCGGACAACTTCAGTCTGTTCGAGGGCCAGAAGACGAGACAGGCAATCGCTCATGCGTTGAACCGTCTAGGCATGGTCGATAACGTGTTGAAAGGGACTGGCAAGCTCATGAACGCCCCGTTCCTGCCTGGTTCATGGGCGGACCCGGGTGAAGCGGCCGTCAACTATAACTATGATGCAGAGAAGGCGAAGCAATTGCTGGCGGAAGACGGTTGGACGCTTGGATCCGACGACATTCTGACCAAGGACGGCAAACGTTTCTCCTTCGAGCTTCAGTATAACGCCGGCAACAGCCGTCGTGAACAGATCTCTTCCATTGTGCAGCAAAATTTGAAGGATGTCGGCATTGAAGTGAAGACGAAGGGCATCGACTTCGCCGCTTGGGTCGATCAGCATTTGAACACGGGCAAATACCAAGCCATCTTGATGGCATGGTCATTGACTGATCCGGATCCGAACGGAGAAAGCACGTTCTCTTCGAAATATTATCCTCCTGCCGGTCAGAACAGCGGCTGGTATAAGAATGAGAAGCTGGATGAATTGTGGGTAAAGGGCTATTCCGTAGTTGAACAGAGCGAGCGCAAGAAGATTTACGAGGAAGTAGGCAAAGAAATCTCCACCGATCTTCCTTACATTTTCATGTACCAGTATGGCACGCCGCAAGGAATCGGGCCGCGAGTCAACTTCGCCGAGGAAGATAAGCCGGAGCCGTCGCTCGCTTACGGATACATGTACCGCATGATTAATTGGTGGGTTGAATGACGTAACGGATACAGCTAAACAACACCGGTGAAGGGGAAGGGGAGCTTGCCCCTTCCCCTTCAAGCTTAGGAGGATAATAAATGACCGAATATTTAATCCGGCGGATACTGCAGTCCGTACTGGTGCTCTTTCTCGTATCCATTATTACGTTTGTGCTCATTCATGCGGCTCCAGGCGGGCCTACGCAAGTGTTTCTGTCACCGGGACTGTCGCAGGAAGCAGCGCAGATCCAAGCGAAGAATCTTGGCTTGGACCAGCCAATACCGGTTCAATATATGCGTTGGATGGGCAGTCTGCTGCAGGGCGACTTGGGACATACGTTCAAGAACAATCTTCCCGTAGGGGAGATCTTATGGCCGACTATGCAAAATACGCTCATTCTCATGAGCGTTGCATGGTTGTTCTCGCTTTTGATAGCGATTCCATGGGGCATATACAATAGTACCGTTGAATACGGACTCTCTGATCAGACCGCCTCATTCATTTCTTATCTTGGTTTCGCCATGCCTACATTCTGGTTCGGGATACTGCTGCAGGAACTGTTCGCATTAGAGTTAGACCTGCTTCCGCTGTCCGATATGTATACGATGGGCAAGGAAGGTCAGATCGGGGATTTATTTATGCACTTGATTTTGCCCGTTACGGTGTTGACGCTAGGTTTCTTGGCTTCCTATGTGAAGTTCTCCCGTTCAAGCATGCTGGAGGTGCTTAATCAGGATTATATCCGCACGGCCAGGTCCAAGGGCATGAAAGAGAAACGAGTCATTTATAGACATGCCTTGCGCAATGCGATGATTCCGATCGTCACCATCCTCGGCTCGGATTTGGCCATTCTCGTGTCCGGAGCGGCCATAACGGAAAATGTGTTCAACTGGCCGGGCATGGGACGTCTCTTCGTGGAAATGGCCTTGGCGCGGGAATACTCGGTATTGATGGCCATTACGCTCATTACGGCCGTTATCGTCATCATCGGCAACCTGCTGGCTGACATTTTGTATGCGCTCATCGATCCCCGGGTTCAGTTGGCGCGCAAGGGAGGGGCATCGGCATGAGTGTAACGAAGCTGCAAAGGAAGCGACACAAGCCCACTCCTGGTTCCGAACCGAAGTTAGAGCCGCCTGTAGAAAGATTGTCGGATAAACCGATTGGGATTTGGAAGACGGCATTCAAAAAATTCATGAGCAATCCGTTTGCCGTAGTTGGGCTTGTCGTCCTGCTGTTCTTTATTATTATTGCTTTATTTGCCCGTGTCATCGCACCATTCGATCCAGCTGCCATAGACTTGATCAATGCGAATTTGCCTGCCGGCAGTGAAAAGCACTTGTTCGGAACGGATGAATTGGGCAGGGATGTGCTGTCGCGCTTAATATACAGCAGTCAAGTCTCGCTTCTCGTCGGTTTTTCCGTCGCCATCATTACTGTTGTGATCGGTTCGTTAATTGGCGCTGTGTCTGGCTACTTCGGAGGATGGATCGACACGTTTTTCATGCGTCTAGTAGACGTCATGTACTCCGTGCCGACTTTGTTTCTCAACATTCTTGTGCTGTCCATATTCGGTTCCAAGTTCAGCTACATGATATTCATTATGGCCTCTACCAGTTGGATGGGGACGGCACGCCTCGTGCGGGGCAACTTCCTGCAGTTGAGGGAAATGCAGTACGTGGAAGCCGCCAAGGCGATTGGCGTGTCCAGCTGGGGAATTATCGGAAGACATCTGCTTCGCAACACGACCGCGCCGATTATCGTCAGCGCGACGCTGATGGTGGGCGGTGCAATTCTTGCCGAATCGGCATTGTCTTATCTCGGCCTGGGGGTGCAGGCGCCCGAAACGAGCTGGGGACTGATGCTTAGCAGCGCTCAGGAATTCATGCTGGTCGATCCGTTGCAGGCGATCTATCCGGGATTATGCATCCTGATTGTCGTGTTGGCCGTCAACTTCATCGGTGATGGCATACGGGACGCTTTCGACCCAAGCAAAAAAGTGAGAATACCCCGGAGGAGGTTGCAGGAATGGCGGAAAAACTTCTCGAAATCCGGAATCTGACTTCGGGCTTTGTGACGGAGCAAGGAATCGCCAAAGCGACTGACCGGATTACGCTTTCTGTAGAGAAAGGGAAGACCCTTTGCATCGTGGGAGAGTCCGGCAGCGGCAAAAGCGTTGCATCCCTCTCGATCATGCGGTTGGTAGATTATGCCGGCGGTGCGATTTTTGAAGGCAGCATTGGTTTTAGCGGCGAAGAATTGGCTTCTATGAGTCAAAAAGAAATGATCCGTATTCGCGGCAACCGGATTGCGATGATCTTCCAGGATCCGATGTCTGCGCTCAATCCGGTGTTCTCGGTCGGCGATCAGATCGCGGAGAGCTTGCGGCTGCATCGCGGGGTGAGTCGCAAAGAGGCGTGGCGGCAGGCTGTCGATATGCTCCGCATGGTCGGCATTCCCGACCCGGAATTAAGGGCCAAGCAGTATCCGCACGAGTTGTCCGGCGGCATGCGGCAGCGAGTCGTCATCGCGATGGCGCTCATATGCAAGCCCGAGCTTCTTATCGCCGACGAACCAACTACGGCCCTGGACGTCACCGTACAGGCCCAAATTCTTGATCTGCTGCAGCGCTTGCAGCAGGAACTGGGCATGGCCATTGTGCTAATCACCCACGATATGGGCGTAGCCGCCGAGATGGCTGACCGCATCGCGGTCATGTATGCTGGCAAGATCGTTGAGGAGGGCACGGTAGGGGAAATATTCGATCATCCGAGCCATCCGTATACCATCGGACTGCTGAAGTCCATTCCCGGATTGGAAGGAGCGCGCGGAGAAGAATTGTACACGATACCCGGCACCATTCCGGGAATCAATCAATTGCCGTCGGGCTGCCGTTTCCACCCGCGCTGCGCGAAGGCAGAGGAGAAGTGCCGGCAAGCGGAGCCTTTGCTCCGTGAATTCAGACCGGATCACCAAGCGGCCTGCTGGTTGTATGATTCCGGCGGCGGACTTGGCGGAGATGACAAGGAATCCGAGGTGAAGCGCGCATGAATGAATCCTATTTTATCGATATTCGCCACTTGAAAAAGTACTTTCCGATTAAGACAGGGCTGTTCAATCGGGTCGTCGGTCATGTGAAGGCGGTTGACGATATTACGTTAGGTATATACGAGGGCGAGACGTTCGGACTAGTGGGCGAATCCGGCTGCGGCAAGTCGACGCTCGGCAGAGTCGTCCTTCATTTGCAGAGGGCGACGAGCGGGGAGGTCTTCTTTGACGGGAAAAATGTACAAGCCATGAATTCTCAGCAACTGCGGCGGCTGCGGCAGGATATGCAAATTATTTTTCAAGATCCGTTCGGATCTTTGAACCCGCGCTTTCAAGTCCGTGACATTATCGGAGAGCCCTTGCGTGTCCATCAGCGCGCATCAGCCAATGATATAGATAAGAAGGTCGTCGAATTAATGGAGCTGGTCGGACTGGATGCGTCCAGACGCAACCGCTATCCGCATGAATTCTCTGGCGGACAGCGCCAACGTATCGGCATCGCCCGGGCGATTGCCCTGAATCCGCGCTTCATCGTAGCGGACGAAGCCGTCTCCGCCCTGGATGTCTCGGTTCAATCGCAAGTGCTGAACCTGCTTATGAAGCTGCAGAAGGAACTCGGGCTGACGTTCTTGTTCATCGCCCACGGTCTGAATGTGGTCCGGCACATCTCCGATCGCGTAGGGGTCATGTACTTGGGCAAACTGGTCGAGGTAGCGCGTACGGAGGAGCTGTTCGCGAATCCGCTGCACCCTTATACGGCAGCGCTGCTGTCTGCAATCCCGAGGCCAACTCCGCATCGGAAGAAGGAACGAATCGTGCTGCAGGGAGACGTGCCTTCACCGGCCAATCCGCCGTCCGGCTGCCGTTTCCATCCGCGCTGCTCATTTGCGCAGGAGCAGTGCCGGAAGGTAGCGCCGGAACTGCAAATAGTATCGTCCGACAGACAAGTAGCTTGCCACTTTCCACTGGAGTATAGTGAAATGAAGGTTCTGATACATTAACAGACAACAGCCCCTCTTTCGATGCCGGAAGAGGGGCTGTTCGTTAGCAGGGTTAATGAGCCGCCTGCCGCATAAACCGTGGGAATTGCAGCATTGCGATAAGCAGAGCGACGACAGCAAAAGCAAGCAGTATAAGCACGTTGAGCCATATATCCTGCAAGTGAGCGCCATGCAGAATAACACTCTTCAAGCCTTGCTGCGCCCAATATTGGGGGGTGAAATGGCCGATGGTCTGCATGAATTTCGGCATCATTTCCGTGGGGAACCATAGTCCGCCGATGACGGCTCCGCCCATTGCAATGAGCTGGGTGAATGCGATGCCTTGATTCTCGCTCTTCGCAAAGACCGACAAGGCAAGCCCCAATCCAGTGACGCAAAAGGCCAGCGCCAGAATGATAATAATGACGGACAACATGTCGCCGAGCTCCAGGCCATATACGAAGTGTCCGAAGGAAAGCAGGACTGCGCATTGAAAGATGACGACGAGCAGATATGGAATCCACATGCCGATGAGATAGCTGAGCGGACGCATCGGCGTGCTGGAGAGCCTTGCTGTCATTCCAGTATCTTTGTCGGAGATGAAGCGGCGAGTCATCGAAATAATGACGAAGAAGACGAACATCACCGTGTAGCCCGGCACGACTTGGCTGATCATATCGAAAGGTATTACATTTTCGGTCTTCTCCGCAACGTGAATCGGCGGCGTGAGAACCTGCTTCAGCTTCGCCTCATTCATGCCCGATGACGCCAGGGCTTGCGCAATGTTCGCATCCCGGTAGCTGCCAGCGATATTGTGCAGCACGGCTTGAATCGGAGCTACGGAGGAGTTGGCCGTTTCATCCCGATACAGTGTTACTTCAGCTGGACCGGTGCCCGATTGCAAGTTCGCTTCGAATCCTTGCGGCAGAACGAGCAACGCGGACAGTTTGCCGTCACGGATGCTGGCGATCTGCTTCTCTAGCGAGAGCGTAGAGTCGGTCTTCAATTCGAATCCGTCTATACGCTCGATCGACTGCAGCAGCTCCTTGGACGCCGCGGTATGATCCATGTCAAGATATTGTACTTTGATAGTTGAACTGCCGGCGCTGCCGAAGACGGATGCGAATAAGACGATGAATAGAATCGGTAGAACAAGCAGCCAGAAGAAGGTGCCTTTTTCTTTCAACAACAATCGGATTTCTTTGCGAGCTATGCTTTTAATCACGATACAATCCTCCTAAACATTTCGGGTGTTTGCCACCTTCTTGGTGCGTAAAAGTTCACTTTGCGAACTCGAATCAGCAGTCTTGTTATCTTTAAGCATCCCGCAGCGATGTGCCCGTTAAATTCAAGAATACCGTTTCAAGTGAAGGGCGGACGACTTCCAGCCGGGCGACGGCACAGTGCGACTGCAGGCATGCATCCGACACGCTGCGCATCGTACGCAGCACGTCGTCGGTTTCGATCTTCCAACCGCTTCCATGAGGGGCCGATGTACCCGGCACAGACGCCAGATCCGGCGCGGCAGCGCCATCTGTCTCCACATATACCGATTGCGTTCCGTACTGCGCCAGCAGCTCGTGTAATGAACCATTGGCGATGACGGAACCATGGTCGATAATGGCCACATCCTCGCACATCACTTCGACTTCCTCCATGTAGTGCGTAGAATATAAGATGGTCACGCCTTCTTGATTCAACTGCCGAATCATTTCAAATATATGATTGCGGGACTGGGGATCGATGCCGACGGTCGGCTCGTCGAGAATGATGAGCTTTGGGCGGTGCAGCAGCGCCGCTGCCATATTGACCCGCCGCATCATGCCGCCGGAGAACGTGGATAGCGCATCGCGGGCCCGGTCTTGCAGACCAACCTGTTCCAGCACCTCCGATATTCTCTGCTTCAGTGTGGCTCCTTGCAAGCCGTACATTTCCCCGAAAAAGATCAGATTGTCATAAGCGCTCAGCTTCTCATACAACGTAATGTTTTGTGGGACGTAACCGATGACCTTGCGCACATCCCCCGCGCGCTGGACCGCATCGATGCCGAATACGTGAACGCTGCCGCTGTCAGGGGCAAGAATGCCGGCTAATATTTTCATCGTTGTTGATTTGCCCGCTCCGTTCGGGCCAAGCAATCCGAAGCAGGTCCCGGTCCGGACTTGAAACGATATGCCGTGTAATGCGGTCTTTTGCCCATAAGATTTTTGCAGTTGAGACACCTGAAGTGCATATTCCATATCAATAACCTCTCCTTTATTTACAGGACGACATCTTTTTTTAGCGTGACGGTAGAGCAGAGCAGTAAGATTACGGCCAGACCGACTGAAATGGGCACCGCGATCGCAAACGCGTACGGTCCGAACGGAATCGAGCCTGTTTCTATATGTGTGTTCCAGTATTCATGCGGCAACCAAAATATCGCGTTGCCTGATAAGCCATATATCATCCAGAGCAGCGGGGTGAGCGGCTTGAGACGCGACTGTCCAGCGATGAAAATAAAGAGACCGAATGCGTTCATGAACGGAATGGCAGCGAACACGAACAAATACCACACGGACGAACCTGACATAAACGATAATAAGCCGGCTACTTCAAACGATCCTTGCCAGATCGTCGCGTAAACGTAAAAGAAGAGCGTCGCGAGCCAAGCGGCGGTGAAAATGAGAAAGACGACGCAGAGACTAGCCGCATACTTGGATAGAATGAGCGTGCTGCGGGAATAGGGGAGCGACAGCCACCAACCCAGCGTGCCGTTCTTCCATTCCCGCTTGACCATGCTATAGGTTAAAATGAACGCCATATAGGGGAAGCCAAAGGTGAAGAATAACAATCCTATAGGCCGGAATTTGTCAGCAAAATAAGCGGTGACGGCAAGGAGCAGTACAATCCCTGCGGCGAGATAGAAAAGCCACCATTTGGCGTGATCCTTTTTGTTCTTGCGCCGTTTCAATTCATCCTTCACTAAATAAAGTAAAGCATTTGTATCCATATGCAATTCCTCCCGACTCTAACGGTACAGTGTGCGGTAGATGGATTCCATGGAACCCTGCTCCGCGCGCAGCATCTCGACATCTCCGTGCAGCAGCACTTGACCGTTATCCATAAAGACAACGTGATCAAACAGACTCTCCGACTCGTGAATCTCGTGGGTGCTGATGAGAACGGTCTGCCGATTGTCACTTAAATTGTCTATAATCGCTTCAATAATGCGTTCGCGTGACAACAGATCGATGCCTGAAAACGGCTCATCAAGCAATAATAGAGGCACGCTGCGGGCCATGCAGATCGTAAGCATCAGTCTTGCTTCTTGCCCACGCGACATGCCGTGAACTTTCATCTCGGGGTCCAACCCCATGAATGAAATGAGCGATTCTGCCCGCTGACGCTCGAACCCGGGAAGAAGGTGTTCCGCCCAGTCGAGAGCTAACATGACTGTGTGGCCTTCATACCATCGTGCCCGATCGGGCAAATAAGCGATATCTCGATTCGTCTGCCATCCTGGCGTGCGTCCAAGCACATCGATAGTTCCAAGGTCCGGCTGTATCAACCCGGCTATCATGCGAAAAAAGGTCGATTTGCCAGCGCCGTTCGATCCCAATACACCGACAACGCGTTCTTGCGGTAAGTGTATGGTGAAATCGTCCAATGCCCGCTTCTGTCCGTATCGCTTCACTATATTCTCGGCCCGGATTGCGATTTCGCTCATGAGGGATTTCCTCCTTTTTGCCGAATCAATTGCTGAATATCATCCCATGTAAAGCCTATGCTGTGCATTTTCTCAAAAAACTCCTGTACGGCTTCTTCCGCCAAGTTATTTCGGATCGTTTCCACAGTGTCAGCATTCGTCGTGATGAACGTGCCTTGTCCCCGGCGCGTCTCGGTCAATCGATCCCGCTCCAGCTCTTGGTAAGCACGCATCACTGTGTTCGGCGTTATCTTCAACGCTTGCGCCAGCTCCCGGACCGAAGGAATCTTCTCACCCAACGCAATCTCCCCCTTCGCAATCGAACTTCGAATCTGAGTTAACACTTGCTCATATAATGGCTTGCTTAAGTCAAGCTCAAAGCGCATTCCACCAATGTGAACTTCATTCAATGAGCACCCTCCTCGCGCAAAAACCTTTCTTGTATAAAGTGTATTATATCACTTGATACACTTGATACAATAGGTACACGAAAAAAAGACAGTTTCCGTATCGGAAACTGTCTGAAAGGACTGGCTATTGCTGAGCAGTCTCTAGATTCTATAACGAATGGACAGACTTGAACATGTTATTTCTTAAGGCAGGATGGTGTTTTTATTCAGGCTGCTGCTCACGCAATCGGGCCATCTGCTGCCATACAGTGCCGACGGCATCTTCTCCGGAACGAATGCGCTCCATCGCGATGCGGGCCTGCAATGCGACTTCGAACTCCGCATCCTGAGCGGCCGTTTCGAGCACAGGCAGCGCCCGATCGTCTCCGGCTTCGTACAAGAAGCGGGCTGCACGCCAACGGACAAGCTTGTTCTTGTCCTTCATGGCTTCCATCATCGGCTCAATAGCGGACGGATCGCCGATATCAGACAACGTGTCTCCCGCTGTGCGGCGCACGCTAACCGAGGAATCCTTCAAGGCTTGGAACAGCAGCGGCATGCATTCCGCTGTCTTCAATTCGCCTAAATAGACGACGGCAAGACGCCGAATCTGACTTTGCCCGTCTTGAAGAGCTTGCGCGATGAATGGCAAACGTTCCGCTACAGGCTCCATCCGTTCCAAAGCGGCGTATCGCACACGCCAATCTTCATGCTGCATCCGTTCGGTCAATTCCTCATCTGTTAATTCGCGGCGCTCTTCGACGAATGGCACGTCCGTTTTGCCGGCGGCAATTCCTTGCTGCACCAGAGAATCGAGCCGCTCATCGGGATAGGCTGCCTCTAGCTCCTGTTCCACTTCACGAGCGATATCGGGCAGCTCGCCATAGCGAATCCCGTAGTCGCTCAGCTTGCGCTCTTTAATCAAGGTGGCGCTGGCGACTTCCGTCACAGCGCGCACGAAGCGCTCGGACAGGCCGACGCGCTCTTCTTTTCCATCCGCTTGCACGCGAATTTGCATCGGAATGGCGCGGAAATATTGCACATACACTTGAGCTTCCCCGAAGGATGTCCATGATGCAAGGTCGCCCTCTTGTCCTTCAGCGGCTTGCGGTTCACCGAAGATATCGCGCACATCCGCTAAGATGCGCGCCCAGTCCGCATTGGCGAAGCGGTCCAGCGCAATAAAGTCAGCTGTATGAAATACGCTCTTCACACCCTCGATATCGAGCAAGCGTCCGATGATGGCGGGGGCGGAGCGCCGGTTCTCCTCCGTATAGGTTCGACGAATGCCGGCTGGCAGCGTCTCATCCAGATGAAGCTTCATCGAATTCGGGCTGGGCGTTGGTTCAATTGTGATTAATTTCATTGACGGCACCTCCTGCATGTGTAGTCTTGACTATATTGTACCGCAACGAACCTGCAGGAACAATGAAGTGGAGCGGGATGCAATTTGGCAGAAAGACGGATGGAACGTAAGAAAATGAGTTATAAATATAAGATACAGGTATATGTTCAAGCTGCAAGTCGATTCATTCGTAATGCTGCTGTAGTCCTGCCCCGTAACAGAAAATTGGCAACCGAATTTCAACAACAAGAGGCTAGCTGAATACGATAGGGATTAGCAGGAGTACCCATAGTCGAATAATGGCTCAAACGGTGCTGAGCCATTGCTGCAGGACGATTGGAGCTTAGTTGTTGGGGGAAGTCTGACTCTGGTATGCTAGAACAAGAAATTGACTTCATCGCATCTACAAGGGACTGAACATTAGCCCCTTGCCATTCTATCCGAACTTTCTGCAAATGAGGTGGTGCTATGAAGCGCTATTATGTCAATATGGACGATGTGACAACGGAAAAGGCATGGAAGCAATTTCGGCGCTGGCGTGCCGAACGAAAAGTACGGCTTAAACAGAAGGATTATTCTTATGTGGTTCCGCAAGCGATACCGGAGCTTGACCGGCTGCACGCCAACCGGACAGACACGACTGTCACTTGGATAGGACATTCGACCTTTTTGCTCCAAACCGGTGGTTTAAATATCGTTACGGATCCGGTGTGGGCCGAAAGCATGGCGATGGAGAAACGGCTGGCCCCGCCCGGCATCCCGATTGACCGCATACCGCCGGTAGACGTCATCCTCATCTCGCACTCGCACTATGATCATATGCATCTCAGCTCGATTCGGCGGCTTATGAACCCGAAGACGATGTTAATCGTTCCGGGAGGACTGAGAAGTAAAATGGTGCGTAAAGGGTTCTCGCAGACGATTGAGCTGGATTGGTGGAACGACATCGTTCTTGGCTCGGTGCGCATCACGTTCGTCCCGGCTCAGCATTGGACGCGCAGAACGTTGACGGATATGAATCGCTCACACTGGGGCGGTTATGTAATAGAGCGGTTGCAGACAGAAAAACCGCTCGAGCCTAATGGGCGAGCCGACAATGCTGCTGCGGTGGAGAACACGATTTATTTTGCAGGGGACAGCGGGTATTTCCGGGGGTTTGAGCTGATTGGCAACCGCTTCGATATCGATCTAGCCTTGCTGCCGATAGGAGCGTATGAGCCGGAATGGTTCATGTCGCCGCAGCATATTACGCCGGAAGAAGCGCTGCAGGTGTTCGAGGACGTGAGGGCGAAGGTAATGATCCCGATGCATTACGGAGCCTTCAAGCTGGCGGACGATACGCCGAGGGAAGCGCTTGACCGCTTGGAGGCCGAACGGATCAGACGGAATATGGACCGCAATAGGGTGCGGCTCCTGAGCCTTGGCGAGACATGGAGTCCTTCAGAAGCGAGCGCACCGAACAGAGAAGCGTCGCATAATATGGGCCGTGCCAACGCTAGAGAGTAAATGCAGGAAAGAATATAAATGCACGCAAGAATATAAATGCACGCAAGAATATAAATGCACACAAGAATATAAGTGCATGAATAAAATATACGATTGCTATTCAAGAAACAGCCTCTGTAGCAGGTTGTTTCTTTTTTTTATTATTCTGTATCTTCTCGAATGTCAGGGTGTTAGAAACAGAAAAGTGATGGAAAAGTGGATCCGGCTGTTTTTAAGCAATTGCTGCGGAATGAGTGTCAAAGCATTGGACGAACTCCAATGAAGCCTGCTGTAAAGAGGTATAGGCTGCTGATTCATTGTATAAAATCCAATGCAGGATGAGACGAGGGGGATGCCATGGACAAGTATGGTCACGCCTTCAGCCCTACTTTTCTTCTAGAGTGGATCTGGGGCGAATGAGTTTCGTGGAAATAATCATTTTTGGAAGATTAATAGTTCAACTTATATAGATAAAGGAGACGGTATTCCAGCTTGAGGCAGGCTCCAGGGATGCTTGTTGGAGCATCCCTGGACCACCGATGACGAGCGCATGTTTTTGCATTCAATGCGACTCCTCTTGGATTTATTGATTTAGCTCCGCTTGCTGGAAGTGTTGAACGTCTTCGTCAGCTTCTTAACGCTGTTCGCTTGCTGACGCTTGAGTTGGGCTTCCTCCGAGCGGCGCATGTAGGCGATTTCCCGCTGCAGCTTATGATAGCCCTTCAGGCGCTCCGCTTCTAATTCCCCTAGCGCGATGGCTTGCTGCACGGCGCAGCCAGGCTCGTGCCGGTGGGAGCAATTGGAGAAGCGGCAGTCTGACGCCAGCGCTTCAATATCCTCGAAGGTGTGCGCCAGCCCGCTGCCGCCGTCTACGGCAATCATGCCGACTTCGCGCATGCCGGGCGTGTCGATGAGCCACGCGCCGCCGGAGAGCGGCAGCAGCTCGCGGTGCGTCGTGGTGTGACGGCCTTTGCCGTCGCTCTCGCGCACCGTCTGCGTTGCCATGTGCTCTCCGCCTGCAAGGGCATTGGCGAGCGTGGACTTGCCGACGCCGGACGAGCCGACGAGGACGACGGTCGTCCCGGGCGCCAGCAGTGCTTGCAGGCGGTCGAGGCCTGCGCCCGTATGCGCCGACACCGCGAAGACGTCGGCGCCGGGGACGGTGCGCATCGCTTCCGCCGCGAACGCAGCCGGGTCCTCGGCCGCGTCGGCCTTCGTGAGCACGACGGCTGGCATGGCGCCGCTATCCCACGCGAGCGCAGCGTAGCGCTCCAGCCGCCGCGGCTCGAAGTCGCTCGTCATCGCTGTGACGAGCAGCGCCACATCGGCGTTCGCGGCGACGACCTGCGCGTCCCGCCGGTTGCCGGCGACCTTGCGCGCGAACAAGCTGCGGCGCGGCAGCACGCCAGCAATCGTCGCGCGGCCCTCCGCCTGGCGCGGCGCTATGGCGACCCAGTCGCCGACGCACGGCCAGTCGCTCAGCGTGAGCATGCCTGCGCGCGCTTGTCCGGACAGCTCGGCGAGCCATTCGCCGTCCGCGCTAATGACGCGGTACAGGTGCTTGTGCGCGAGTGACACGCGCGCTGGCACGAGCTCACCGGCAAAACGGCGGGCGACCGCTTCGTTAAGCCCATCGAGCCACTGTGTCCACGTATCGGACCACGCGTCATTCCAGCCAAGCTCGGAGAGCTCCTTCACGGCGCAGCCGCCGTCTTGCACTTGCGGGAAGCCGCCGTCAGCCTGATCTGACTCTTCGGCTTCCGTATATGGAATGGTTTCGTTATGAATGATGTTGATTTCCTGCGATTGATCTTGCTTGAGATTCTGTTGTTTTTTTCCTTGATTCAAGTCTGTATTCTCCCTTGTTTACGGCCTGAGGCCGCGTCGAATGAACTTGCATGGTCACCTTCCAACGACATTGCGCCACGGTCAAGTTCGGGAACAGAATACAGTTCAACGACACTAGCGTCGAAGTTTGCATAATTGCGGATGCGCTAGGCGTCGAGCAGTTCCTCCCGAACGTTATATGCTGTTGCCATATTACATCCCTCGCTTTCTAAATCAGATAATCACATTATATACGGATAATCCACTAAATGGTAGATAGGAAGTCGGCGATATATATGCAACATCGAGGAACACATACAGACGCACATATAGACACATAGACGAATATCGTGGATGTCGTGCAGATAAATACTGTTAAAATCGCAAAATACAGATAAGTGTGCTATAATAACCGTTTGAAACCATTATAGTTAAAAGGACGGGAATGCCATGATTAGTACAACCGGCGTTACGCTCCGCTACGGCAAACGCGCGCTGTTCGAGGACGTGAACATCAAGTTTACGCCCGGGAACTGCTATGGCCTAATCGGCGCGAACGGTGCGGGGAAATCGACATTTCTTAAAATATTGTCCGGCGAGATCGAGTCGACCAATGGAGAGGTGCACATTACACCAGGAGACCGTCTGTCGGTCTTGAAGCAGAACCATTACGAGTATGATGAATACCCGGTGTTGGAGACGGTCATTAGAGGCCATCAACGCCTGTACGATATTATGAAGGAAAAAGACGCCCTCTACGCCAAAGCGGATTTCAGCGAGGAAGACGGCATGCGTGCCGGCGAACTCGAAGGGGAATTTGCGGAATTGAACGGCTGGGAAGCGGAGGCAGATGCAGCAGAGATGCTGATTGGCCTTGGAATTCCGAAAAATATGCATGACAACAAGATGGCAGAGCTGGAAGGCAACCAGAAGGTTCGTGTCCTGCTTGCTCAAGCGTTGTTCGGCCGCCCGAACATCCTGCTGCTGGATGAGCCGACGAACCATTTGGATTTGGAGTCGATCAATTGGTTGGAGAACTTCTTGATGGATTACGAAGGCACTGTTATCGTCGTATCCCATGACCGCCATTTCTTGAACAAAGTATGTACGCACATCGCGGACATCGACTTCGGCAAGATTCAGCTCTATGTGGGCAACTACGACTTCTGGTACGAGTCAAGCCAACTGGCCCAGCATATGATGCGCGACCAGAACAAGAAGAAGGAAGAGAAGATTAAAGAGCTGCAAGCGTTCATTCAGCGCTTTAGCGCGAACGCATCCAAGTCGAAGCAAGCGACTTCCCGTAAGAAGATGCTCGAGAAGATTACGCTTGACGATATTCGTCCATCGAGCCGCAAATATCCATTCATCAACTTCAAAGCAGATCGTGAAGCAGGCAAACAGCTTCTGACTATCGAAGGCTTGACGAAGACGGTGGATGGCGAGAAAACGTTCGATAATCTTCACTTGGTCGTTAACAAAGGGGACAAAATCGCGTTGGTCGGACCGAACAGTGCGGCGAAGACGACGTTGTTCCAAATTCTTATGGGCGAGCTGGAAGCAGATGCAGGTACGTATTCTTGGGGCGTGACCACGTCGCAGGCCTATTTCCCGAAAGACAACGCAGCCTACTTTGACGGTGTGGAGACGAGCCTTGTCGATTGGCTGCGCCAATATTCGAAGGATCAGGATGAAACGTTCCTGCGCGGATTTTTGGGCCGCATGCTATTCTCCGGTGAAGAAG
Source organism: Paenibacillus sp. OSY-SE (assembly GCF_000283315.1). Classification (NCBI taxonomy): domain Bacteria; kingdom Bacillati; phylum Bacillota; class Bacilli; order Caryophanales; family Paenibacillaceae; genus Paenibacillus; species Paenibacillus sp. OSY-SE. The sequence goes on along the minus strand of NZ_ALKF01000130.1, from coordinate 1,148 downwards.
CACTGAAGAAGGCAAGCGTGTTGTCCGGGGGCGAAAAGGTACGCTGCATGCTGTCGAAAATGATGATGACCGGTGCAAACGTGCTTATTTTGGATGAGCCGACGAACCACTTGGACCTCGAGTCCATCACGGCGTTGAACAACGGTCTTATCGACTGCGACGGAACGATTCTGTTTACATCGCATGACCATCAGTTCGTACAGACGATCGCGAACCGCATTATCGAGATTACACCGAACGGTATCATCGATCGCGTGACGACGTTTGACGAATATTTGAATAGTGATGAAATTAAGGCGTTGCGCGAGCAGATGTACGCGTAAGCTAATAAATGTTATAGGACAGGGAGTCCAGACCTTCTGAAAAGGAGTAGGTCTGGACTCTTTTTTTGTCTTATAGAATGAGTCCTCACTGTGACCTTCCCGAAAAGGGTACATCTATGTGCTCCTTTGCGTCACTCTCCCATCTATTCAGAACAGCTGCAACCCCTTCTCCTCAAACGAACTGAAAATAAAAATGCTTGTCCATAACAAAAGACTTCATGGTCCGGTCCTTATCTCCATTCTCCCGTACAGTCAGGAAGGGGAACATCGAGGCGGAGGCACATGCCGTTTCGTATAGATACATATGCCAAGAAGCCGGTTGCTCAGCATGGAAGCTAACCTCGCAGTGTCCGGAGAGTTATCATTGGGCATACCGCCTCCTGATGGAAGGGGAGAATGGAGCAAAGGTGTGGATGAAGCAGTTCGTCCGCCCAAGAGGCCGGTTTGACTGGCAGTGTCGGGAGTCGAAATGGTTCGTCCGGCTTTCTGATGGAAGGGGAGAGTGGGGCAAAGGTGTGAATGAAGCAGTTCGTCTGCCCAAAAGGTCAGCTAGGCTGGTAGCGTCGAGAGTCGAGAAGGTTGTACGGCCTTCTGACGGAAGGGAAGAATGGAGCAAAGGTGTGAACGAAGCAGTTCGTCTGCCCAAAAGGTCAGTTAGGTTGGCATCGTCGAGAGTCGAGAAGGTTCGTCCGGCCTTCTGACGGAAGGGGAGAATGGAGCAAAGGTGTGGATGAAGCAGTTCGTCTGCCCCAAAGGTCAGTTAGGCTGGTGGCGTCGAGAGTCGAAATGGTTCATCCGGCTTACTGATGGAAGGGGAGAATGGAG
>NZ_ALKF01000129.1:0-21531 GCF_000283315.1 Paenibacillus sp. OSY-SE | reverse complement strand
TTATATAGTCTCTGGCTCTTTAGTTGTCATAATTTTTTGTGATGAATCCAAAAATCCAATAATCTCTCCTTTAAATTCTTTTCTATAATATAAAATATCTAATGTCTCACCAAGTTGGTACACTCCATCTAACTCTGAACCTAAAATTACTGGAATATTATTGTTATATTTATCAAATACATAATCATCATTATCGAATTTTTTCCCTACACTGATTTGAACCTGATTCATATCAAATACATTAGAGTTTAGTTGTATTGATTTTATATCTTTATACGATTTATTATTCACAACATAGGGAGACTTATTACTTCCACTTTCATAGTAAGCATCGAAAATAACGTCACCTTTAAAATTTGAAATCCCAATGGGTTGCCAAGTTGCCTTATAATATTCAGATTCGAAGTTTACAGCTAAACCAGTGACGAAGTCATTTAATATATCGACGCTGCTCTTTTCCGAAAAAAACATGGTTTCTGTTTCGCCGTATAAGTTATCTGATATTTGATATAAATTTTTATTTTTGAAATGATTTACAGCATTTACTTCAAGGTTAGATTGGTCTATATTTACGACTAGCACCAGAACTACACAAAAGTAAACGATTGCAGCCAATATGTTTATGAAACTCCATAACTTATTTTGTTTGAAAATCGTCTGTAGTACTCTCACCATTTCTTACCGCCTCTTCTTACCGAATATAAGATTCCGTATGTATAACTAATCCATAATAAAATGAGAGAATATAGTATTATCATATACGTGGAATATAAAATCCATGCCGTACTCCATAATGGAATCATAATACTCTGCACAATGACACTGATGATAATTAAAATGACAGAGAAAAAGATATAGGGGAGAACTTTATACTTTATGATTACGCTGCAAATTTTACGGATAGAATATCCTGATAAATATAGGATGGATATTAAACTGCTTTCTTTACTTAACCACGCTATACTTACGATTACAAATAGGATCGTTATAAAAAAAATAGTCACATATCCCACTACAGTTGCAAATTGATTGGACTTCAATGCATATGAACCATATTTTTCCTTATTTATAATTTTCACTGTATTATTGTTTGTAATTTCCCTCATAATTTCTTCTGTATGATGACTTGGGGTATTTAGGATAAATTGTGTTCCATTGTTTAGATCTATGTCTAATTGTTTTGATAACAACCATATTTCAGTTTGTAACTTATAGGAGTCAGGTGTATCAAAATATCCGATGAATTGATAACCAGAAGGTATTTGATCTATTTTGACACTTTCACCTATTATGGCTACGTCTCCATTTTGGTTTAACTCATCAGCAAGGTGGCTTTCCTTAATAGGCGGAAGTTTGATCTTTCCGTTGCTCCACACATGCTTCACTGTAGGCACACTCGTTCTGTATTGAAACAATATGAAGTGATGAGAACTCTCTTTTATAGGCTGCTTTATAGCTTCCATTCGAAACGTAACTGAATTCTTATTCACATATCCATTATTAATCATATTTACATCATCTAAATAGGCAATACCAAAAAAAACAAAAAAACAAACAACATTAAATAATAAAAGCCATGTATAATACGTAACATAATGTTTAGGACGGATGTATGAATATTTCATATCATTTAATAGAGAGAGACAATCTAATGATTATCTCTCTCGTTAACTCCTTTATTACTATTCGTTGCCGTAATATGTCTTTGCTATTGCAAAATCTGCAATGTACCAGTCACTTTCAGCTCTCGTCTTATCATTTCCCCATTGACGATCACTATCTGCATAAGGAGTTCCATCGAATACGGATTCAAATCTTGCTCGGGTATAGTGATATACACCTTCCCATTCGGTTTCTCCAATGACTTTTGTTACGAGAACATTTTTCCCGGCATACTGATATTCCTTTGTTGCTTTATGACTCTCGGGTTTAGAAGAAGCTAAGAGGTTATAAGAACCAGTTGGAACATTAATGAAGTAGCCTCCATCTTCACTCCAACTTCATTTCTATATATAACCTGACCACTACTATTATAGACATCAATGTTAATGTTCTGAACCATACGCTTTTCTTTCAAAGGATTTTCATGTACTATGATATAATTTTCATTCTGGGGACTAACTTCTTTAGAATATGACACATTATCACCAAACGTAACCGTTAATATTTCTGCGTTTTTTAAAATGTCTTTGTCATTTATGGACACCATGACATAAGCAAATTCACCTTGTGCACCTATAAATTGTATTGGCATTTCATTTCTTTTTTCTACTGTGATAGCCTTCAGATAGTGTATGTTACCATTTTTATTTGTTACATCATATGCTCCAATCAGATTATCTTTTTCATAGAACAACAGAGCGATAGGCTTATTACGATGATTTAATCGCTCCTCTGCTAGAAGAGTTATCTTTTCTTCAGCAACCACATTACCTATCTGACTATCTGTTATAACTCCGTATCTATCCTTTGAAATGAAATTAACAACTAAAAATATACATAAGCACATTCCCACTAATATCAAAATTCTCATCTTTTTTGATGGATTCATTTGTAAAAACACCCCGAATGAAACATTTATACCTTATGTTACCAGTGATTATTTCATAAGACAAGCATTAATATCTAAAAAGAAGATAAAGAAACAACTTTTCTCCATCATTTTGTCGTGAGGTTCTTTCTTATAAAAAAAGGAGAGTAAAGATTCAGACTGGATAATGCGCTCTATAATTAGCGTAGAATGCCTCATCGAGGGAATAGTCGACAACGAGTCACTTACATATTCAATTTGGGGAAGCTGGCGGTGTTCAGTAATCTGCTGTAACGGAACATGGTCAAACGATTCATTAACGATGCTTCTAGCTTACTTCGTTTCGTTCTGCCCAAGGCGCCGACGAGCACGTTTTTGACTACTTGCCTGCCTGCTTCTCCGCAGAGTAATGCTCCGTCCCTCTTGGCCGTTTGGAATGTTCGAAGGCTTTTTTCTATAATCTCATCCAGGAACTGCTCCACCACCTTCGTCGCGTTCGGCAAAAACGGCAACACCCTGCTCAATACTTTTATGGAAGTGATGCTGTTGGAAATTCTTCTCGTACACAATCGTGTCCCGAGACCGATACATGTATTGATGTCCTATTCATTCAGGCCGGGTTGCTTATATTTTTTGCTCACAGGTCCAACGCCTCTTTCAAGCGCTCCGTATGAGCCCACAATGATTTTCGCAGGCCCTCCTTATTCACAATGCCTTCCGCAGCAAAGCCAAACTTCAAAGAAAGCTTATACAACAAGTAAAGCAGCCGCTTTCTAGCGCTTCCATAGTCCATGAGCTCGAGCATTTAGGCGTCACTGGTTCGAGCTGCTGTAATTGCTCCCTATTCAAATCATGAAAGAGATTGATTCTGGACAAATATTTGACCTTATCCTAGCAACTCCATCCTCTCCTATTCCACATTGTAGTCTGGACTACATAACATTAGGATTCACCAAATTATACTGTAATGCAAGTGCAGATTACTTTTCAAATAAAGGAGAGTGGAGTATTTGAGTACCGTTATCATTATCATTCAGATCATATTATCATGCATGTTTGCCTTCTCGGCGTCTATTAAGTTACTGCGTACGAAATCCATGGTTCAGCATTGGAACGACTATCAATACCCGATGTGGTTCATGAACATAACGGCTCTCTTAGAGTTAGCCGGGGTAATTGGAATAATTGCTGCCTAGTGGGCACCGGAGATTTTGAAATATGCCGCAGGCCTTTTGTCTTCCTGATGATCGGAGCCATACACGCTCATCTATTCCGCGCACAGCATAAGCCTGTCATGGCGATTAACGCTCTTGTCATGCTCTCCTTTGCGCTCATGGTTGTATAGTTTCCGATTGCTATGGAACAAATGAAAAAGGTTGGCCTAAGTTATCTAAGATGACTACTTAGGCCAACCCTTTATACGTTAATACTATAAAAGCCGTGCTTAGCACATTCCTGCCTCATTCAATACTCAAGCTCAATCTTCTTGCACCACCTGCGTCACCCTTGTAGCCAAGTCCGCAGGCTCTTGGTCTAGCTTCACCTTCGCTTTGCCCTGACGGCGTGCCTCACGCCATACACGAATGTCCGCCTCACTCTCCAGCCGGAGCTCCGCCACTTCATGGGCCCGATCAAAGAGCGGCTTCGCCGTAAATAGCGCGTGGTATATGTAATGGCCGCCCGCACTTTTCTCAAGTTATTCTGTATATAGCAAAAACAATTGCCCTATAAGTTGAGGGACAATTGTTTTTCAACTTTATCTGTTAACATGAACCCGACATGTTTTGCAATTTGCTCTGCCATAAGTGGAGGAACTGCATTTCCTATTTGAGTGAATACAGAAGTTCTTGGACCTTCAAAAAAGAAATTGTCCGGAAATGATTGCAATCTGGCCGCTTCCCTTACTGATAAAGATCTCCTTTGAGAAATGTCCGGATGAATATAATAATGACCGTCTTTTGCTATATGAGCGACAACTGTATGTGAAAATGGAAGATCTTCACTGACCACTTTAAAACGATCCAAAAAGGATTTCAGATTCTTGTGAGTACGATTGATTTCTGGAAGATCTGTATATTTCAATCGCTGTTTATGATTATTCCACATAGCTATAGCAGTTTCATATATCTGTCTGTCATTTTCATTGTGAATTCTCGCCATGTGTTGTGTGAGAATATCATTTTCACCCCTGATGTCAAATTTGCTTAAATAGTTGCTCGGTTCTTTGGTGTAAAAAAAGTTTTTTTCCGTTCCTGGCTGCAAGGATGGCACATCCTCAAGCAGATCACGCACTATATAATTATGATTTACTTTTTTGAATTCCGGATACTCATAATCCAATTCTTCTTTCCAACCAATTAGAATGACACGTTTTCTTTGTTGCAATACACCAAAATCTGCTGCATTGAGTGTTTTGGCAGTAATATTGTACCCCGCATCTCTCATAATTGATTGAACGTCTTCAAAGAGCTTACCTTTAGCCGCATTCAAGATACCCGGAACATTTTCAAATACAAAGATGCTTGGCTTATATCTATCAAGAAATTTTACATATTGTTTGTATAGATAATTGCGGGGATCCTTTTCCTTTCCATAAGGATCTCTAGCCCTTCCAACCAAGGAATATGCTTGACAAGGCGGTCCTCCTATCAAAACATCCACAGTACTTTTCTGACCCGTCATGCTCACCAATCTATGATCAATCTCCCGAAAGAGATAGTCTATGGTCTCATCAGAAATTTCCAAATTGATAACTGCATCTGCCTCGCTCTTAGGTATTTGCTCATACAAATCCTCACGAGACATTTTTTTTAGCAAATAGTCATGATAAATAGCCAACCGATCATTATTTTTCAAATAATGATATGCAGCTCTTGTTTTTAGCGTTAGCGCAGCGTATCGATCCATTTCGATATGGGCGATCGGTTTGTATCCTTGACGCATGAAACCTTCCGACAGCCCGCCTGCTCCTGCAAACAAATCAATGAAATACATAATCATTGCTCCTAAAATAGACGTCTTGTTCCAATTATAACAAAGGAAAAAGTCCCCTCAAAACCATTAATTATAACTCAAGAAAAGTTTCAATATCCATATCTCTGAAACTTGTCCAACACTCTTCTTTCTTGCACCACTCAGTCGGATTCTCACCATTTGGTGGATTGGAAATATGCGAAAAGGCAGCCTTGATAACAATCTTTATGGTTTCAATCATGGATGCCGGTACGGATTGCATTCTCCAGATTTCTTCAAGATCTATTTTCTGCTGTGTTTTATATGACAACCATGCCATCGTGTATGTAACAATATTTGCACGAAATTGGGTTTTTACCATTCCATAGATCGTGTTGAAAATAATTGCCTTTGCGATGGTATCACAATAATAGCTTTTATCAAGTTGCTCAACATCAAGATCATCCAAAGATTTCGAGAACTCTGCAAAGTTTTTTTGATTGCCGCGGCTAACAATATGAGGAAGCTGCTCCCATGAATTAATATACTTTGCCAAGTCAGTTTTTGTGAAAACTTGCGATTTGGGGTGATCTTCATCGAACAGCCGTTTTTTTGCTTTTGTTTCCTGTTTGTTTTTCAAATCCAAATATTGTCCCCTTGCACGTTCATAAAACCATTTGGATTGTCGGTGACTTCCTGCTTTCGCTGGTGCCCACTCGTTTCGAGAGAAGTGTTCCACCTTTCGATGATAAGGACTATTCGAAAAGAAATCAGCGGTTTGTATTTTGTTTTGGCTGTTTGCACAAAGTGAAATGATGGGTACCATCTCATCCATTTTCTCAGTATCCTTAATGACAGTCAGCTTCATTTGTACATAAACCTTTGAAATATCGGCATTTTTGTCATTTTTAGCTGCATGATAAATCGCTGCCGTAGTTTGTCCACCATTTACAATTTGCAAATCTTTAATGGACTTGATTACGGGTAAACCACTTTGTGTACTTTGACCGAAATCCACCTGTTCTGCAGTCGCAGCAATCCCATTGTTGTACGCCAAAAACATATGTGGTTCTTTCAAAACAGTTTTCCTGATCTCTTTGTTTACACCCCTAAATTGTAAAAAGGATCGCACATTCCTCTCTATTAATCGTTCTCCATATTCCTCATAGATCCGTGCCAAAAGCTGACCAGGAATAAAGGCCAGAAAAGATTCATAATCTTCATTAGTTTCCGGCATTGGTAAACAAGGCAACTCCAATCCATACTTCTGTTCCAAATTAAGGAATATAGGCTCTTTCTTTCTTCCAGAGCTTTTCATTCTAAACAATCTTTCCAGATCCCATACATGAAAGCTTATCGGTATACCCTCTACTTCCACATCGTCCAAAGCGATTGTTTTGGTGATACCATCAGTAAAGAAAAAGATACGCGCTAGTTTAATTTTTTCTTTGTTATCATGAATCATTTTTGAAATCCCATAAACCTCCGATTCCCTAACAAGCGAATAATGCAAACCTGACAGGCATTTTCTCAGGAATCCAATTCCTCTTTTAATGACAGGTTCCCATTCGTTTTTGTGTATGGAAATAGGAGGTATTATTCTGGTATGTAAACAAACGAACAAGTCGACGGCTAGTCTTTCCTCGTCCTCGTGAATTGCATAACCGTTCAATTGAATACCAATTCTCTTGAACTGTTCAATTACCTCAAATCCATCCAGTTCACCGGATTCTTGCATGTAACCGCACATGGCATCAGTGAAAGACTCTATGCTTTTATTTTCACTTTTTGCCGCAGCAATTCCTTCTATATGTTGTTTAAAAGATTCCGCAAAATCGTGCAGTGGTTTGTTCATTGATTCCACTCTCTCAGGGGCAATTTGCCTTGATATTCTTAATATGCATTTTCATCATATTTATTGTACCATAATTATCAGTCTTAAGGTCGTGTTCCCAAACCCTAAGAATGTTCCAACGTCAATCAAAATAATAGTCCGTTAGTACCAATGTTCTCCCATCAGACCAATACTTTTCACCAGCAAACTGGACACTTGAAAATCTGATGTTTGATGCCGGTTTACCAAACAGTCTTGGAACTTTTGAACTTTTCCAATTCACTTTTTTTTGAGAGTTAGACTACGGATACATTTTGTCTGCTGCGCATGAACCGATTCACGATATCCAGATAGGATTGTTCCCGGTGTTTGAAAACCCGTCATTTCATCCTCTTAAAAAGACATGAAGAGCCGGATCGACCCAACGATTGTCATCAACAGTCGGTGTTCGGTTACAATGGATAGCCAAATATTGCACAATCTCGTAAAATGGTAGAGACTTTGCTGGACTCCAGTGCAAGGCAGGTTTGATCATGCTGAAATCGCTAAATACCAATCTTTAATTTGGAATATTTATTATTTATTCTTATGGTCTCCTGTAAACCAATGTTGCGTGTTCAGCTCCTTAATCAGAGCTGACGGAGCCTTTCCGTAATAAAGAACCATCAATCCTCTCATCGCTCTTGTCATACCAACATACAGCGTACGTCTTGCCACCTTCATTAATTCCGCCATTTCTGCCTCTTCTACTGGATCCGACAATCTGGGAAACGACTTTTTATTCAGTCCGGCGATGCACACCATGGGAAATTCGAGGCCTTTCGAGGACGCGAGCGTCAATACTTTCACCTCATCACTCTGAAGATCCAACTGAGTTCCTCTCATGAACTTGCAAGGAAGCCCCTCATTGGAAACAGCCATAGCTAGATCTTTTCCGATCGCTGAAGAGGGTACCAGTACGGCTGCTGAAGAAGCCTTTAATCGTAAATGTCTGCTCATCTGTTTAATGAATTTCACTATGAGTTGTGCTTGCTCCTCTTCAGAGTCGTAAGAAAACAATAAAGGTTGAGGACCACTTTGTATGGAACGCAGTGCCAAGGATTCGGGGTCACCCTCTGAAGAAAAACTCATAAACTGAGCAGCGGCTTCAGAAATTTCACGCGTCGTCCTGTAATTTCTGCGCAGATTGATGGCTCTTCCCCGAAACAATAAACGTTCATGGACCTCATTCCATGAAAATCCGCTATAATAAATTGACTGGGATGCATCCGCAGTCAAATAAATGCCCTTGCTTGTTTGGGAGAGTTCGGCCAGCAATGCCAAGCTTGCCGGAGTAAGATCCTGGGCTTCATCAATGATAACGGCATCATAACGCTGCTCATATATCCCAGCTTTTACGAGCTCCAAAGCTTTGCATCGCATACCGGATAAAGAGAAGAATCCTTGTTCTTGCAGAGCTTCGGAAAAAATCTGATAGCACTCCCAGACTTCCGTTCTGACTTGTCCGGTCAAAGCAATCCCCCTGCCGCTTCGATTCGCCGACAAGTAGTCATCCAATTGTTTCAGGTTTTGCCCTTCAATAACCCATTCGAATTCATCCAACAAGTAATCCGCACGTAGTTTTTTGAGTACGGAGCCCTTCCCGGCTGCATTTATTGAGCGTTCTAAAATATTCTTTAACATATTGCGTTCAGCAAAGTTTGGCTTTTCTGAATGGGGTACCGCAATTTTCAGAACCAATTCATCAGCAGTTGCGACTTCCACTTGGTGCAATCGATTTTTAAGCAATTGCTCCAGCAATTGTTTAGAGAAACGGGACAATGCTTCAGAAAACGTGGCAAACAGAATTTTGGGATTCGATTTTCCCTGCTTTGAAAAATTATCCAACAATGAGCGAACACGATACAATGCTATTGTCGATTTGCCCGTCCCCGGTCCACCTTTAATTAAAGCTGGCCCTTGCAATGCCCAATCCACCAACCGTTCTTGATCGGAATCAAGACGCAATAAAAATCCAAACAAATCCCCTTCCTTGTAGCGAATAAGATCATTGGTGTCAAAAACAATAAAATCCGGCTGCTGCAAAATTTCCTGAACGGGTCTGGGAAAGAGGTTATCAATTACCCTTTCAATCAGATAATCGGGAACATTTGATAGCAACAAATCATCTTCCGTTTTACAGTTTATCAATCGACCATGGTATTCATCCGGAATACGTAATTGTTCCAACCAATCCTCCGTGATGATGTCCGGCAATCGCTGAGGTAAGGACAGATTATTATTTCCAGTCCAAGCGTGCTCCACTCCCGCCGCTAGTTCTTCATCATCAGCTATATCTGCATCCATCCCCAAATCCAAGGGTTCTTCATAGTTCACGTTTTTCAAATACGCATTCTTGCGAGGGCGAATGCTTAACAGGCGAATCCAATTCCCTCCAAAAGAATAAAACAATCTGAAATCACCAATTCTCAAGCGATAAATATTGTCCCATTTGTTTAATTTCTTTTTAAGACGACCATCAGGTATCGGATTTTGTGCTAGAAAATTGATTTTTTCCCATACCTGATCTCCCATTTGGGAAGGAAGGGCATGCAGTTCCCTCATAAAAGATGGCTTAATATTTATATCCCTTGACAGACTCATACGCTATTAACTCCCTTCGATACGCTGGAGAATGCCAGCTCTCTCAAGTGAAATAAAGTGATTTTCCATTTGGTTTGCTATGCTTCCTTTAATCCGAACACCCACTTCAATATTCTAGCTTAATCCATGTTGGGTCAAGTTTGTAGATGTAACCAGAAACTCTTTCCGATCAACCAATAGCATTTTGCATGCAGACTAGCCCTCATCAATCAAAGTAGGCCAAGCTATGTTCGGATACTGTGGGAACCAAAAATGCACGATCCAAGAAACGGTTGGACTTTTCACAGGAGGTTTCAGCAGCCAATTGGCAAGCATGGCATGCGGCACCATTCAGATCACCAATCGCATCCGGTTTGTGTTCTGAGCAAAGAGGATCTCCGGAACAAAACCGGGCATCTTCTAAAGCGTGAAACAGAACCTCTTCAAATTTCTCGGTTTTCCCTAGTTCAACCAGTCCACCCAAACTTCCTTCGGAATCGGGTGTTGCTGTGTATATGAGTATTCCTGCCATTTTTTGAGCGTTTGCAGTTCGGGAATATATCCTTTCTCTCAATGAAGAAGATGAATAGCCCGAACCAAGACATAATTGCCGCATTAGCGCATGAGACAATGTGTGCAATAATACATAGCGAGTACCTGGAAATTCAGGTTCACCCTCAACATTGCGATCCATGCAATACTTGATAAATTCCTGTTTCATGGGTGCCACGGCGGATTCAACTTGTTGTTCCCATCTGTTCAACTCTTCTTCATTCAGCGTTATAAAGATCCCCTCTCCACGCGTAATGAGGCCTGGCCTCCAAGAAATTCTTTTCTCACTTAATGAAGCTTTGAAGGATTCTTTAACCGTTTCATCCTCTTCCCCCAAAGAAGTCATGTCAGGCAATGGTTCAATTCGGCTGAAGCCATCCAAGACACGAACTTCAGTCAAACGCCTGACCATGATCAGTTTTGCAATTTTGTGTACATATCTTTCCGGCACTTGCTGCTCCTCTGTCTCGAATTCAGATTCGAAGTGATCTACACCGCCACGATGAAGAACTTCCCATTCAGGAAATAACAAATCCTGTTCCTCTCCACTTCCAAGTCCACGTTGATGTAAAATGGCTTGCCAGATCTCGTCCAGATCAAAATCCTTAAATGTTGGAAATACATCGTCCTCTATATACACCTTCAGTTTCTCTTTTGCATCCATTTTCCCAAGACGTTCCATTTCTTCGGCAACAGCCTGATGAACGGGATTCGTATATGGGGGGATCGATAGGGCGCTAGCCACAATCGGAAAATAAAGATTAGAAGCCCCCCTCAGCAGTGCTCTAGATTTTTCCGTACACTCTTCTCTGCTCCAAGCTCCCATCCAGTGTCTGTGTCCTCTACATGAAGGAAGACCTGATCCCGAAAAAGCATCTTCCAGTGTTCTTTTCTCTTTGCATTCTTTACATTCCACTTCCACATCGGAAATGGAACCTGTAACTCCCTTGTCATTCAAAACCAATTCTCCCTTGCAGTCCAAATTTCCGTTTTTGGAATGTACATAAAAACTCCAAGGGAAGTCTTCAATATGCCCCTTCGAACAGGCAACAATAAAACGAGCCGGAAACACTTTCACTTCTTCCTCGCATTGGCAGTACACGCTCTGTCTTTTTTCTTCAATAAAAAACTTATGATAGGGTGCCAACTTCCTGCATTTAGGACAAACCATGTATTTCGGGAATCGAAAAGCCGGTAGTGTTCCCAACCTATTGTCCGGATCCCACTCCAATGCAGGAGGGGCATAAATCTTGTTGATTTTGAGTTTTTTCTGCAACCGAGGCTCCTTGATCACTTCACACTGCTTTTTATTCCAATGGTCCAAACTTGCAATAATGACCGAAAAGTCAGGCAGATCCATGATCGCTCCGGGTCCAAAAATTGAAATTAATTGGCTATTTCGAACTTCACCCACTTTGTCACGCATGGCTTCTACTCCTTTAAATAAATTCCGATTGTTTTTTCAACGTCACGCATGGAACTGGGTACACCAAATACGGCTCCTTTCGGCTTTTCTCCCAAAGGAAACATCAAATTCGGCTTTTTGGTGGCATTACTATAGACCAATGACTTTTCCATCGTTTTCAGTTGCCATTGTTCAATGTGAGAATCAAGATGTTTGGCAACTTCTTTTGCTTTCAAGGGCTCAATACTCTCTACTCTTTTCCTGACATGATCCTTTAGACGAGCAACAAGAGGATGCGCCGGCTTGAATTTTTTTGCATCGTCCTTTTTGGACAACCCTGGAATATTAAGTCTGGACATCATGACAAGCGTGGCGGAAAGCGCTCTGTCCCTAGCTCTTGACGAAAATGGAGTGACACTTATGGCCTCGACATAACGATATAAAGCATCATGATAAGAATCGAATCGTTCATAGTGGGATACATCTCTCGGGCGCGCCCAGTTATAAACAGTAAACACAAGACCCGGATTCGAACGTCCAACACGACTCGTGGCTTGAATGTATTCCGCAGTCGTTTTGGGTTGTCCGGTGACTACCATAAGCCCCAATCTGCTGACATCAACTCCAACTGATATCATATTGCTGGCAAGTACCACATCCACGGGAGCAATTTTGTCGTCTTTGACATAAAAAGGTTGCTCCAGTCTTTGCAATAAAGAAGGGATTGCGCTGGAGTCAACACGACTGGTCAATTCCGGAACATTTTCTTTGATAACTCTCGTCTTGTAACCGTAAATTTGTCCCTTTGTTCTCTTGGATAACACTTTGATGCGCGCTTTTACGTCATCCTCGATCAGCCGGACCGCGCCACCAAGCTCCCTTAGACTGTTAAAATAGCCGACCAAAGTACGGTAAGAGTCCAAATCCTCCATGTCTTTTTCCATGGCTTCGGTAGCGGAGAGCAGAGCTGCATATACACGGACTAACGCAGTTTTCATGCTTCGTCCAGGAGCAAAAATGCCGACATACGACCTTCCCGGAACATTCTCCAATGGTTGTTCTTCAGAAAAAAATGAATTGCCGGCCAAAAGCCCAGGACTTGGGAAAATAGCAACACGTCTTGCGAACAGAGAAAGGATTTGCTCCTTTGCCCTGCGAATCGTGGCCGTGGAAGCAACAACCTTTGGACCGATTCTTTTGTCGCCAATCTCACGCCCTGCCAAATAATCGATGGCCGTTTCATATACTCCGACCATCGTACCCAATGGTCCCGAAATCAGATGAAGTTCATCCTGAATAATCAAATCAGGTGGCAATAAAGGCCTTCCATCCACAATCTCTCCAGTTGATGAATTCGATTGAAAAACACCCTTCATCCAACCCCCTGTTTCATTATCCAAGCCCTCGCTCACAAATCCCCAATGATATGCTTGTCCTTTGACATTGCCCATTAAGGATTGCGTATTTCCAACCCATGGCATCCTAGCAAATTTATCAACTGTTCCAATGATAAGCGTCGGCAACAAGCGGTAAATTTCTTCATCGGATACCACGGCCGGAATGCCTTCCGGATTTTTTGAACGGTGAAATTCACAATCGGCACGCGAACATCCAATCAGTACCCTACGCTTTTTTCTATAGGCAAAGTAATTTTTTCTTGTCAGTTCAGCACCGCACCAAGGACAAGAAACCAATTGTACCGGTGTTGAAGCTGAAGGATTATAGATCTTAGATTCCAGAACCTCCTCGCATTCATCAAAATCATTCGGAGTATTTTTCTGACCCACCCACAGACCAATTCGAAATGGTTCTCCCCCCCATTTGTTAGGATTTTCTTTTCGTATATTTTCACACGCGCATATTAACGTGGCAGCCCTTTGAAACTGTTGAATCGTCAACAACCGAAGCGTGTATCTCATTAATACTGCAACCCCGACGTCTCCCCTCAATCCATCCACTTCGCCGTTCAATCTTCGCAGTGCCATTACAAAAGCTGCAAGGCCCAAATATGCTTCCGTCTTCCCTCCGCCCGTTGGAAACCAAATCAAGTCGGCAATCTGACGTTCACCATGAGACGGTTCCACGATGCCCATCAAGGATTGTAAAATGAAGCCGATTTGAAATGGCCTCCATTCCGTTTCGATCTTTTGAGGACCACCAGACCAATCTTTATTCTTGCCAGCAACTTTTGCCCATTCGCTATGTGTTCTTTGCAAGGCCATCGCACGATTGGCAAAACGGAAAGCATCCAGAACCTTTCCGTTTTCGCCGTCTGCACGTATCATGTCCAAACCCTTTTTCATACGATTGAGGGACTCTCTGCACGAATCAGTATGTTCTTTTGCAGTGGTTTTAAATTCTCCGTCCAAAAATTCGATTTCATCTTCCCTATCCCATATCCACTGATCATATGCCTCAAGAAGCGGGTTCAAGTACTCGTGAACTTCCTCCCCATCGGAAGCATTCGCGAGCTTTGTCATATCCAGAGATCCATCCCCCTTCCAGTCGGGAGGGACAACACGCGGAATTTCATGTATCGGCATGATTATCGTTTTCAATTTCCCCGCGGTTTTTCTGTTCTCTGAAACGTCTTCCCATCCCACCGCCACTCCGTGACCAACAGCAAACACCGTTTGGTTGCGATAGAGCAACTCATCTGCCGCTACATCGGGGTACTTTGTTTTTTGCTTGATTGACATTTTTCGAATAGAAAATGGGCGTTCCCCCTCTGCTCCGTTCACGCTGATTTCTGGTTGAAATAGGCAAAGCGCATCTTTGGCTCGCTTTTCCTGTTTGGGTTTTCTGTTTACAAGAAATAAACTGATTGCATGTCGTCCAAATCCGTCGTTTAGCGGACGTGACATCCACTCGATGAATACCTCCGGATCATCGGTAGGCATGGCTCGTCTTTTCTCATCGGCGGGAAGAATGGCAATTAGGGACTCAAATTGAATAGACTTTCTGTGCCAAGCAGGATTTTTCCTATCCCCTTTTTGTTCATACTGACCCCAGCTTACTTTCAGGTTCAAAGATTCCACTCCTTCGTCCAGCACGAAGGACAGACCAATGGCAGAAGGCTTCATGGCCTGCATGAGAGGTGCAGCACGATCGGCCAATCCCGACTCCTCCCCATCTTCTTCCGTGGCATGCTCCTCGTCATCCTCTTTTTCGATTTCAGAGCCGATCGGCCAGAGAATTCCTGTCAGATAGCGCTGTGTTGGGGATTCGTTCAACTCTTCCGTTACAAAATTAGGCCCAATCAATTCAAGCTTCATTCTATTAATCAATTCATTCCTTATCTCCAATTTATCCGATAAAGCCATAATTGCATCCCCCATTATTCATGGTTTTCGACAAAATCATCCCCGATTTCTCCTATATAATTAATTCGACAGGCAGGACAAAAGTCCCTTCCTGTCGAACAAAATACCTCACAAGGATTTCCAACCTCATATTACGGAGATAACACAATGACAGACTATAATGAAAACCAAAACCGGGCGATAACCGCCCCTTTGGCTCATATGGCGATCAACGCCGCGGCAGGCACTGGAAAAACCAGCACACTTGCAGCTCGCATCCAATACCTGCAAGCGGAATTGAATCTTCTTCCAAACTCGATCATGGCGATTTCATTTTCACGAACGGCTCGTTCCCGCTTGATTGAGAAACTGAAAGAATTATGCAAGAAAACCAAGTTTGGGAGCACTGTTCCCTCTTATACATTCCATGGTCTTTCTTTCAGAATCCTTCGAATTGCAGCCGGCATGGGCGAATCTTGGTTAAAACCAGGCTTTGAAATAATAGATTCTTTATCCCGTGAAAATAACCCAATCTTTAGACGGCACAGCTCACTTCTTAATGGAGTATTCAAGCAACTTGACAGGGAGACTGCTTGGGAGGCTTGCATGAAAGCCATAGACAGTTTGCGGCAAGGATCAGATGAAATGGAACCCTGTTTTGTTCCTGAAGAACTGGACAGTAACGTACTTGTTGAAGTGGACATAGGACAAAATACCTTGATAAGACTGAAATCTGCGGAAGTACTTACTGTGTGGAGAAGATACGAAAACATGCTCAAACAGTACAACATCATCGATTACTGGGGACTGATAGTTGAAGCTGTCAATATTCTTTCACAACCTGAAACAGAAACAAGAAAAAGAGTCAGGGAAAATCTGAGGGCGATCGTGGTTGATGAATACCAAGATACTTCCCGGGCTCAGGAAAAGCTTCTATTTGCATTAGCAGGTAATGACATCCCGGTAAACGTTGTGGGCGATATCGATCAAACCATTTATACATTTAATGGTTCAAGTGCATCAAATATGGCCAACTTCCTTTCAATGGCCACCCAAACGGATATAAGCGTGTTAGCATCCATTAGTATGACCGAGAATTATCGCTCTGCTACACCGATTTTGGAATTGGCAAATCGGATTAGAAAGGAGTTGACTGATGATCGCAAACTTTTGCCTGCTTCCAACTTATCTGATAAAAACATTGCTCTTTACCGCAAACGAAATTTTCCCGTTCGGCTTGTCTATGCTCCCAAACTCGAGCTAGCAGCAGATTTTGTTGCAAAAGAAATTAATAGACTTGTAAATGCTGAGGGTATTGATAATATAGCTGTTTTGGTCAGAAAAGATTCCGAATATTCCCCGCAAGCTCGTGCAGTCAGGGAAGCTCTGGATCTTTTTGAGATAAAAAACGATGTGATGTCGATACAAACACAAAAGAATCGTCATGAACACTTCCAATTTCTGTATGGCCTCTGTCAAGATCCAGAACATTACGGAAAATCATTGAGCGATCTTATATCGACTGATTTGAAAATAACCTTACCATTGAGCATGACAAACGAACAATTTCATTCCTATATCCATGAAGCTCTCGAGTCCGGTGCCTCGTATTGTTACGAAGCGGTAGACTTTTTGTTCGATAATATGACCACGGAAGATTCGGACGAACAAGGGAACTACCACATAAAAATTCGAACTGTACACTCGGCAAAGGGAGAAGAATTTAGGGTTGTCTTTCTTCTTTACCTTGGCGACCGTTCATTTCCCCATGGAAGTCAACCGGATTTGGATGAAGAAAGACGGCTTTTCTACGTCGGCATTACTAGAGCACAAGAAAGACTATATGTCATTGGGAGGCCGGGTATTCATTTCGAAAGTTTCTTTGATAATTGCAAAGGTCCGAATACTTCCTACTTGGAATATTCGGTTCTAGGAGGAAAGACTAGCGACGAAAAGGAAACTCGTTTTGATACGGAAATTGCAGCTTCCATAGAACAGGCACGGACCATCCAACAAGCAAGAGAAAAAGAAGAACGGGAAAATCTTTGGAGATTATTCGAAGAAGAGTACTAGTCATAGACGGAGAGTGAAAAATCGTGGCAGTGAAAATTATCAAGCTAACCCCTGAACAAGAAAGTTGCGTCAATTTCCGTCCGGATGGCGAATTATTGGTTCGCGGAATTCCCGGAGCAGGCAAAACTACCGTTATCATTGAAAGGGCTTTATTTCTTCAAAAAAAAGGCGATCAAATAACAACCGGTCCAAAGGTTTTACTCTTGACATATAATAAGGCTTTGGCCACTTACATTACACAGATGGCGCGTTCTTCAAAAGAGGAGCCTGTCGGAGCACTCACATTTCATGGATGGGGCTCCTCCTTGCTGCGGGAATCGGGAATTTCCAATTATCGTACAACAGATGATAAGCCACGTTTTGTAAAATGGGCGAAAAACACGATCAATAAATATGGAAATCCAGACTTGCCACGTGTCCAAGCTGCCAAACTGAGTGAAGATCGTGCTTTGCTCCGTTTTCTCTCCGAGGAAATTACTTGGATCAAAAGCAATGATATCAAAAGTCGCTCTGAATATTTAGAAATTCAAAGAACAGGTCGTGGCACTCAGATTCAAATCACCAAGAGTCATCGCGAATCCATTTACGATATCTATGAGAAGTATCAAGAGCTTTTGAAAAGTGAACGATGTATCGATTTTGATGATGTTGCTTTGCTGATAATTAAAAACGCGACTCGCATACCAAAAGACAAAATGGCAAGCCACATTCTTATAGATGAAGCTCAAGATCTTTCACCAGCGCAATTTCGTGCAATCAAACTAATGACTGCCAAAAGCCTTACCATTGCCGCTGATAAAGGACAACAAATATATCGGAGACACTTCACATGGAAAAGTGTGGGTATTGAGATTCGAGGAGCAAGAAGTAAGCTATTAGGAATAACACATCGGTCTACCAAGGAGATTATCCAGTTGGCTAGGAGTCTACAATCGCATGACAAGCAGCTTTTGGCGGATGAAGATTTCTTGCCTTCACAGGATCCAGAAGGTGGCGGGCCAAAACCAGAGCTTATTATTTCTGACAATTTGGAAAATGAAAAGAACTTTGTTCTGAGAAAAGTAAGGCAATTGAAGAACGTATATCCAAACGATACAATTGCCATCATCGCGTATTCGCAAGACAGGTTGAATGAATATGAAAACTTCCTTTCCCAAAATAAGGTCGGAAGTATACACATTAAATCCGAAGAAGCAAATTTCCTTGTTCCTGGCGTAAAGTTGGTCACCTTTCATTCCTCCAAAGGCTTGGAGTTTGAACATGTAATTGTAACCGGGCTTCAGGATGGAAAAATACCGTTTGGAATAATGGATCCGGGTGATGATCCGGAAGCATTTAAAGCAACTGAGCGAAAAAAACTGTATGTTGCCATGACACGAGCAAGATTGACACTCACTCTTTTGGCTGTAGCTCCCATATCACCATTTGTAAATGAGTTGAATCCAGATTTGTACCGATAAAATTTAGTAGTATAAAAAAGAAAAAGTCCCTGTGGATTCACCGAGGCCACTGAAAAACACGGCTTTTGTACGTAACCGAAAGTGAACACATCAAAAAATACGATTTTCATTCAGATTTCACGAATGAAAATCGTATTTTTTTGCTTACTGTCCCACTGGAAGTGAGCATTTTCAACCCATAAGCTTCAGTATTCGCTTTACATTAACCGCAAATATCGCCATCGCCCCCTGAATCTCCATGCCAACCAGACCCGAGGAGGACGCAACGTCGTACCCGTGTCTATGCTTAAGTTCACTGTTCTTGGCCTCAATCTTGTATCGTTCTTTAGCCTTGGTCTTAAAGGCTTCGCTTTCCTGAAACTCTGCCTGCGCCAAATGCTCATGGCTCTTTATGCTTACCGAATACGTTTTGCTCTTTGCGCCTTCCTTGTAGCAGCCTTCCCGGAGCGGGCACCGTTTGCACTTCTCCACGTCAAAATAATAGGTGTCCACCTGGTTCTTCCCTCGGCCTTTCTTACCCTGCCGCGCCCGGCGAGTCGCCAAATGCCCCGCCTTGCAGACGTATAACCCCGCATCTTTATTGAATTCAAACTCATCTTCTTTCTTTCGGTTACCCTGCGTAATTAAAGGGTTTAATTTCGCCACTAATTCAATCTCGTTTTGGGCGCTGTACGCCAGATTGTCTTTTTCCGAGTAGGCCGTATCTCCAATCACCGTCTCCACTTTCATTCCCGCAACCTTGCTTTTTTCAATGAGGGTTTGGAGCTGCTTGCCATCGCTTTGTTCGCCGGTCGTAATCGTGGCCGCCGTTATGATCCGTTCCTCGCTCATGGCGATATGAGTTTTGTATCCGAAAAACGAAGAATCAGCACTTTTGTGACCGACTTTGGCATCCGGATCCGCAGAGGTTTGCAAGTGCTCCAGATCATCAGCAATCGTTTCTTTTAGCAGGTTGAGCGGTTCCGTTACCTTGGGTAGTCCGGCAAAACGCTCATCCTCTTCAATTACTACGACAAGCTGCTGGCAATAGGAGATTTCATCCTCGATGACATCCGTAACCAGTTTGGCCGGAAAGGCATTCTTCATCGATTCATCCAGCGAATAGATAACTTTTCTCAGCTTTTTGGAGCGTTCTCGGAGCACCTCCTGCGGCGTCTTTTGGGTATAGCGAGCTTTGGTATGGGTCGAATCTACAATAAGGGATTTGCTTCGAATAATGCCTTGCACAATCGCAATTTCCACGGTTTTCTGAATCAACAGATCCAGCAGCTTCATGTCTTTAAGCCGTAATTTTCGGAACTTGGTCAGTAGGCTGGGCTCGATGACCGCTTCCTCGGGGGCCATATGGAGAAACAACTTGAAGGACAAATCATATTTTGAACGCTCGACCAGATCGACGTCGGACAAGTCGAAGATAGATTTGAGCAGCAGATATTTAAACATCCGAACCGGATCCACCGCGGTGCGTCCGTTATCGTGGCAATAGTTGACGTGCAGCTCTTCGTAAACAAAGCCAAAGTCCACCAACTCGTCCATTCTGCGCAGTAGATTATCTTTGGGAACTACCAGATTGTAGAGTTCCATATATGGGCTCAAAATAAAGCTTTGTTGCTTCGGGAGCACAGAGATCACCAGCCTTTGATGAGATACTTTGATTATACCGAAAAAAAGAGACAGACTCTTCAAAAAAATGAAGAATGGTCTCTTTCAGGACTAAGGGACTTTTTCAGTGGCCTCGGATTCACCATGGGATTTTTTAGCGGGTGCTTCCCGACTAATTGAATCATATCACACTTGATAATATTCTTAAATGTTGTCACTTTTGAAGATATTTCCATCTTACTAGGAGGTTATAAATGAATACCACTGAACTTCAACTGACTCTTAGCAACATATCAAACCAAGCGTCATTCCTATTAAGAGAGTCCTTGGATATCAGCACCCCCCTTTACAAAGAGTATTCCAATATTCCCGAACTGGTTCAGTTTGTTGTGTCAAACCTGTTTACTGCCTGCTATTCAACCAGTGAAAGCGCCCTATTTCTGATAAGTAGATACAGATTATGGGATGCCCATATTCTTTACAGAGCGCTGCTCGAAGGAACGGCTAAGCTAATGTTTGTTGCGCATGACAGTGACGAAATGATTCTTGATAAATGTCACGAGTTTTGGCATGTAATTCCTGAAATGAAGTTAATTAGCCGACACAAAAAAGCGCTGGATTCCTTGTCAACAGATCAAAATTCATCAGACTTTGACATGCAGAAACCAATGAAAGATATTTTACTGACTGAAGAAGAGTTAGCAGCATTGGAAAATAAATACCCTAAGAAAATACGAAAACAAATGGAGCAGAAGTGGTCATTTAGCGAAATTGTCAGAACTTTATCTGCGAGTGGCGAACCCGCATACGAGAGCAGGAGCGCAGAATCGCGCTGGAATTGGCACATGGCGTTAGAATGACTACGGCCATCCTTTCCTATGCCGCGATAAGAACTGAAATTTATTATAAATTGTACAAGCTGGATGTAACGTCAATGCACAACTTAAAAAGAAAAACCATTGCATTCACTCAAGAGGTCGAGGAACATTACAGAAATTGGATCAATATTGAATACAATGAAAATGGTAGTAAAGCTGTATCCGAATTGAATAAATCAAGAGAGGCGTCATCAATGAACAAATAATGAATTTATATTTGTAATAATATTAACTCAACTTTCGCAGCATGAAATAGGCAGGTAAGACTTGATGTAGCTTGGTAAACCGGCGATCCATTGCTGAAGTTGACTTTGAATTAAC
>NZ_ALKF01000128.1:0-20712 GCF_000283315.1 Paenibacillus sp. OSY-SE | reverse complement strand
CCTTTGAATCCGAGTCATCCCCGCATAGTCTCATCTCAATGACTTGGATTCAACAGCGACGGAAGCGGATACCCCCACCATGATTGTTTCCTGTTCACTTGATTTTTTGTTTTTCAACAAACTCAAGGCATGACCCTTATAGCGGGTCATGCCTTTTTAGTTATGATTGCGGCTCCAGAAGTGCATCTAATTCCGCTTTGGAACCAGCCTTATATATTTTATCGGTCACGCTTCTGCTATTCTCTTGCGATGCCCGTCGAATCGCCGCTTTGACACGCGGGATGGAGCGCGAAGACATGCTCAGCTTATTAACACCGAGCGCAATCCACAACGGCACCGCACGCGGGTCGCCTGCCATCTCTCCACATACGCCGACTATGATATTACACTTTTTCGCGGCTTCAATCGTATGGCGGACGAGACGCAGCACCGCAGGATGGAACGGATCGTACATATGAGCAATCTGTTCATTCATCCGGTCGACCGCAAGCGTATATTGCACTAAATCGTTCGTGCCAATGCTGAAGAAGTCTACTTCCTCTGCCAACCGGTCGGCAATCATAGCCGCTGCAGGAACTTCGACCATGATTCCAATCGGCAGCTCCTCATCGAATGGCAATGCTTCGGAACGCAGCTCCTGCTTGGCTTCGTCTAAGATGCCCTTCGCCGCCCGCACCTCTTCAACGGACGAAATCATCGGGAACATGACGCTCACTTCACCGAATGCGCTGGCGCGTAATATGGCGCGCAGCTGCGTCTTAAACAAGTCCCTCCGATCCAGACAGATGCGAATAGCGCGGTAGCCTAAGAATGGATTGTCTTCTTCAGGCAGATCCAAGTATTCCATCGGTTTGTCCCCGCCTATATCAAGAGTGCGGATAATGACCGATCTATCCTTGAAATGCTCAGCGACATCTCGATAAACGGTGAGCTGTTCTGCCTCAGATGGCGGATAGGAGCGATCCATGTACATGAATTCGGTACGGAATAATCCTACCCCTTCCGCTCCGTTCTGCTCTGCGATTTCAAGTTCCCTCGTCGAGCTGATATTCGCGGCGAGATGTATCTCGTAACCGTCGTTCGTTACGGCCGGTAGCGACACGATCTTCTTCAACTCGTCGGCTTCTTGCGCATAGAAGTCACGGCGCGCCTCATACCAGGACAGGATATCTTCCGCCGGCTCGATATGTACGATACCGTGTTCACCGTCGACGATAATGAAATCTCCCGTTTGAATCGGCTTTACGATTTTACCTTCCAACCCAAGTACGAGCGGAATACCCAACGCACGTGCCATAATAGCAGAGTGGGATGTTTTCCCGCCCATCAGCATGACGATGCCAAGCACATTTTTTGGATTCAAATGCACAAGCTGCGACGGAGACAACTCCTTCGCCACAAGGATATAAGGCTGCGTATCCGTCGGCAGCGTAATCTCAGGGGCGCCGAGCAGATGCTTCAAAAGGCGATTGCCGACGTCTTTAATGTCGAGCGCCCGCTCTTTCATATATTCATCATCAAGCAGATCGAACATCGTGACAAAATGATCAATTGCTTCTTTCACCGCCACTTCGGCCGCTTTATATTGACGTTGAATGATGCCTTGAATTTCGTTCATGAAGATGGGATCTTCCAAAATGGCCAGATGTGCATCAAAGATAGTCGATTCTTCACTGCCAACCATTTCGCGAATCTCACTCTTGATGAACTCGATTTCGTCCCTTGAGGAGCGGATACCTTCGTATAGCCGTTCGAATTCACGCGCCAAATCGGTCGGGTCCATCTTCTCCTCCGGCACATCCCACTCCCATGACGGCAGCACAAACGCCTTACCGATTGCAATTCCGTTCGATGCGCCGATTCCCTGCACTTTTTGCGTCATCGGTGTACACCTCCAAGCGCATGTTCGTGCAAGACGACAGACATGACAGACGTCTGGCCTTTCTTCACTGGAGCATAGGGCGCCATGCTCCATGAGGCGACTTTATCCGAATTCGTAATGACCATCGGTGTCGCAAGCGACTTGCAACGCTTTTTCACTTCATTAAAATCAAACTTAATGAGCAGCTGTCCCGGTTTCACTTCATCACCTTCCTGTACTACCGCTTGAAAACCGGCGCCATTCAATGATGACGTCTCAATTCCGATATGAAGCAGCACTTCTAACCCTTCGGGCGTCTCAATACCTAAAGCATGCATTGTCGGATACACGTGACGGATGAAGCCTCTCACCGGAGATACGAGTTCTCCTCTATCAGGATAAAAGGCTACCCCTTTCCCGACCAGCTTCTTCGCGAAGATGGTATCCGGCACTTCTTCGATAGGGATCATGCGGCCTTGCACCGGAGCAACAAACCACACTTGCTTCGGGTCACGTTGCAGACGCTTCACCATCTCCTCTTTGATGAGCTCGGAATACGTTCCGAAGACGACCTGCAAATGCCCGCCTCCAAGTCGGATGACGCCGGCTGCACCCATCATGCGGAGCGCATGCCGATCCACGAGCTTGTCATTCTGTACTCGAAGACGCAGCCTAGTAATGCATGCCTGTGTATCGACAATATTATCTTTACCGCCCAATGCTTGAATGATAAGAGGAACGCGATGAAGCAAGTCGCTCGCCATATCATCGAGCAGCGACACTTCCACACGCCCCGGGGTCGGGATTTGAAATTTCTGTATCGAAAAACGAAATATGACATAATAAATCAACCCAAACGCAACCCCTATCGGGATAATCCAAAGCGCTTTGGTCGATTGGTGAAAATTCACGACATAATCAATGGCGCCTGCCGAAAAAGAGAAGCCGTGTCGAATTCCCAATTCGGCGGTCAACCACATCGCAGCCCCGGACAATAACGCATGCACGATAAATAAATACGGTGCCGCAAATAAAAAAGCAAATTCAATCGGTTCCGTTATTCCCGTCAGCAGCGATACGAACGCAGCCGTGAAGTAGGTCTTGCGCACCTTCGGCCGCAAATCCTCGCGCGATTCATGCACAATAGCCAAGGCGACCGCAGGCAATGCAAACATCATAATCGGATACAAGCCTGCCATGTACACGCCCGCTGTCGGATCTCCCGCAAAAAAACGTGGCAAATCACCGGTAAAGGTCATCCCTTCAGCATCGGTGAACGAGCCGACTTGAAACCAATACACGTTATTCAATAAATGGTGAAGTCCAAAAGCGACCAGCACCCGGTGCAGGACGCCATATATGAATATGCCAAACCCGCCCATTGCCAATATTTCTTGCCCAAGAAAAGATACCCCTTGATGCATGAACGGCGCAAGTACAATCATCACCCATGAGAGGAAAATGGAGCTTAACGTCGTAAGCAAGACAGCAAATCGGGGACCGCCGAAAAATTGCAAATATTCTGGAAACTGGACATTTTTAAATCGCTCATGGATCATCCCTGCCAGCACGCCGAACAGTATCCCGTTCAAAATGGTAGGCTCAAATGCAGCATGCCAATGGGTCAGGAGCTGCTTAAAAATAAACATCCCCAGCATCGAGGACATGGCGGCAACGCCCGCATTGTTCGATAACCCAAGCGCTACCCCTGCCGCAAAAAGGTAAGGAAGCACGTAAAAAATCGTTTTTCCGGTCAACTCAAACAGTGTAGCGGCATCGTGCATCCCTGTACCCTGCAGCATGTGACCGATGGCAACAGCTAACGCTGCTGCGGGTAATGCGATTAGCGGCTGCATCAAAGCCCGCGAGAGTTGCTGCAACAGCCCTAACTGATTCAAGGACATCCTCTCCTTCTACCATGAATGGTAAGGGCATATCGTTCCTTTGTCAAAGGAAAACACACGAAAAGCCGGGGCTCTCTGTCCTCATTATAGCGAGAACTCCCGGCATTATCTCTTTTAGCGCATCACGAAGTTGCTTTGCCGTGCGGCAGTAAAATGGAATCCAATACTTTAATGCACAGGTCCATAACTACGTCCAACCCGTCCTCCGATGCAATGCGCGCAGCTTCTTCGTTCACGATGCCCTGCTGCAGCCAGATGGCCTTCGCCTTGACTTCAACGGCGTCGCGTGCAATGTCAGCACAATATTCGCTGCGGCGAAACACATTCACAATGTCGATTGGTTCCGGCACATCCTGAAGCGTAGAATAGCATGTCTCTCCCAGGATGCGTTCCGCCTTCGGATTGACCGGGATGATGCGATATCCTTTCTTCTGCATCGCTTCGGCTACCATATAAGAGACTCGCGTCGGATCATCGGACAAGCCGACCACCGCAATGTTAGTGCTCTTTTGCAGCAATTGCTTGATGTCTTCTTGTGACGGTTGCTCATAACTCATAATTCCTCGCTCCTTCCGTGACGTTGCTTTTTATGCTTCCACCCATTCCACTTGAGCGCCCAGCGCCTGAAGATGATCGAAATATTGAGGGTACGACTTCGCTACATGATGAGCATCCTTAATGCGGATAGATTGCTGTGCGCGCAAGCCAACCACCGTTAATGCCATAATAACACGATGATCGTAATGAGCGTTAATTTCCACTCCGCCTTCTACACCTTCCGGACGGCCGTGAACGATAATTTCCGCCTGCCGTTCTTCGACTTGAGCGCCGGCTTTGCGCAGCTCTGTCAAATAATCAGTAATGCGATCGCATTCCTTGTACCGCAAATTTTCTACGTTGTAGAAACGTGAAGTTCCATCTGCAAATACGGCAGCGGCTACCATGGCGAGCACCGCGTCGGTTGCCGCATCGCCATCGAATTCAACCGGCTGCAAGCGGCCTTCGCCCTTGATGCGGACGATGGAATCCGTATGCTCAAGCGGTACGCCCATCATGCGCAGCACATCGACGATCGCCCGTTCCCCTTGCTTGCTGTCTTCCGTCAGCCCGCGCACGGTGATATCGGACGGAATGACCGACGCCGCAGCCAGCACGGCTGCTGAACCTGGATAATCACCTTGGACGACATATGTCTTCGCTTCATAGTGTTGATTGCCTGGAACGCGATAATACATCATATCTTCGCGTGCCTCGATATGAATGCCGGCTTGAGCAAGCACTTCCAGCGTCTGACCGATGACGACCTTGGACTTCAAATCATCCGTTACTTCAATGATGCTGTCTTGTGCCAACAGCGGTGTCAGGAACAGGAGGGCGCTTAAATATTGTGAGCTGACATTGCCAGACACCTTGATGTGCCCGCCTTTCGGCTCCCCGCCCCGAATCGTAATCGGAAGCTTTCCTTCCCGATGTTCCACACGCACATCCATTTGTTCCAACGCTGTAATGAGATCGTCATGCGGCCGCTTCCCTAACGAATCTGGATACGTGTTGACGAAGTTCACTTCTGGAAGCAGGGCCGCAATGCCCATCAGAAAGCGCAGCACAGCGCCAGCATTGCCGACGTTCAGCTCATGGTTCAGATTCGCAAGCGCAGGCGTTTTGCCGAAGCCTGTAATGACGATCTTCTCTTCATCCTCTTCAAGCACGGCTCCCAGATCACGCAGGCAGCGGCGCATTGCATCGCTGTCCTCGCTATGGGCTGGATAGTAAATGGTGCTCTTTCCGTCCGCCAATGCGGCTGCAAGCAAGTAACGTGTCGTGTAGTTTTTAGAAGATAATGCTTGGATTTCACCTTGCAGCTTTAGTGTGGGCTTAACGATAACGTCCATACGCTTTCACTCCTTTACTATTACAAGTATAATAAGTACAATCTGCTATTGATTACAACTTGAATTTCAATCCAAGAGGTTGTTCTATCTCTCATTTTATAGAAAGGATGTACAAAAATTATATGAATTCCATTGTTCAACTTGATGTATTTACATTGAAAGATCGCCTGCAACGCGGCGAAGCGTTAAATATGATTGATGTGCGGGAGGATGAGGAAGTTGCCCACGGCATGATTCCCGGCGCCAAACATATTCCAATGAATCAGATTCCTGACCGGCTGCACGAAATCGAACAGAACGGCGAAATTATCTTTATTTGCCGCAGCGGCTACCGCAGTGAACGCGTGTGTGAGTACTTGCAGCAAATCGGCGTGCAAGGCGTTGTCAATATGGAAGGCGGTATGCTTGCTTGGTCCCAACTGAACGATTAATGCCCAAGCAGCCAACCGCATCCTGTACTAGTATGCCTTTTCATTGACGAGATGGGCTTCGATACGCTCGTTAATTTGCTCCACCGTCAAGTGATCGGTCGGAACGATTAAATGGGCGAAATCATACAACCCCTGACGCTCTAGCATCAGCTTGCGTACACGGCTGGCAGCATCTCCTTGCAGCAGCGGACGGTTGCGGTCCTGTGAGACACGTTGCACTATGGTCTCTTCTGCCGCTGTAAGCTGGATGACTGCGCCATGTTCCCGCATTAGCTTGCGGTTCGCTTCGTCCAACACGACGCCGCCACCAGTAGCGATGACAAGAAGCCGTGTCCGATCACGCAACAAACGTGCGAGAATGCGGCTTTCTTGTTCTCGAAAGAACACTTCCCCATCTTGCGCGAATATGTCGGGTATCGTTCGTCCCACCTGCTTTACAATTTCGGCATCCAAATCGACGAATGCATAATTCAGATTCCGGGCCAGCTGTTCTCCGACTGTTGATTTTCCTGTTCCCATGAAGCCGATTAATAATATATGTCGGGTTGTCATTCAGGCCCTCCCTCGTCTTTCTTTGTCCGCAGACGGTAAACTTCCCATATGATACCATACGTTTCTTTCATTCGACAATGCTGACATGTATAAAAATAACGTTTTCAACGTAAAGATGAACTATAGCAGAGATTTGGTTGTTTAGGAGTGAATTGGCATGTCAACCTCCCCCTCCCCGGATTCGCATCCCGTTCCAGCAGCTCAGCGAGCAGCAGCAGCGCGAATGGCGCGTATTATGGACCCGAACCATCCCTTATGCAGGGAGGATATTGTGTGGGTGCTTAACGTAGTGAAGCAGAAGCTTACCGATCAGGACGAAGCTTGGTCCAAGCTTGAGCCTGAGCGAGTCATCCGCAACTTTCGTTACTTCGCCGAAGTATCGCTGCTGTTAATTCGGAACAGCAGCTATGGTCAAGAGTCTGACCGCATTCGGCAATATTTGGCCGAAGCCGTGCATGGTCTGTGGGATAAAGATGCACTAGAAAAAAATAACGCCGAGCCCCTCTAGGGTTCGGCGTTATTGCTGTTCATTACTCCGACATCCAGTTAAAGTGGAACGAGCCTTCTTTATCTACACGTTTGAACGTATGCGCGCCGAAGTAGTCCCGCTGCGCTTGCAGCAGATTCGCCGGCAGACGCTCGGTACGATAGCTGTCGAAGTACGACAGTGCGCTCGAAAAACCAGGAACAGGTACGCCGTATGCAACAGCTGTACTGATAACTTGACGCCATGCGTCTTGATACGATTCCACAATATTTTTAAAGTATGGGTCCAACAATAGATTCTTCAATTCGGAATCACGGTCGTACGCATCCTTAATATTTTGCAAGAAACGAGAACGGATAATGCAGCCGCCGCGGAAAATCATCGCGATTTCGCCATAGCGCAGGTTCCAGCCGGATTCTTCCGACGCCGCACGCATTTGAGCAAAGCCTTGCGCGTACGATACGATCTTGCTCGCGTAGAGCGCTTTGCGGATGCTCTCGATAAATGCAGCTTTATCACCGTCAAACGGCTTCGCTGCTGGACCTTGCAGCACTTTGCTTGCCGCTACGCGTTCGTCTTTCAGCGCGGACAGGAAGCGGGAAAATACGGATTCCGTAATCATTGACAACGGAACACCCAAGTCGAGCGCGCTTTGGCTCGTCCATTTTCCTGTGCCTTTTTGACCAGCTGCGTCAAGAATGACGTCTACCATCGGCTTGCCTGTCTCCTTATCATACTTGGAGAAGATGTCTGCCGTAATTTCAATCAGATAGCTGTCCAGCTCCCCTTTGTTCCATTCACTGAAGATCGAGTGCAGTTCTTCGGCATTGACGCCAAGCACAGTCGTAAGCAGGTGATACGCCTCACAAATGAGCTGCATGTCGCCGTACTCAATTCCGTTGTGAACCATCTTCACGTAATGGCCGGCACCATCTGGACCAATGTACGTGCAGCAAGGATCGCCGTTTACTTTAGCGGAAATGCTTGTCAGAATTGGCTCTACCAAGCGATATGCGCTCTCTTGTCCACCAGGCATAATGGCAGGACCTTTCAAAGCGCCCTCTTCGCCGCCAGACACGCCGGCCCCAATGAAACGAATGCCTTTATCTTCTAAATATTTGCTGCGACGTCGAGTATCGGGAAAATGCGCGTTCCCGCCGTCGATAATAATATCGCCTTCATCCAGATGCGGAAGCAATTGTTCAATTGTAGCATCTGTAGCTTGTCCGGCTTGAACCATAATTAACATTTTGCGCGGTGCTTCTAAAGATTGCACAAATTGTTCAATGGAATATGTAGCCGTCAGTTGCTTGCCTTGCGCTTCTTCAATAAGCGCGTCCGTCTTCTCGCGAGAACGGTTATATACCGAGACTGTGAACCCGCGGCTTTCAATATTGAGAGCCAAGTTCTTGCCCATGACCGCAAGTCCAATGACACCAATTTGATTCTTCGTCATATGGTTCTTCCATCCTTTATCCTGAAATTTTTATATAGTTTGCATTACGCTTATTGTACCGCACAGCAAAAAACCCTGCAACCATCTCGCAAACAGCATTTCATCCAGCATGCGGCGGATGGGAGGGTGAAAAACAAAGGGTCATCGCTTTACCATTCAAGCTGAAGCATTTCGGTCCGCATGACATTCAGCCTCTCTTTGCAGCACTTCGTCTTGACCGAATCTTCGCCGACAATCGCTTCATGCAGTTCAGCCAATGTATAATCCACTTCCATTCGCAGTACCTCCATGCGCTCCTCGGCCCGCATAGACATAAATGTTTCCATCATCTGTTCTGTCGTTACGGCCGGCCGTTTTTGATACAGTACCCGCTGTTCCGGACCGCATATTTCCACTAAACGGATGCGTTCGCCAAACATAATATTTTCCACAAAAATATGTCTGTCTTTAAAACGTTTGACCACCGCATGCCCGCGTGAATCGCCGATCATCTTCTCCATGAACTCGGATAGCTTCTCGTCTCGTATCGTGTAATCGCCTACAATTTTATAGCGGTGATGGATGCGTTGAAAGCGCAGTTTGACCAGCTTCCGTCCGGTTCGGATCGAAACAATAAACAACGATTCATTCTCGCTCCAGTACAAGGAATAGCCCTCTTGTATAAGATCTCGGATGAGGTTCTGGATTTGCCGGCGGTCAAAACGTAGCTCCAAGTTGCAGTATTCTACCTCGTCGCTGCGATTCACGGCAATCCCTCCTTACCTTATCGTATACTCCATCTTATGATTCGGTAACTTGGATTATTGACTCGATTTCTAACAAAGAGGCTTTTTGTATGTAAAATATAATAATTATAAACTGATAAACGTTCTCATTATAATGTGGTATAATAAAATGTGTTCCACAAATGTCATGATTCTAATGTAATATACGATACCGGCAAATAGAGAAAGGAAGAATGTGCATGACTTTTACCGGATTTACTTCCTCTGATTTCGCAACGTTTACTATTGATGGCTTGGATGCCCGCATGGAAGCGATACGCGACCGAATTCAACCTAAATTCCGAGCCATTGGCGAGCAGCTTGTCGGCGATGCCGCCGTGTTAAGCGGCCAAGAAATGTACCTACATATTGCGAAGCATGCGCGCCGCACCGTGAATCCGCCGCAGGACTCCTGGTTGGCCATTGGACCGAACAAACGCGGCTACAAATCGCTGCCCCACTTTCAGGTCGGACTGTTCGACGATCATGTCTTTATTTGGCTCGCTTTTATATATGAGGTTGCCAACAAGCAAAATATTGCGCAATCCATGCTCAAACAGATTGATCGCATCGCAACAACCGTGCCACAGGATTATGCTATTTCTTTGGATCATATGAAAAAGAATGCGGTCCGATTCGGAGATTTGGATACGGAAGAGCTGGAGGCCAAATTGTGCCGCTTCCGGGACGTTAAAGCTGCGGAGTGGTTAGTGGGGCGTCATATTGCTGCGAACGATCCGATACTGGCCAACGGCACAGCGTTCATGAGTCTAGCAAGGGAAACGATGGAAACACTTATGCCATTGTACAAGCTCGCCGCCGAAGCGTAAGTGTAATACCTCTATTACAAAGCTCTCATTCACCACGAAGCTGGAATTGCTTCATCCATGCAGGAAACGAGCGATTGAGACAAACTAATCAAACAAAACGGTGATTCACCGCTCTTATAGCAGCAGAATCACCGTTTGTTCATGAGAGGCGTACCTCGTTCATGCGGAAGTATTAGCCGTCGATTGCGATCGATCCAGTGTCGAGAAGCGAACGAGCAATCCGATAGCGACGAGGCACAGCAACCCACCGATTATATACGGCATGCTAGGAATCCAGTTGAATACCGCTATCGCCAATATCGGACCAGCGATCCGTCCGAAGCTATCCATCGAGGAGTTCAGTCCCGACGCAATGCCTTGACTCACCGTCGTCTTCTGCGTAATCAAGGAAATGACGCATGGACGGATAAGCGCGTTGCCGATTCCGAAGACGCATAGGTATATCGTTGCATCTACGATATTGGATGACAAGAGCAGCAGGAAGAATCCTAGCGACGACACAATCAGCCCGACAGCGATCGTCTTCTTCTCTCTGCCTTTCTTTATGTACCGCCTGACGATCCCGCCTTGAACGAGAGCTCCGGCCAGGCCGCAGAAGAAGAACATGAACCCGATCTGCGTTGCTGTAATGTCAGGAATCCGCTGCGCCTCAAAGTACAACAGCGTCGATTCCAGTCCAGCCAGCGTGAACGTGACGAAGAACGAGAGCACATATAAATATTTCATGCGTCCCGTAAATGCGGTCCAGCGTGACGGTGATGCCTCATTACGGCCTGTCCGCTTCTCTTGCGGCAACGACTCCTTCAATCTTCCAAATCCGAGTACGCATGTGATCAAAGTCAATGCAGAAGCTGCGAAGAATGGCGTATTATGCCCATAGGCGCTTAATATCCCGCCAAAGGCCGGACCGAACGTAAAGCCTAGACCGATCGACATTCCGACGAGTGCCATTCCTTTCGTTCGCTGCTCGTTCGTCGTAATATCCGCCACATAGGCTACAATAACCGCCGTAACAGCACCAGAAAACAATCCGCCGAGTATGCGCGACACATACATAAGCCACAGCTGGCCATCCGCCAAACCGAATAACAAATAGCTTATACTGAAGCCGAGTGTACCGATGAGAATAATCGGACGTCGACCCACTTTTTCAGACCACGCCCCCCAAATTGGCGACACGATGAATGAGATTAGCGAATAAAGCGACAGCATTAACCCCAAGTGAAATTCATTGGCCCCGGCATCCGTAATCATTAGCGGAAGCACCGGAATGACAATGCCGAACCCGATAAATACCATCATCAGCATGAGCATGACGACGGTCATTTGCTTTTTCATCACACTTCCCTCCATTTATGTACATCCTATCACAGATGATAATGAATCGGAAATGAATAAAATTCGAACGAATGGTCCAAGAAGTATGTATAAAAATCGTTAGAAAAACTGCTTGCATTCCGAGGCGTTTTTGTTACACTTAACCTTGTTTGCTTGAGACGCAACATGCGCATCTAAGCTCTATTCCCAGCATGAAAGGTTGTGATACGGCGATGAACCATCATCGGACGCCTCTATTTACCGCACTGACGGAACATGCCTCTAAAAATCCGGTGCAATTTCACATTCCAGGCCATAAAAAAGGCGTTGGCACCGATGAGGAATTCCGAAATTTTATTGGTGATCAAGCGCTTTCCATAGACTTGATTAACATTGCGCCACTGGATGATTTACATCAGCCATCGAGCGTCATCGCCGAAGCTCAAGCCTTAGCGGCCGATGCCTTCGATGCGGATTATACTTATTTCAGCGTTCAGGGCACAAGCGGAGCGATTATGACGATGATTATGTCGGTATGCTCCCCGGGAGACAAAATTATTGTCCCGCGCAATATCCATAAGTCGATTATGTCGGCCATTATTTTTGCTGGAGCGAAGCCGGTGTTCGTCTCTCCTGCCCGTGATGCCAATCTCGGCATCGATCACGGCATTACGACCCGTTCGGTACGCCGTGCGCTGGAGAAGCATCCCGATACAAAAGCGGTGCTTGTCATTAATCCGACCTATTTCGGTCTTTGCGCTAACCTGAAAGAAATCGTTGAGCTCGCCCATTTACATGAGATTCCAGTCCTAGTTGACGAAGCTCACGGCGTGCTTATTCATTTCCATGAAAAACTGCCGATGTCCGCAATGGAAGCCGGAGCGGATATGGCTGCGACGAGCGTGCATAAGCTGGGCGGTTCCATGACCCAAAGCTCGGTGCTTAATGTCAATGTGAAAAATGGGCTGATTAACCCGCAGCGGGTGCAGACGATTTTCAGCATGCTGACAACGACATCCACGTCGTATATTTTGCTCGCATCGCTCGACACGTCTCGTCGCAACATGGCACTGCATGGGCATGACATGGCTGAACGCGCAATTACACTCGCCGAACACGCCCGCACACAAATTAACGAGATGCCGGGATTATACTGCTTTGGTGAAGAGATCCTCGGTGGAGAAGCGACGTACAGCTACGATCCGACCAAGCTGACCATACATGTGCGTCATTTGGGCATTACAGGCTATGAGACGGAGAATTGGCTGCGCGACCATTACAATCTCGAAGTTGAGCTGAGCGATATGTATAACATCCTTTGCTTGGTTACACCAGGAGATACAGATGATACCATTGCAATATTGCTGCAGGCCTTGCGTGAATTGTCGGCACTTCATTTTGAACGAAATGAAGTGAAAGAGCTCGTCGTGAAAATCCCGGAAATTCCGCAGCTTTCCCTCATTCCCCGCGATGCGTTCTACGCGGATACCGAAATCGTGCCATTCAAGCAATCGGCGGGCAGAATCATTGCGGAATTCATCTACGTCTATCCTCCGGGAATTCCGATTCTTCTGCCAGGTGAAGTCATTTCACAGGAGAATATCGATTACATCCGCGATCACGTCGACATTGGTCTGCCTGTGAAAGGGCCTGAAGACCGATATATTGAATTCGTAAAGGTCATCAAAGAGGAAAAAGCGATATATGAATAGAACGAAAGGCTGCCCCGGATGAAGGAGCAGCCTTTCTATTTCACTAACGAGTCATGATTTCTAACAGCGCGTGCTGAATTACCTCTCGGGATCTTCGTGTTCAAAAGAGAACTTATCGAAGACCTCTAATACTGGTCCTGCGCTTTCAGGGAAGGTATGCGGGCACGAAGCAGTTGGGACGCTTCGACTGCCGCTTCAAGATGCCCCAATTGAAACTTATCTTTCAGAAGCTCGGGTCGCAAATCATCGGCGCACAATAAAGTTGAACGTCCTGTCTGCATGCAAACGACAAGTGTTTTACCGATAAAGTGATTCGAATAAATGAGTGCAAAGTCATACCGGCCTTCTTCTGTAGCCCATCCGACAAAACTCACGTTTGCTTGTTCCGTTTCTTCGTACAATTGGTCAAACATCGCATCCCCTCCTTGAATTATCCTTTTCCAAGCACACCAACCATTTAATGGGCTGATTTCATTACTATATCATGAAATATCCTCTTCCTACAATCCGTCGCATACGCAAAATCATGTAAATATTGCCACGAACTATAGGCGATGATATGATAAATGAGATCCGATGATTCATGGGAGGTGTAAGAATTGAGTCAAAGCGCAACGATTACGTTCGTCGACGGTTCGGCCGTGCCGTCCGCTACTTTAGATGAGCTGAAGGAGCAGTTGCTTCATTATCGTCATCAAACGAGTCTGACCGGCGAACAGTTAAGTTGGGATTATGCCGATGCCGCATTTCCCTACACGATTGAAGCCAAGCCCGGACAGGAACAGCTGTGGTTCTATTTGAAGGGAACGTCTCCTTTGTATCGACATATTGTATTTGGCGTAGGGACAACGAAGGAAGATACACCGCGTCACTTTGTCCAGGTCGTGTTGCCTGACGATGCCACACATGGAGACAAAGGAAAGGGCAATGAGCTGTGCAAATATTTAGCAAAGACATGGAAAGCTGAACTCAAGCTGTTCAACGGCCGCATTATGTATTATAATCCTAGAAAATAGCCTTTATTTGCAAACGTATACATACTGAAACAGCCGTGAATAGGCATTAGGCAGGCGAAATATAAATAAGCTCCGAGGGATACCTCGGAGCTGTAAGGTTCTGACTGTTATAATCCCTCAGGAGACGGGGCGAGTCTTATTCCGGTTGCGCAGCGACAAGCTCTTCGTATGCTTGCTGCACGCGCTCCCACTCTTCATCATCTTCAATCGGATTAAGCACCATATCTTCATCTTCTTCGTCTACGCGCACAATGATGCCGTCTGCTTCCGGATTGTTGCGTTCAAGCAACAACGCGTACAGTTGCTCACCTACATTGAACGTTTCAACGAGAGCCATATCGATTTCGTTGCCTTCGTCATCTACCAAAGTAACGACCATTTCTTGATGTTCGTGGTCATGATCGTGGTCGTGTCCACATCCGCAGTCATGGTTATGTTCGCTCATGCGTGAATCTCCTTTGTATTCAGGTAGTGGTCATACTACCGTATCGTACCACTTTATGAGGACAAGGTCAACGAAAGGGACCGCTGCATATGTATAGAGAAACGAAGGGATTTAGATTAAATCGCCGATACCGTCTTTTGAGACAATAACGTAAATTCACCATTCTTCTGTCTCAAATAGCACGAGATCGTGTAGTCCCCTTTTGCTTTGAAATCATATTTGAATTCCGAAGTGCGAAACCAGAAATTATCCTCGTCTGTCTTGACTTCATCTTCTTGGATTTGCGTCGTATTCCCTTTCGGATCGGTGATGGTCAGTTTAATCTTGTCAACGGACGTTTTGAGGCTGTCCACTTGAGCCAGTGCGGTAAAGGAAGTCTTACCTGTCTCCACCTTGCCGAAAGGCGTGTTATCTTTGAACAACAGCAAGTCGACATTCGGTTTCTCGATGACGACCTTCTTGTTGGCTTCATCCCAAGTAACAAATGCCAGCAGCGCATCGGAAATCTGGCGTACGGATAAATACGCTCGTCCCTCTAACATAACCCCCCCTTCTTGAACGGTGCTTCCATTCAATATGACCTGAATCTTCTCAGCCGGTGCTGCGGCTTGTAGTGAAGTAGATGACGGGTCTGATTGTGCTGACGCATAAGCTCCGCCCAAGATGCTCCCGAGAAGAACAAATGCAGCAATTCTCCTGCAATTCATCGCGTAACCTCCAACTGCTTAGTTGTTAAGTTATACTCTTTTTTAGCAGGAGAGTTGCGCTTGCACTATAATAATCCTTTACGGTCCAGTACGATTAACATCCGATAAAAATCTAGCGATGACGGTGTCGGCGTGTTCACTAAGCCTTGGGCTACAGCCTTGTCCACACTCGCTTTGGCCCAGATGGGAACCTCTTGCAATTGATGCTGTGATTCGAGCCAAGCCAGTCTGCCTTTCAAGTCTGTAACCAAGGTTTGCAACTGCTTCAATTGCTCCTCCACACTGTCCGCCCCTCCATGCCTCTTGTCTGGCAGTGACAAAGTGGAATACAACTGCTTCCATGGAAATTTAGCTCCTGGGCAGCTCGCTTTGCGGACTGGATCGATTTGAAAATGACCGAGCACATGCTCGCGATCGAATGGAATCGTGTAACCCCAATGATCGGCAACATAGGTTTGAATATAGCGATGCAGGGCAACGCTCGCAACAAATTGCTGCTCTGTTAATTCCCCATCCAGCCCTTCATGCTCGATCGATACGGCATACAGATTTGGATTGATTCCTTTGCTTCGCACGATGGCTGCGGGCGCTGTCGCGATGCGATCTGCAGTAATGCCTTGCGCCCAGGCCATACGTTCCAACTTTACATATTGATGAATGGTTCCTTGCTTTGATACGCCAAAATGAGCCGACGATACTTTATTGTCCGGGCTTGTGAACCATGAATCCATGCTAGACATGCTTCCTGCTGATATATGATTGACGATGATAAGGGGAGCTTGTCCTTTCCGGTCACTCGAATTCGTATATTCATTGCCTTTCCACACAACATCAACCGCCATCGTTACACACCTCTCCCTCTCGAATGCATTCGCCAAACGGCGGCATGTGAAACGACAGAGAGGTGGCGAAAGCTACGCTGAACCGGGAAATGATTGATATCCTCGTTCATTTCCCGGTGTCATCATGATGGAAACCATTCTATGTGCTAACCTTCGTTCGCGTTAACACACATGGAATTCCATTGCCCACGGCTCCCGGCTCGGACACCCGCTTCAAATAATTCATACCTCTCGCGCAAGGGGTCGGACAGACAGCACAACGGTCAGATGTGACGATTCGCATCATATACTGGGCACGACCGCCTGCCGGATCCTTCTTTTTCTTTGCGTTTCCTTTCGCCAATCCTTCCACCTACTTTTGACCGTTTCGCACGAAACGCCACAGCTGGCTTAACGTTTCACGTCATATCGTATGAAGACTGGAAGAGCTTTGCTTGTGTATGTGCCCAGCAGCGTGATACAGTTAGGTCATAATTTAACCGATGCCATGGATTAGGAGGATGGAGATGAAGCTTAAGATACAAATGATTGGAACCGGCAGCGCATTTGCAAAGCATTACT
Source organism: Paenibacillus sp. OSY-SE (assembly GCF_000283315.1). Taxonomy (NCBI): domain Bacteria; kingdom Bacillati; phylum Bacillota; class Bacilli; order Caryophanales; family Paenibacillaceae; genus Paenibacillus; species Paenibacillus sp. OSY-SE. The sequence goes on along the minus strand of NZ_ALKF01000128.1, from coordinate 3,935 downwards.
TTAACAATAACGCGCTCCTTTACACGGAACAGAGCACCCTGCTCATCGATTGCGGTATTACTGCACCCATGGCGCTGCATAAGCTTGGAAAATCCTTCGTTGATATCGACGGTGTGCTCATTACTCACATTCATGCCGATCATGTGGGAGGCTTGGAAGAGTTTGCATTTCAAATGAAGTTTATTCACGGACGAAAACCTAAATTGTATATTGCTTCTCCGTTAGTTCAGCCATTGTGGAACAACACGCTTCAAGGCGGGTTAACTCAGGAAGGCATCTCGTGTCTGGAGGATGTATTTGAGGTACATGCGCTTGAGCCGAACCACACCTATTCTTTAGCTGCGGGCATGGAGATACAGCTCATCGAAACTCCGCACATTGCCGGCAAGCGAAGCTTCTCGCTGTTAGTTAACCATTCCTTCTTCTACAGCGCTGATATGCGATTTCAACCTGACCTGCTGCATACATTAATTGAGCAGCAAGGAGTCACCCTTATCTTCCATGACTGCCAGTTGACCGGCAAAGGGGAAGTTCATACGACACTCGCGGAGCTGTTGACGCTGCCGGAATGGATACAAAGAAAAATTTATTTAATGCATTATGGCGATGAGCGCTCACAGTATGAGGGCCATACGGGACCGATGCCTTTTGTGGAGCAGCATGAGATTATCACCATTCGGGAGTAACTCTAACGATTATGAGAAAACCTCTATTGGGGCCATTCGAAGCTGAGCGACCACGTTTAGAGGTTGGTTTTATCACCATAAGGAAGGTTCGGTTTCGCTTTATCGCTTCACAGTACTTAATCATTCCTTAATGATAACAAAACACCGGTGAGGTCTGTCGTATAACGACAGCATCCTCACCGGTGTTTTTTGAATTTAGAACATAGGCAAGTTATCTAAGTTATTCGTTGGGTCGCCATCCGCATCACCGCGAATATACATCCCGCCGTCTTTACCTTTAAAGACGTTCACTCCGGCAATATGACCTGACTGAACAGCATGCATCGCCTCATCGTAAGCCATAACTCTGCCCGTGTCGGTCTTAAATGCAGTCAGGTCCCCGTCCCCATTTTTCTGCACGGCAACAAAAGTTTCACGCGATTCCATGATATGACCTCCTAAAGGGTAAATTACAGGTTCTGCTTTACGTTTGGGCATCAAGGATGCCAATCAAACAGAACTCTATGTTACTCTTCCCGGAAGGTGCTCATTTTAAAGCATCTATCAGAGACTATTCACTCGTTAGTGCGAGTTCAAAAAGGGACTTTTTGAACTCGCGCTTACAGCTTCTTCTCCATGCGGACATGTAAAATTCCTGCGTCATAGAACGGCTCTTCCGATATCGTACGATAGCCGAGCATTTGGTAGAACCCTTCCGCTTGGCACTGTCCATCTAAAATACTGGCTGTCGCACCCATGGAACGAGCCAACTGCTCTAGAGCAAGCATGAGCGAACGCCCGATACCATGACCGCGATACGGCTTCCGAACAGCAATCCGCTGCATTTTAGCGGTCGATTCATCCAGCCATTTAATCCGGCCGGTCGCAGCAATCTCACCGTCAACCTGTAGCAATATATGATTCGCCTTCGCGTCAAGTGTATCTAAATCATCAATTTCATCTTCCATTGGAACCTGTTGCTCATCAACGAATACTTCTTTGCGGATCTCCAGACATTGCTGCAATTGCTCGTCTGTCTTAACTTCAATCACTTCTGCTGCCATGTAACGCACCATCCTTAATCCTTAATCATTATTCGCTCAACAAACATAAAAAGTGTGATTAAAATGAATCTATATTATACAGAAAAATCGTTTTCATGTATAGTTATTCATATGCAGTTATAAATAACGCTTCAGTATTAAATAGTTAGGGAGGGATGAACCGTGGATCCGGTTGTAGCTACCATTGTCGCCGTCGTAATTATGGTAATCGGAATGGTCTTCTTATTGCTCTACGTCACCAGACAAGCCTATTCACGCAAATGGGAAGATGAACAGAACTTTCTTAATGCCCATGAAGAAGATGAGCACACAGGTAGTGCATCATAACAGGAATTGAAAAAAGCCTTGTTACTGCAGACGACCTAACGTCAGAAATTCAGAACAAGGCCTTACCAATTATAGTCGGATTTAAGGTGCATACACTTCCGACGGCACCGGAGCTTGATATACGTCGCTCTGTATACTAGGAAGAACGGGTTTAGGCAAGTCCGGGGACTCATATCGGGGCGCACCGTTTGCAAGCGCAACACAGCCTGAAACCACGACAACGACAATGGCCACTGCAACCATATAAATGATGGGATGCCACGGTTTGTTCATCTGACCGACCTCCGCTTCAACCACTCATAGGATGACTACAATGCCATTGTCACCGTTTTCAAGAAAAATTAAACATTACTCTTCTTCCTGCTTTGCTTCAGAACTCAGCTCTCGTTTCCACACAAACTGCTCATCATACCGGATGCTGTCTTTGCTGACCATATGAATAAGCGCCCAGATGACGAGAATCGTAATGCCGAACAGTCCGATCAACCATGCGAATAATATGCCGCCCATCATTCTCCCTCCGCTCGTCACAATGTTCATCTCATCCGAACAACCCGTATAAGGCAGCTGCCAGATGATACATATGTACATATGTATGAACAATTAGTGAATTTTAGACGAAGGGACTCGCATCGGGGTTATGTCCGCTGTCCGAACAGCCTGCCGATCAGAGACAACCCAGCGGTGAGTGCAGGATAGCCAACAAACAAAAGTACAATCAGCCCTGTCATCTCCTCTCCCTCTTAGATACCTGTATGAAAATATGCAAAAAAACCCTGAATTTGGTTAATTCAAGGGTTCTAATAGATGTAGTATGGTGTTCTGAGACGGGCTCGAACCGCCGACCCCCACCCTGTCAAGATGGTGCTCTCCCGACTGAGCTATCAGAACAGGTCGTAAGCAATTAATAATATATCAATTTTTCTAGTCTGAGTCAATCCCTAATTTGGAAATTGATATCTAAGATTCAATATAAAGACCCTATCTCCAGTTCGTCTCAAATCGATGGAAACAGGGTCTTACTCAAGCCGTAATCGCGATAAATATTAAAATGATTGCTGACGTATCGCTTCCATCGCAGGAAGCTGCCACTCAATTTCAGGTTCGCCGAACTGCTGCAAATACGTGTTTACTTTCGAGAACGGCTTGCTGCCGAAAAATCCGCGGTGCGCGGAGAGCGGGCTTGGATGCGGCCCTTTGACGATCCCGTGCCGATTCGCATCAATCATACTGAGCTTCGCCTGTGCGTGTGAACCCCACAGCACGAAGACCACGGGACGTTCACGTTCATTCAAGAGCTGAATGACGCGATCAGTGAACATTTCCCAACCTTTGCCACGGTGGGAAGCTGCTTGACCTTGATAGACAGTCAGCGCCGTGTTCAGCATCATGACGCCTTGTTTGGCCCATGGGGCTAAATAGCCATGGTCTGGCATTGTCGTTCCAACGTCAGCAGCGCTCTCTTTCAACATATTTTGCAGCGAAGGCGGAATCTTCACACCGGGTTGAACAGAGAAGCTCAGCCCATGGGCTTGCCCGGGCCCATGATACGGGTCTTGTCCGACAATGACGACCTTCGTATCCTCATAAGACGTATATTGCAAGGCAGAAAAAATGTGTTCAAATGGAGGATACACGACATTTTGCTCATACTCCTGCTTCAACCATCCCCACAGCTGCTTAAAATAAGGCTTTCTTACCTCATCATGGAGTAGATCCGCCCAATCATTATGTACCAGTACACTCACGATAATCTTCCTCTCTTTGACTATAAATAGAATAAGTCAAAAACTCCTTCACTCGCTGTTCGGAAACAGACCGTTGAAGGAGTCTCATTGTCTACTAATGGTGCCGAGAACCGGGATCGAACCGGTACGGT
>NZ_ALKF01000127.1:0-19911 GCF_000283315.1 Paenibacillus sp. OSY-SE | reverse complement strand
AGGTTGCGTGAAGCCGAAGAAGGAAGGAACGGAGTGTAGGCAACTACATGAGTACCGTACTTCGAGGGTGAATGCAAGACTCGATGCCGAATATGCTCCTAGAAAAGCTTCGTGATCAAAAGTGAAAGAGCGTAACGTTTGGAAACCATGCATAAAGCTCCCGAAATTCCAGCAAACTATGGTCAGTATGTTATACAAGTTGCTGTGAAGGGAGACGTTTGTACGATGTATAAACGATTAAGTGCGGTGCTGTTTCCGATAGTTACGTTCTTTTTTATTGGAGCGATTGTATGGGGATATCAAGAGCATCAAGAGAAGAACTCCATCTTAATTAAAGCAGAGAACCAATACCAGCGGGCGTTTCACGACTTGTCGTATCACGTCGACAAGCTGCATAGCGAGCTAGGTCAAACGTTGGCTGTCAACGCCAAGTCACAAGGCATGCATCGCAAAGGGCTAGTCAATGTGTGGCGCATAACAAGTCAAGCTCAGAACGAAATTAACCAACTCCCGCTTACACTGTTGCCGTTCAATAAGACGGAAGATTTCTTGTCACGTATTTCTAACTTTGCTTATCGCACAGCTGTTCGTGATTTAACGAAGCAGCCGCTATCTGACGATGAAGTGAAGACGATGAAGACACTGCAGCAGAATGCATCGCAAATCTCTAAAGATCTGCAAAGCGTGCAGGGAAAGGTTATTAAGAACAACCTTCGCTGGATGGACGTTGAGACTGCCATGGCCAGTGAGCAGAAAAAGATGGATAATACGATTATTGACGGGTTTAAAACTGTCGATAAAAAAGTGGGGCAATATCCTGAATTAAATTGGGGTCCGTCTGTTGCCAGCGTATACACGAAGCGTTCCGTTAAGATGCTCAAAGGACAGCCGCTCACGGTTGAGCAGATTAAAACGAAAGCAGAAAAATTTTTGGAGCATAAGCCTAATGAGCCTGTCCAAGTAAGAGTGAACGGAAAAGGGACGGAGTATGAATCGTATACTGCGTTTACGAACGTAAAAGGTGATGGCAGTTCTATTTCGTTGGACTATACGAAGCAAGGAATGCTGATGTCTTATATGGACACCCGTTCCGTGAAGGCAAAACGTATCTCGATAACTGAAGCCGAGCAAGCGGCAAAGAAATTTCTGAAGAAGAATGACTACCCTTCAATGGAAGTAGTCCGTTATAACGAATTCAATCATGTGGGCAGTTTGATGTTGGTCCCTATTATTGACGGAGTGTATGTATATCCTCAACAGATAAGCGTGCGTGTCGCGCTCGATAACGGGGAAGTAACAGGACTTCAGGCGACAGATTACATCTATGAGCATAAAGACCGCACAGTAGGCAAGCCGAAGATAACGATGAAGGAAGCCCGTGCGATGCTGAATCCGGACATGCACATTCTGTTCGACCGTAAGTCCCTGATCAAAAATGATTTGGGGGAAGAAGTGCTGTGCTATGAATTTGGCGGTAAAATTAACGGTGGCGCCTACCGTGTTTATATTAATGCAGAGAATGGCACGGAAGAGCAAATTGAAGAAATGCCGATGTTAAAAAGTTAACTGAGCGGAATATGAAGCTGTGAAGGTGCTATCCTCCACCTCATTCTTTTATGCGATGCATGAAGGAGTCGGTTGGAGAAGGAGCACCTTTTTCTTTTGGACTCCTACAACCCATGCTATAATTGGCGTGGAGGGGAGCTCATGTTACCTAATATAAATGATATGATGTACATGCAATCGGTTCGCGCGCAAGCAGGCGACCCAACCTATAAATCCCGAGTTACGGAAATCGATGAAGAACATTTGTGGATTGAAATTCCTTTGTGTGAGCAAACGGGGAAGTATGGAGTGTTCGCAGCAGGCGAAGAGCTGGATGTTTATTACTCGCAAGAGGATGGCATGAAGTGGCACTTTCGAACCCTTGTGACGGGAAGACGGCAGGACACGATTCGTATGTTGTCCATTCGGAAGCCGGAGCAGCATTGGCTTACCAGAATGCAGCGGCGCAATTATTTGCGTGTGCAGGCTAATCTGGAGACAGCCATCAGCACGATGGATGGCGTGAAATTTATTGCCTTGTCGGAAGATATTAGCGGAGGCGGGATGTCCTTCGTCACACATCCGAAATGGGGACTTCGAGAGACACAGCTGCTGCAATGTTGGATTGCTGTTTCATTTCGCAGCGGAGCAATTGAACACGTTCCGTTCACGGGGCAGATTGTTCGTATCCAGCCTATTCATGAGGAAAGAGTAGCGGTCATGGTAAAGTTCGAGCAAATCTCTGAAGTGGAACAACAGAAATTAATTCGTTACTGCTTTGAACGGCAGTTTGAACTGAGAAAGTGATACATACCAGCCGCATAATTTTTCCATCCTGACGATATACTACCACAATAAAATGTGGGGTGAGTATGATGAGAACAGTGTGGCCGCATCGCAGCAAGCATGTTCCTCAGGAGATGAAGGAGCATGAATTCGAAGATGAAAAACACCGGCTGTTGCTGTATTGGGACAGCTGTGCCCGCTGGGTGACGCGCATATGTATTTCGTTCGTCATCCTGGTCGTTGCCGCCCAATGTTTGCTCTTGATTGGCGGATTTCGCCATTATTTATGTCCGGTGGAACGGTTGGAAGGAATTCTTTATAAGTACGTGTCCTAGGCATAATTAGTGACATCCAACCGAACCGCAACTCTTTTTTGAAGCAGACTCGTTTTGCATCCCTTTTTTAAGTGTGGTATAATTTTCACGTCGCAGGCAATGCCTGCTTTTTTCTTGAATGAACGTTACTACTGTAGTTTCTACTTACAGTGCGTGTTCATAAAGATTCTTACAGGTATGACTAGGGAAGGAGTCAGTCCCGTTGACACAACAGTGTGAGACTACGACGCAACGAATGAATATCGCCATCGACGGGCCTGCAGGAGCTGGAAAGAGTACGGTTGCCCGCCTCGTCGCTCGTGAGCTAGGATATGTTTATATTGATACGGGCGCCATGTATCGTGCCGTATCATTACATATGACACGGGTATGCATACGTCCGGATGAGACGGATGCGCTTTCGGAAGAGATGAAGTGCTTGAGAATTGAACTGCGGCCGGAAGCGGAACGTCAATTCGTCTTTCTGAATGGAGAAGACGTGACGGATGCGATACGAACGTCTGAAATGAGCCGCTTGGCTTCATTATACGCGCAAGTCGGAGTCGTACGAGAACAACTGGTTGAAATGCAGCGTCAAATGGCAAAGCGCAAAGGGGTGGTCATGGACGGCCGTGATATCGGTACACATGTGCTTCCTGATGCGGAAATGAAGTGGTTCATAACCGCTTCCGTAGAAGAACGGGCTCGCCGGCGATACGAGGAATGGAAAGACAAGGAGAATGCTTCGCTGGAGCATTTCATCCAGGAAATCGCCGACCGTGACCGACAAGACGAGACGCGTGAAGTTTCCCCGTTAAAGCAAGCGGAAGATGCCGTTCTGCTGGATACGACGGGAATGACAATCGCCGATGTCGTGCGCGTCATCGTAGATCGCGCGATCATACGAAAGTGATGGTGAACCGTAGCTACTATGTTCTATACGTTTTGCAGGGCGCTGCTTCGATTCTTCTACCGGATTCTGTTCCGATTTGAAGCGAAAAACAAACATTATGTGCCTAAAGAGGGCGGGGTCGTCTTGTGCTCCAACCATATCAGCTTGTTGGATCCCCCGGCTATTGGAATACTGCTCGATCGGCGCATCCGATTCATGGCCAAAGCGGAACTGTTCAAAGTTCCAGTATTCGGCCCGGCAATAGACGCGTTGGGAGCGTTTCCCGTTAAGCGCGGCGGTGTAAGCAAAGAAACGATCCGCACGGCATTCCAATTGCTGAACGACGGCGAGATTATGGGAATATTCCCGGAAGGCACCCGTAACACAGACGGAGCGGTTGCTGCGAAGAAGGGCGCTGCGATGATAGCGTTGCGAAGCAGAGCTACCATTGTGCCTGTGGCCGTTATCGGCAACTACAAACTATTTCGCAAGACTAGAGTGTGTTACGGTCCGCCAATCGATATGTCAGATCTGCTGGCAGAGAAGGGAAGCGACGTGCTCGAGAGAGCAACGGAACGCATTATGGAGCATATCCAACGTATCATTAAGGAAGAAACTGCTTCTTCATGATACAGCGCATGCATGTTTTTCTCATTAGGAAAGATACTACAGGTATTATTTACAGGTTATACCCTTAATTTCGTTACGACATCTGAATTTCTATACGGATATCCTTATGGAACGTTAGATTTCAGGTTCGCATAATAGCATCCACTTATCGAGGTCTTTATCTTTTTGAAGAGACATAGATAAGAGTTCCTTATGATTCCTGCATAGCAGGTTTCAATAAATGGGGTTTCAATCGAGGAGGTATTTCACATGTCTGAAGAAACAAAAGTGAATGAAACGGCCGAAACGGCTAACCAAGAAGCGATGGAGAACATCGTAACCTTGAAAAAAGGTGACACCGTCAAAGGCGCGATTGTCAAAATCGATGACAACCAAGCATTTGTAAGCATTGGATATAAATATGACGGTGTAATTCCTATCCGCGAGCTGTCTGCCGTATCCGTTGACAAAGCTTCGGATGTTGTTGAGGTAGGCCAAGAAGTGGAATGTAAAGTAGTAAGCATCGATGATGAGAAAGAACGTCTCGTGCTTTCGAAACGTCAAGTCGACGGCGAACAATCCTGGGACTTGATGCAGCAGCGCTTCGACAATCAAGAGGTGTTCGAAGTAACGGTTGCAGACGTAGTGAAAGGCGGCATCGTCGCAGATGTAGGCGTGCGCGCATTTATTCCTGCCTCCATGGTAGAACGTCATTTTGTTGAAGATTTCAGCGACTACAAAGGTCGTACGCTGCGCGTGAAAGTAAAAGAAATCGATCGCGAAAACAACAAACTTATCCTTTCTCAAAAAGATGTATTGGAAGAAGAGTTCGAAGCGAACAAACTACGCGTGATGGCGAACCTTCAAGAAGGTCAGGAATTGGAAGGTACCGTACAACGCTTGACACAATTCGGCGCATTTGTTGACGTAGGCGGCGTGGACGGATTGGTACACGTGTCCGAAATCGCATGGCAGCATGTCGATAAACCGTCCGATGTTGTACAAGAAGGTCAACAAGTGAGAGTAAAAGTATTGAAAGTTGACCCTGCCAACGGCAAGATTAGTCTGAGCATTAAAGCGACTCAACCGGGGCCTTGGGAGCAAGCTGCTGATAAGATCAAGACAGGCGACATCATCAGCGGTGAAGTAAAACGTCTCGTTGATTTCGGTGCGTTCGTTGAAGTGACGCCTGGCGTGGAAGGTCTGGTTCATATTTCCCAAATCGCTCACCGTCATATCGCGACTCCGTTCGAAGTATTGAAGCAAGGTCAGACGGTGCAAGTGAAGGTGTTGGACTTCAATCCTGCAGAGAAACGCGTTAGCTTGAGCATTAAAGAAACGGAAGAAGCTCCAGCTCAAGCTCCGAAGCCAGAGAAGAGAATCAAGGAAGAACTGAACAACCCGAACGTATCTCTCAACAACCAAGCAATGAGCGTGACATTAGGCGAACGCTTTGGCGACATGCTGAACAAATTTAAAAAATAAGTTGAATTCATTATTTTTCGGCGGACTCATTGCGAGTCCGCCGATTATTTTTATATCTCCCTTCAAATAATACGAAGAAACGTTAGGGAGATGGAAGCTTGACACCTGGGATACTGTCTTTTATTGTATGGATCTGCTTCTTCATCTTATTGGCGAGCGGCTGGCGAACCGTTGTGCTGAGACACGTATCGTGGCGCTGGATTATCTGTATCGGGGTGTCTTGGATATTGCTGAACCGATTCACCGTTACGATAGCTGCAGCAGGCAAAGTAAATGCAGCATGGTTGTTATGGTGCCTTGTCGCAGTGCTGCTCCTGTTGGATCAGTTCATTAGGCTGCGCGGCTTTACTTTATTAGGTCACATCGGATTGGTTGCTGCCGCTTGGTTGTGGCTAGAGCTGTTAAAATGGTCATCCATCAGCTTGCTCCGACAACTCAGCAAGGAATGGATCATCGCGGCGATTATCAGCTTGATGGTTCTAGCTGTATCCAGACGGTGGACGTATCAATGGATCGTGCTTACACTCGGACTGGCTTGCGGAGATTTATTTATTCAAGCGAAAAGCGGAGCGTCGTCTGAGCTCGGGAGTGCGGGGCTGCAGGATGTATGGTGGGTGTCCTTTATGACCGTTCGAATGGTTACAGCTGCAATGCAATGGATAAAGGGCAGATGGAGAGGCACAAAATGGAAGCAGGCAGATTGAAGGTGAGCGTTCTGGAAGGTGCGCTGAAAAATGGAGAGTGCTCCTGCAAATTGGTTAGCCAAGGGGCCAATTTTTTGATATGATGATGTACGTGTATATGTTGCAAAAGATGAAGGAGTGAACTGCATGGCAAAACCCGTTGTTGCCATCGTCGGGCGGCCGAATGTCGGCAAGTCCACCATTTTTAACCGAATTATCGGCGACCGATTGGCCATTGTAGAGGACAAGCCTGGCGTGACACGCGACCGTATCTACGGGACGGGCGAATGGAACGGGAAGCCGTTCAGCATTATTGACACGGGCGGAATCGAGGTTTACGGAGAAGATGAGATGCTCCGTTCAATCCGGGTTCAAGCCGAACTCGCGATTGAGGAATCTGACGTCATCGTGTTCATGTGTGATGCCAAGACCGGTGTGACCCAAGCCGATGAAGAAGTGGCGCAAATGTTGTTCCGATCCGGCAAGCCGGTTATCGTTGCGGTGAATAAAGTGGATAATTTGAATCGCATGGACGATATTTATGAGTTTTATAGCTTAGGCTTCGGTGATCCGATTCCGATCTCGGGTTCACATGGTACCGGATTGGGGGATTTATTAGATGAGGTTGTTGAGAAATTTCCGGATCTAACCGATGAGGAATATGATGATGATGTCATTAAGGTAGCTCTTATCGGGCGGCCTAACGTAGGCAAGTCATCGCTTGTCAATGCCATTCTAGGTGAAGAACGCGTTATCGTGAGCGACGTGGCTGGTACGACCAGGGATGCGATTGACACCCCGTTTGAGAAGGACGGACAGAGGTTCGTTATTATCGATACGGCTGGAATGCGGAAACGCGGAAAGGTCTATGAGACGACTGAAAAATACAGCGTAATGCGTTCTCTGAAGGCGATTGAACGTGCTGACGTCGTACTGGTAATCATCAACGGCGAGGAAGGGATTATCGAACAAGACAAACATATCGCAGGCTATGCTCATGAAGCGGGCAAGGCCGTGTTGTTTGTCGTCAATAAGTGGGATATCGTGTCGAAAGATGATAAAACGATGCATCAATTCGAACAAAAGATTCGCGATCATTTCCTGTTTATGACATACGCTCCAATCGTGTTCTTATCCGCAAAGACGAAGCAGCGATTACATAAACTGCTCCCGGTTATCGAACATGTCGCGCAGCAGCATGCGAAGCGCATTCCGACGCACCTCCTGAACGATGTCGTATCGGATGCGGTTGCTTACAACCCGCCTCCAACGGATAAGGGACGACGCCTGCGCATTAATTATGCGACGCAGGTTGCGGTGAAGCCGCCGACGATCGTGATCTTCGTCAATGATCCGGAGCTAATGCATTTCTCCTATGAGCGTTATTTGGATAATCGCATCCGTGCTTCGTTTGACTTTGAAGGCACACCGATCCGGTTATTCACACGCCGGAAATCCGATGAAGGTTAGGGGCGAGCTGAGGTGACCTTGTCTATAATTGCGATCGTAGTCAGTTATTTGCTCGGCTCAGTCAGCTTCAGTCTGCTCATAGGGAAATGGCTGCGGGGTATCGATATTCGCCAGCATGGAAGCGGCAATGCCGGAGCGACCAATACGTTGCGGGTGCTGGGGAAGGGTCCTGCAATTGGCGTATTATTGTTAGACGCAGTCAAAGGGATTATCGCCGTTCTAATTGGACGTTGGCTTGGAGATGATTCATGGGTGATGGTGCTGTGCGGAATTGCGGCCATCGCTGGTCATAACTGGCCGATATATTTCCGGTTCCGCGGCGGAAAGGGGATTGCAACGACGATCGGCGTGTTGGCGATTTTGGCGTTCTGGCCAGCGCTCTGCGCCGGTGTTCTTGCGATCGCCTCGATTGTATGGAAGCGTTATGTGTCTCTAGGTTCTTTGATTTTTACGACGATGACCCCGGTATTCTTGTTGCTATTCCGTTATGATTGGAGTATATTCTGGGGCAGCTTGCTGTTGTGCGCGTTTGCGTTCTATCGTCATCGCGGCAACATTGTCAAGCTGGTGAAAGGGACGGAGAACCGTTTAGGCTCGAAAAAAGGAGGAATGCCACGTGTCCGTTAAGGTCGCGGTGTTCGTCGCGGGAAGTTGGGGAACTGCGCTCAGCGAGGTATTGGCTCAGAACGGATGCAACGTCTCGCTATGGACCCGGAATGAACGCCAGGCGGAAGAAATAAATACGAAGCATAGCAATCATAAATATTTGCCGGACGTTACGTTGCACCCTGACCTTCATGCGACATGCTCCATGGAAGAAGCGATGGAGGGTGCGGAAGCTTGCCTCATCGTGGCGCCGTCGGCTGCAATGCGTCAAGTGACGCGGCAGATGAAGCCTTACTTTACGGATAAGATGATAATCGTACATGCAACGAAGGGATTCGAGACCGAAACGTTAAAGCGTATGTCTGAAGTGATTGCCGAAGAGTTGGAATGCGGGGAAGACCGTATTGCCGTATTATCCGGACCAAGTCATGCGGAAGAAGTCGTCAGACAATGCCCGACTACGGTAGTTGTAGCATCCACTTCGACGGAGACGGGAGAAAAAGCGCAGGATCTGTTCATGAACGAATCGTTTTTCCGCGTGTATACGAATCAGGACGTTATTGGAGTTGAGCTGGCCGGCTCGCTTAAGAACATTATCGCGCTAGGGGCCGGATTGTCAGACGGCATCGGATACGGCGACAACGCGAAAGCGGCCCTCATCACGAGAGGACTTGCGGAGATTGCCCGGCTCGGCGTCGTGATGGGCGCGAACGCACTAACGTTTGCCGGTCTTGCCGGTGTTGGCGATCTGGTCGTTACGTGTACGAGTCAGCACAGCCGGAACTGGCGTGCCGGCTCGCTTATCGGCCAAGGGCATGCTGTGGATGAGGTGCTGTTGCAGATGGGAATGGTCGTAGAAGGTATTCGGACCACGAAAGCCGCCTATTTGCTCGCGCGGCAGTATGATGTCCAATTGCCAATTACTGAGCAATTGCACCGCGTCTTATTTGATGGCAAAGAACCGAAGAAAGCAGTCGAACATTTAATGGGCCGCGTTCGCAAAAATGAAATCGAAGAAGTCGCGAAATCGTCGTGGTCATAATGCGACATCGTTAGGATATTTGTCGGTACTTTTTCACCTTTGAACGGGACTTATCATACACTGTATGAAGTCTGACCCGAGGAGGGACAAAATGCCGAACAATAAATTTTCTAAGGACGCATTGAACGCGATTAACAAGAAGACCGGCAAACATATTACCGAAAATCAAATAAAAAAGATTGCCGGCGGGGTGAAGCCGAGTACGATGCAAAGTGAAGCCCAACTGCGGCAGTTGATTAAACAAGTCGCTTCAATGGCCAAACTGCCTGTAACGGAAGCTACGATAAATGAGATTGTGAGCACCGTCAAGCGAAGCGGTACGAACCCAAGCAACTTGGAAGGCATCATGAAGCTGATCATGAAGAAATAAGCTTCATTCCTATGTTTCTCGATCGAGAAAGACGACACGTTAGCGATAAGCTAACGTGTCGTCTTTTGTTCTTTTAAGACGGATGGTATAATGAGAGCAGTTTGCGCGGATGGGAGAATCGGGAAAATGGACAGTATGACTAAGATGTGGGTATCCTTTATCGGAATTGGCCTCATGGCTTTTTCCGCATTTCTGATTATGTTTGCCAGGCATAAGACGAAAGGATGGATTCGTGGTATCCTTTCTTTTATCGCTTTCATCATGCTGTTAGCGGGAATGCTGTATGGAATTATATCGATTGTGTAATACATAAAACTTTGGCGGAAGGAGTGACTTTTGATGGCGGATATTACATTAACAGCACGTACAGGGGAAGCAACCGTCACGGTGCCGCTCGGTACTACGCTTTTGGATGCGGCCGTTCAGGCGGACGTGGGTTGGAATTATGCATGCACGCGCGGCACGTGTGCACGCTGCCGCTGTGTAGTTGAGGAAGGACGCGAGCATTTATCCGAAGTGACGGATGCCGAATGGGATCGCATGGAAGAAGAAGAATTTGCAGAAGGATATCGACTTGCATGTCAAGCGGTTATTGAGACGGATGGAGTCATTCGCGCCGCCCACAAGCCTTATTTTTAGTACAACTTTTGAACACGCACATTGTTGACATCTATAGATTATTCGAAACGGAATGGGGTAGTTCTGATGAAACCTTCATTGTCCGTACCTCTTGTGCAGACGATTGAGCATTTTTCAAACATGGCGAGACGTGAAAACCTATGCTGGATGCTGGGTGGGAGCTGCGGCTTGGCGTTGCATGGCGTTCAGTTGGAAGGTGTTCCGCGCGATGTCGATATTTATGCGGACGAACAAGACGGGCTCCAATTGCAGCAGTTGTGGAAAGCATATGCGGTAGATGAACCGGAGTGGAATGAGACGGAGAGATACCGCTCTTTGCTGAGTCATTATGAGTACAAAGGCGTATCCATCGAGCTTGTCGGTGATTTCGTTGTATCAACGCCACTCGGACAATATGTCACTGGCATTCGAGGCTTGTTGTGGAACTATGGCTTGGAAGTGCAGCTAGGTCATACTTTCGTACATGTCATGCCGCTGGCTCATGAGCTTGTCTTCAACGTGCTGCGTGAACGTAAAGACCGTGTGCAGTCTATTGTCAGTGTAATGAATCAATCGCCCCAGCTTCATGTGGATTCGATGAGAATGGTGTGGGCCCAATGTTCAGAGCATGCCCAGCTATCAGAAGCTCTTGCCGAACTGTGTCCAGACATCATGAGCCATATTTTTACTTCTCACTAGTAAATCATACATCGATTTCACAATATGAAAGGATGGCTGCATCTGTGGGAACGCGAGTTCGTTTTGAACCCCAAGGCATTGAGATAGAGATGAAGCACGCCGTGTCGCTGCTTGATGCGGCCAGAAGGGCCGGGGTTCCGGTTCGTACGCGCTGTGACGGCAAAGCGGGATGCTTGATGTGCAAGGTCGACGTAGAGGGCGATGAGCGCTTGTTAACTCCGCCCAGTCCACCTGAAATGCGGAAGCTAGGAGTCGACTCTACCCAAGGGCTGCGTCTCGCCTGTCAGGTGCGAGTCTCAGGCCAGGAGGGCGCGATTACGGTCACAGTACCTGAAGATCCACTTAAAGCGCTGGTTCGCCGCCAGTTAGCGGAGCAACAAAATGATGATTCATTGTGGTAGTTGGACATGAAAATATCGTCGTTATCGAAGTCAGGAGGAATGTGAGTGAGCCGGAACAGACGGATTGCGCTACTCGTTGTCACTTCACTCATCAGCATGCTGCTGCAGGGGTGTCTGTATCCGAATGAGCTGCGCAAAGAGAATCAGCAATCCGCCCGGGAAGGAATCCTTCTCGTTCAAAATGCAGTGGATGAATATCAAAAGCAGACACAGCTTCTGCCCATGATAACGAGTGACATGAGTGTACCGCGCTATGAGAAGTACCGTATCGATTTTGAACTGTTGAAGCGGCGAGGGGTGCTGGGCTCCACTCCTAGCAATGCCTTCGAAGCAGGCGGCACGGGCACTTATTTAATTATCGATGAGGAAACAGAGCCTAAGGTGCGTATTATGGATTTGCTCACGGCGCAGCGGGTCAATGATTTGACTCGTGCCGTTGATTCTTATAAGCGCAAGCAAGGAAGCCTTCCGACGACAGAGGAAGTGTATCCGGGATTCTACAGCATAGACGAAGCGGCGGTTGGAGTCCGTCCGAATGAAGTGCTGAGCCCATTCAACGGACAGCCGCTTTCGTTCATGATGGATATGGAAGGGACTGTGTATGCAGATTACGCGCCAGACATCATGCAGCTGGTGGAGAAGTTGGAGAAGCGTCCGACAGGAAATGAGAAAGATTTGCGGCCTCTGCTTGTCGAGTCTTCCTTCTATGTGCCGGTGAAGTCGGTTTCATACATATGGAAGGACAACGCGCCGTGGCCGCAGGTCGCAACTGCGCCCTAATCGGATTAATCTCGAATCATAATGACAGTAAAGATCAATCGGAATCTTTTCCGATTGATTTTTTTTTATTCTGCATACTTTTCTATTAATATCATATATCTGATTTGGAAGGCATGCGTTCGTTATGCGAATAAAAATGTTAGTGACATGGGTCATATTTCTGCCTACTTTCAAATAAGATGTTACTAGTCCAAAAGCATGTACGAGTTGCGTCGGAAAAAATGCCCTTGTACGACGTGAAATCTCGGCGGCGAACA
Organism: Paenibacillus sp. OSY-SE; assembly: GCF_000283315.1. Lineage (NCBI taxonomy): Bacteria > Bacillati > Bacillota > Bacilli > Caryophanales > Paenibacillaceae > Paenibacillus > Paenibacillus sp. OSY-SE. Next base: position 7,354 of record NZ_ALKF01000127.1, on the reverse strand, counting down.
CTGGCGACAACGGCAACAGCTCAATCCTAGCAACGGTGCCAATCGTTTCTGAAGGGCGAGAGGCAGACGTTGCCTCTAGGTCCGTCGGAAAATTTTGAGGAGGGGATATCATTGGAAAAAGTGGACATTTTTAAGGACATTGCCGAGCGTACCGGTGGGGATATTTACCTCGGGGTCGTCGGTGCGGTCCGCACGGGGAAATCGACTTTTATTAAACGATTTATGGAAACGGTCGTGCTGCCAAACATCGCGAGCGAATCGGATCGAGCCCGCGCGGTAGACGAACTGCCCCAAAGTGCAGCAGGAAAAACTATCATGACAACGGAACCGAAATTCGTCCCGAATAATGCTGTGCAAATTAAAGTCGCCGAAGGTCTGGAGGTAAACGTTCGCCTCGTCGATTGCGTCGGATATGCGGTAGAAGGCGCCAAAGGCTACGAGGATGAGAATGGACCGCGGATGATTAGCACGCCATGGTTCGAGGAGCCAATTCCATTCCAAGAGGCGGCGGAAATTGGCACACGCAAGGTGATTCAAGAGCATTCCACGCTCGGTGTTGTCGTAACGACAGATGGAACGATTGCAGAAATACCGCGCAGCTCCTATGTCGACTCCGAAGAGCGAGTCATCAATGAGTTGAAAGAAGTCGGCAAGCCATTCGTGTTAATTATTAACTCGACGCGGCCCCGTAGCGAGGAGACGTTGGAGCTCCGGAATGAACTGCATGAGAAATATGATATTCCGGTTATACCGCTTAGCGTAGCTACGATGGGCGAAGACGACGTCATGGGCGTTCTGCGCGAAGTATTATATGAGTTCCCGGTTCATGAAGTCAACGTCAACTTGCCGAGCTGGGTGATGGTGCTGAATGACAGTCATTGGCTGCGCACCAGCTATGAATCGTCAGTACGGGACACAGTGAAGGACATTCGTCGTTTGCGCGATGTCGATCGTGTCGTGCAACAGTTCATGGAATATGATTTTATTGCTAGGGCCGGGCTAAGCGGGATGGATATGGGCCAGGGTGTCGCAGAGATTGATTTGTACGCGCCGGACGAATTATATGACCAAATCCTGATGGAAGTGGTTGGAGTGGAGATTCGAGGCAAGGATCATCTGCTCCAGTTAATGCAGGAGTTTTCACACGCGAAGCGGGAGTACGACCGATTTGCAGATGCGCTTGAAATGGTCAAGACAACAGGCTATGGCATAGCTGCCCCAACATTGACGGAAATGGCTCTCGACGAGCCAGAGCTTATCCGGCAAGGATCACGCTTTGGCCTTCGCTTGAAAGCAACCGCTCCGTCCATTCATATGATTCGCGTCGATGTCGAGTCTGAATTCGCGCCAATCATCGGCACGGAGAAGCAGAGTGAGGAGCTTATGCGTTATCTCATGCAGGACTTCGAGAACGATCCGACCAAGATTTGGAATTCGGACATTTTCGGAAGATCGCTGCATTCCATCGTCAGAGAAGGCATCCAAGGCAAGATTGCCATGATGCCGGATAATGCAAGATACAAGCTGCAAGAGACGCTCGGACGAATCATTAATGAAGGCTCCGGCGGATTGATTGCGATTATATTGTAAGTGGAAAAAAGCTCAGGCGACAGGATTTCTTCCAGCAGGAAGAAGTTCTCGCTTGAGCTTTTTTTAACAACTTCTCATAAACCAATTTACAGACTCGGAATTAACTATTATATTTATGGATAACGAATCCACGGAAAAAAGTGGATGTATAAAAATACATTACACATAAATAAAAGGGGGATCAGAGTATGTCGGCACAATCACACAGTCATCGTGGAAAATGGGAGATGATGTTTTTCTTGGTGCTCATCTCCGTCGTGATAACCGCTTGCGGTCAGAAGTCTGGCGGATCAGAAGGCTCTGCCGGTACGAATGACGGAATTCGGGGCAAGCGTATCGCACTCATTATGGAATTTAACACCGGCACTTTTTCTCAGCAATATGTAGACGGGATCAAAGAAGAGATAAAGCGGTTCGGAGGCGAATTAACGATGTTCGTAGCCGAGAATGACAAGGCGAAGATGGGATCGCAATTAGAAATGGCCGTTAGTCAGAAGTTTGATGCAATTCTTACAGATCATGGAAATCCAGAAACGTTGGATGCGGGGATGAACAAAGCCGTGGAGCAGAACATTCCTGTCGTTGCCTTCGACGCACTCGTCAATATACCCGGGGTGACCGTGCTTGAGCAAGGTGACGAGAAGATGGCGCAGATTACCTTGGAACATATGGGGCACGACATCGGCGGCAAAGGCAACATCGTCAAAGTATGGACCGCCGGCTATGCTCCAATGGAACGCCGTCAAATCGCATACGACACTTTTATGAAGAGCAATCCGGACGTGAAAGAAATCGCTGCGTTTGGCGCAGCTACGTCCAGCACTGCCTTAGACACGCAGGCGAAGATGGAAGCTGTACTGAAGCAGTATCCGAACAAAGGAGATATTGCTGCCGTATGGGCTGCTTATGACGAATTCGCCAAAGGCGCTGCTCGTGCTATACAAGAGTCTGGCCGAGAAGAGATAAAAGTATACGGGATCGATATGAGTGATGAGGACCTGCAAATGATCCAAGACAAGAATAATCCATGGATTGCTTCAGCTGCAGTAGACCCGAAAGATATCGGACGTGTTCAAGTGCGATTGGCCTATCAGAAGCTGCATGGTGATCAAGTAGATGAAAAGGTCGTGCTGGAGCCTGTGTTTGTCAAGCGCGAGGATTTACCGGACAAGCAAATTTCGACGAGTGAACTGTCCGAGTACGTTAAAGGCTGGAGTGGAAGTACCCAAGGCTTGAAGGATTGGATGAATGAATACAAGTGAACAATTTAACGATTAAAGGCGGGATATGAAATGACTAACTCATTCGATGCTCAACCCGACAACGCCTTTTCTGCCAATGCGGCCCGCACGGAGCGGGGGGCGGCGCTTCGCGCTTCTTCTCCTGACGATAATTTATATATGCTCGGCATATCTAAATCCTTCAATGGAGTGGCGGCGCTTCATAGTGTGAGCTTTACCGCTTCTAGCGGAGAAATACATGCGCTGCTTGGCGCGAATGGGGCGGGGAAGAGCACGCTCATGAAAATATTGTCGGGCGCTTATCGCGCTGATGTCGGCAATATTCACATTGGCAGCCGTCCGCTGCATATTAAGTCGCCAGCCGATGCGAAGCGGCAAGGCATTCATTGCGTGTACCAGGAAGTGGATACGGCTCTGGTGCCACAGCTTACCGTTGCGGAAAATATTATGATGGACTGTATGGGACAAGCCAATCGTTCTTGGTGGGTGAGTCCGCGGCGTATTCGTCAAGAAGCCGAGAAAGCGATGCAGTCATTAGGCGCAGCGATACCGTTGACGAAGCGAGTGGAGCAATGTACGTTGGCGGAGAAGCAGATGGTGCTGCTGGCAAGAATATTGGCGGAGCAAGCCAAAGTCGTCATTTTTGATGAACCGACTGCTCCGCTAAGTCATGAAGAGGCAATGCGGTTGTTCCAAATGATGCGTTCGATGCGCGATCTCGGTGTTGTCGTCATCTTTATTTCACATCGTCTTCCTGAAGTGTTTGCAGAAAGTGATCGTATTACAATCATGCGTGACGGCCAGATCGTCCACTCCTCGCAGACCGATGAGACGACGCCTGAAGAAGTTGTCCGGCATATGCTCGGCAAGACGTTTGAAGAAGAATTTCCGAAGGAACAAGCGGTGATCGGCGATGTTCTCTTGCAGGTGCAAGGCATTACACGCGGCCGGAAAGTGCGTGACGTCAGCTTTGACGTCCGACAAGGCGAAATTGTAGGCATCGTTGGAGTGGTAGGTGCGGGCAAGACGGAACTGTCCCGGCTGCTGACTGGAGTGGATGTGTATGAACGAGGAAGCATGTCATTGAATGGAGTGCCGCTTATACCGAAGGAACCGGCCGATGCCGTTCGGGCTGGCATTGTGCTTGTCCCGGAAGAGCGAAGGAAGCAAGGCGTATTTGTCCAGGAATCGATCCAGCACAACATAAGTGTTCCTTTATTGAAGGCGTTAAGCTTGCTTGGATTTGTAAGGAAACGGAATGAATCGTGCTTGGCGGAACAAATGCGCGACCGGCTAACAATTAAATCCTCATCCGTCAAGCAAGAAGTGAAATATTTAAGCGGCGGCAACCAACAGAAAGTGTCTATTGGCAAATGGCTTGAGACCCCAGCACATGTGTATGTTCTGGATGAGCCGACCAAAGGTGTGGACATCGGAGCGAAGAGCGACATGTTTCGAATCATTGGCAAGCAGGTGCAGCAGGGGAAAGGAATTGTGTATTTAACGTGTGAATTCAATGAAGTGATAGGGATTGCAGATCGCATATACGTCATGTATGACGGTGAATTGGTGCAAGCCTTTCAGCGGAATGAAGTGACGCAGGAGCAGCTCATGTTCTATGCAAGTGCGGGTCAGGGAGGAGAATGGAAATAATGAATACGGGCTTCAAGGACAGACTGCTGAACTTTTGCTTTCGGTACGGTGCAATTATCGTCATCATTGGTGTAGTTGCTTTCTTCTCAGTGCGACTTCCTTATTTCTTCTCCAGTGCGAATTTGGCGGACATTTTACGCTCGATCTCAATCGTTACCTTTGTCGCTATCGGAGTAACACTTTCACTCATTGTCGATGGATTCGACCTGTCCGTCGGTTCTACGGTATCGTTAACAACGGTCGTAACGGCATCGCTTATGATTTGGTATGAAATGCCGCTAGTTATCGTCATTGTCGTTCCGCTGCTTGTCGGAGCGGTGATTGGGTGCATCAACGCATTCTTTATCGTCAAATTACGCATACCGGATCTATTGACCACGCTGGCTGTCATGTATATCGTAGCAGGAATTCATAAGACGTATACAAAGGGATATACCGTTTATAACAACATGCAGTTCGAGGATGGAACGAAGGCTCCGGGGAAAATGTATGAATCCTTCTTGCAACTGGGCAAGGGCGAAGTATCATTTGGATTCTTCTCTGTACCGATTCCGGTGCTCCTTATGCTCATTGCCGTCATCGGCGTCCATGTAATGCTGAAGCACAGCCGATTCGGCCGACAAATGTACATGACCGGGGGGAATGAAGAAGCGGCCCGCCTTTCCGGAATTCGCATAAACAGAATAAGAACCATCGCTTATATTTTGTCAGGCATGTGCGCGGCTATAGGGGGATTGATCTACGCGGCACGAGTAGGGAGTGGACAAATCGATGCCGGATCGCCATTGCTAATGGAGGCGGTCGCCGCTGTTTTTGTCGGTTTTTCCGTCTTTGGGGCAGGGAAGCCTAATATTATCGGCACATTTTTTGGTTCGGTCTTAATCGGTGTGCTCGTAAACGGCTTGACAATGATGAACTTGCAATATTACACACATGACATTGTGAAAGGGACGGTACTTATCTTGGCGCTGGCTGTCACATTTTATGTCATACACCGTGCTCGAACCGCCTAACTGAATATTGTTGGGCTTTAATGAGCACATCTCCTCTTGCAATTGTGATTGCAGTATATTACTATAAATTTGTTCCTCAACCATGAAAGGCGGCAGAATGAAGCGTAATCTGACGTTTTTAGGGTTGAAGAGGTATAAATTATCTGCAAACAGTGAAAAAATGGGATAATGATGCTAACTTAGATCGGGAGGTGAACAGAATGAATAAATCCGAATTGATTTCTGAAGTTGCGGAATCGACAGAATTGTCGAAAAAGGACGTAACGAAAGTGGTTGATGCTGTATTCGAAGCAATCTCCACAGCTCTTCAAAACGGGGACAAAGTGCAATTGGTTGGCTTCGGTAACTTTGAAGTTCGCGAACGTTCCGCTCGTAAAGGACGTAACCCGCAAACGGGCGAAGAGATCGAGATTGCTGCCAGCAAGATTCCAGCGTTCAAACCAGGCAAAGCACTTAAAGATGGTATCAAATAAGTGATTACATACTTTTGTCAATTAGGGGAACGCAAGTGAAAGCCGCGACATGTGTCGCGGCTTTGTTCCATTTCATACCCTTGTTACGCTTTACCGGATCGTTGTTCGTCGTTGTTCGTCGTTGTTCGTCGCGGACACTTCAGCGTCGTTATCGCTGTATGCGACAAGAACAATTTTCTCGCCGCTGATGCGGCTAAGTTCATGCTCCCATTGCTGCAGTTTCACTACATGACTTTCTTGCAGATGTGCTGGATGCATATGTGATGCTCCTTTCTACATTAACCCCAATCGAAGATAGTATATCCATTGTTATCGTGGGTAGATAACAATACGTTAGGGAACAAGTTCCATAATACCGTGGTATACGTGTTATAATACATTACAGAAGAGGAGGGAAGGATTATGGAGAATCAGAATGACTTTATTGTCATTAAGGCGAAAGACCAAGGCGTTCAGGTCATAGGTCTCACACGCGGGAATGATACGCGGTTTCATCATACAGAGAAGCTCGATAAAAATGAGGTGCTCCTCGCGCAATTCACCGATCATACGTCCGCGATCAAAATTCGGGGAAAAGCGGTAGTTATGACGAAGCATGGAGTTATCCATACGGATCAGGATTAATACACAACTTTAATCGTTACATAACGCGTAGAGCAGGCATAGCCTGCTTTTTTTAATTGTACAATGAGGTATGGACATCCTCACATGCGTCGAAACTGACTGTTAACGAGTCTGGCTGCGGTGATGTCATAATGTGGAGGTGTAAAAGGATTCATGAACAATTTGTTGCGTTTGCGTTCGGTGGCATTGGCGCTCACCGCCACGATTGTGGTAATGTTAGGCTTGGGTTTCATCTCTTCAATGAATGAGAAGAAGCCTGCAGTGAATTCGGATGTGGCTGCATTTACACCGGTACCCCGCTTGATTTCGATGAATGATCGGCAGCTCGTCGATCATTTGTCTGACGTCCCTCTGCAGCTGCGGCTCAGCCGTGCGGCATGGCATGAGGGGAAATTAACGGTAGACATTAAGGTGGCGGCAAGTATTGTGCATCCCGAAATCATATATCAAGATATGTATGAGCTGCTGCGGTACTCCTTCACACAGACGAACAACGTCAATCGGTTGTTGCTTCGCTTCGTCATACTCGACGAACGCTTGAAGAAAAAGCACGTCCTGTTGGCTCTTGATGCGTTGAAGTCTGAGACGACGCCGGAACGATTGGATCAAATCAAAAAGAGTAATCCGGACATTCCGACAGAGGTGTCGGAAGCGTTGCGCATTATTTACACTCCATTGTGGGAGAAGAAGTTTTCAGCTTCCAAGCCGAATTCCGCGTTGGAACGTTTTTGAACGTATGTGCTCAAAAGGGAACTTTTTA
>NZ_ALKF01000126.1:0-19210 GCF_000283315.1 Paenibacillus sp. OSY-SE | reverse complement strand
TCGGTGATTCGAGAAACTTGGCTGCTATCTTGGTTACTAAAAATGCGTTGCTTGGCGCTTTGAGAGTTTTTTGCAAAACAGAGTAAATTACATCTGATTTATGTCCAATCTCGATGTACTGTTCTACGATGTTGTCACCGGGGATGTCTAATACAGCCGCAATGGATTGGATGATGTTAAAATCTGGACGTTTAATTTCCCCCTTTTCAATTCTCGACAGGCTGCCTTTATCAACGCCAACCGCTTCTTGCAGCTTCGATAAGCTCATTTCTTTCTTTTGGCGATGAAACAGTATTAGCTCCCCCAAGCTTTTAGGCTTCGTAGCAACGGCACTCACAACCTCACCTTCCTTTGTCTTGCAAGTTAATTTACCTCCTATATTTTACCATGGATTTTACAAAAACAAAACAATACTTCACATATACTTCACATATTAACCATGTAGCATACAGTGTGCCCCGCGGACACTCAGCTGGTTATGGATGATATATCCGATTGTGCTGGATATGTCTAAGCTGGGACATGTAGGCGAGGTTATCGTACAGACGCGGTAAATGTATACAAGAGCTAATACGTAGATAAATACATATCTACAAAATCACGCCTGTTGATTAACCTGAAAATAGTAGAAAAAAGACCGTCTTCTCTATAGAATCGTTTGTACCACCAAAAGATTCAAGAAAGAGACGCTCTCATGAAAAATTCTATCACGATCCAATCCATCCTTCAACCTGTTCTGAGCCAAGACGAAGTAAATGCTATTGTCAAACAGTTAGGATATGAAGATAAAGCACGTAAATTTAGCGTCTTTCATTTGTTGCAATACTGGTGTCAAGCCGCTTTTCAACAATGGGACAGCTATCGTTCAGGTGTCGATAATGCTCGTTCCAGCGGGTTGCCAGCGGTTCATTACTCCTGTTTCTCGACGAAGGCTGCAGATGTTCCTTTTGCTGTGTTCAAGGCGTTATTTCACCTTCTTGTATGCAGATGTAATCGTAAGACACGTCGTAAACTCACGTTTCCGAAGGAATTACTGTACCTTTGCTGGTTAACTTCAAGGAGGCTTGGAAAACAATCACTAACAGCACGACGAAGGATTTCTGAATAAAGTTTGCGGAAAATGGGTTCAATTTCTTTTTGTATCGCAGGAAAGAATAGTGCGTTTGTTGAAATATTAGGCTGTCGCTGCTGAAAATAAAACGTCTGGCACTTCATTCTCGAAAATTCGACAGACGTACGAGGGAGTTAGAGACACGCGTCGTATTCTATTTTTGATGGTTTTAGTTCTTATATCCCCAAATACTTGAATCGAAAGCAGTTGACTTTTCTGAAGGTATTTCTTCTTCAAATTCTTAATTAAACTTTTGAAGGTTAGTTGAATGAATGTTGTGGTTACGGAATATAACAATAGATGGAAACAAATGTTCGGAGAAGAATCTCAAAAAATGAAAGATATTTTTGTTGATGAGTTAATTGACATTCATCATATTGGCAGCACTTCTGTTCCTGGGTTAAAAGCCAAACCAATCATTGATATCATGCCCGTAGTAAAAGATATTGAAAAAATTGATTCGTTTAATGAACAAATGACAGGTCTTGGTTATGAATGTATGGGTGAGTTCGGCATAAAAGGAAGAAGATATTTCAGAAAACACAGAGATAATAGAACCCATCAAGTACATGTATTTCAGGTGGATAACAAGGAAGATATTAATCGCCATTTGGCTGTAAGAGACTACCTCCGAACACATTCGGAGGTAGCAAAGCAGTATGGAAATGTAAAAGAAAACCTTGCAAAACAATTCCCGAAGGACATTGAAGCTTATATGAACGGTAAAGATGCGTTTGTTAAAGAACTGGAAAGAACAGCACTACATTGGTATATGAATAACTAGCTAAAGGTTATGATTACCTTAAACCAGATAGCTGCAGGGCCTGTTCCTCAACGTCTAAGCACTATACTACATTGCAGACGGAAACCCACCTCAAAAATGATAGAAGTTGCCAAGCAATACGGCATCTTGCCAAATTGCTCAAGTGCTCGCTTTATCTTCCGAAGGCTGACCAGTGCGTTGGGCGAGTAAGTGACGGCGGCAACTTTGTGTTGGCATCTCCCTTCGCTGCGTTGATCTGGGCTTGGGTGAGAAAAATACTTCCGGTGAGGTCGGCACCCCTGAGGTCAGCGTCTCGGAAATCAGCCCCGATGAGATCAGCCACTCGAAGGTCGGCGCCTCTGAGGTCAGCGGCAATAAGGTAGGCCCCTCTCAAATTGGAGCATCTAAGATCGGCACCTCTCAGTTTGGCACCGATAAGGTCGGCCCCTCGGCCGTAGGTCTTCCGACGGCCTGAGGGGCCCTTCTGCGAGCGAAGGGCTTCGGCTCGCACGAGTTCGCTCGTCCGCAGGAGCAGAGCATTGACATCTGCTCGGTGCGCTGCCACGTCCAGTTCCATGATAGAATCGGGATCGAGGCGAGTGAGGCGTTCCGTCTCGTTGAGCGCCAAGCCGAGCGCATCTTGGATCGGACGGGCCGGTTGCAGAGTTAGCGCTTCGGTCAGATACCAGAGGAGCTCATGGAGCTGCCGCATGATCGGGAACACCTCAAACATTTGTTTCGCGGATTCTGGGGCTTGCCGCCAGTCGTGTCCACCGAAGGTAACTCGGGAAACCTTTTGCCCCGCGCCGAAGCAGTCATACACCGTACAACCTCGAAAGCCCCGCTGCCTGAGGCTGGTGTGAACGCCGCAACGGAAGTCCGATTGCAGGTTTTGGCAGGGCTTCCCGGCATCTTTGTCAGTCGCAAAGTCTGCCGAAGCAGCGAAGGGCAGCGCGACACAGCACAAGCCGAAGCAGTGCTCGCAGTCAGCTTGCAGACTTAGGCGACTACTGTCGGGGAAAGCTCCTGAATATTCGCGATTCTCAGACATTGCGCGGTCTCCTTCCGTTTCATCGTATTTCCATACTTGCAAAGTCTAATCTAAAGACAAGGCTGTGGTATGATAATAGGTGTTTTCCATATAGAAATGATCTTTTATATGTTATTACTGAATATTCTCTTCGTCAATCCTTGTTCAAGGTGATTTGTATGAAAAAAGCCGATATCCGTTTTGTGAATTCGGATAGGATCAGTTGTCGCTTTTTTTATCTTCTCATTAACCTCTTTTTGGAGGAATCCAAATAAATGGCATTTCCAAGGAATCCGTAATACATATATTGCAATCCACGTTCCTTGGGTTCCGCTTTTACTGCAGGATTGTGGCGCAACGAATTCACCGTCACAAACATGGAAAAAATAGGTGGATCAGCATCTCTGGAATCAAAGATTGAACAAATATGGTTGCTTTATCAGGGTTATTTCCTGCGGATAATTAGTCCAATGCCACATTTCGCAAGTTTTGTTTTATCAATTCTGGTGAGATCCACCACCAGCATCCATGGACATCACCCCTTTCAAGAATACAAAAAACCCCGCCCAGTAAAGGACGAGGTTATCGCGGTACCACCTTTTTTGAATCGCAACAAGCGATTCACTCTAAAGTACAATAAAAAGTAGAAAATCCTTACGACACTCCCATACTACAATAAAAGGAAATGCCAAAAAAAAAACAAATGAAATACCTTTCAAAAACGGTATTATTATTCTGTTACCGAGATTTTTCAAAACTAGGTGTTGGTTATCCACGGAGCATCAATGAATGAAATGATATCTTCCATATTGATTACTCCGATTGATAGCAGGGTAGCGATGAAAAGAAACTTAAGTTTCTTCATGTCATTCAATCCTTCCCTCAATTAATTTGTGTAATAATTGACAATGAATCAAAAGCTTCAGTAAAACGTCTTATTCAGCATATTCCAACGTACTTTTAAAAGACTTTCAATTGCGTCTTTTTCTTGATTTTTTCGAATTAACAATTGTCCTTTGATTTGATAGTAGTAAGCCAATCTTGACGTTTTATAAGGTGTAGTATGAGGTTGTGAAATACTTTCTGTCATTTGCTCCTCATAAACAAGGAGCTGGTCTGCTGCAAGCAGATCGTTTTTGTTGAGATAAAGTTGCAATAACTCAGTCACAGCATGAATCAAATTATATGAGGACGGATCGTCTAAATATTTTTTAATCTGAGCAATGACTAAGTCAATATTTCTTGTTTTCCCGTTAATAAATCCTGTCATTCGTTTTACATTATCAGTGACAAAAGAATACGAAAAATTACTGTACTTCTCAATATATGATTGGCAAGCGTCATATTTTCCTAAATGGTAATAAGCATTGCATACATTGTGAGTTGCGGGTGCTTGAGACTCGCCTTTTCCATTTTCCACAACATAATTGCCCAACTCCATAGCGTCATGATAATACATAAGACTGACTATAAGCGTGAACACTCAATCCATAATAAAGCAGTATACGCTCTTTATCGCTCAAAATATTAACATAATCCAATACATTTTTACCTGATTGATAGGTTTCATTTAATTTGCTGAAATCATTTCGCTCAATCATGTACTTTTGGTATAGTCCTTTTGCAATATAGGCATAATCCATGGGAACGTGAGTAGTCAACGATGAGGTTATACACTGATAATTGAATGGGTTCATTTTTTACGGAGACTGCTGTCTGGTACAGCTTCTCAATCAAGTCTAAGCTGTCTTCATTCGGTGATTCGAGAAACTTGGCGGCTATCTTGGTTACTAACGTTGCTTGGCGCTTCAAAATCTTTTTGCAAAAATGAGAAAAACACATCTGATTAATGTCCAGTCTCGATGTACTGTTCTACGATGTCGTCACCGGGGATGTCTAATACAGCCGCTATGGATTGAATGATGTTAAAATCCGGACGCTTGATTCACCGTTTTCAATTCTCGACAGGCTGCCTTTATCAACGCCGACTGCTTCTTGCAACTTTGATAAGATCATTTCTTTCTTTTGGCGATGAAACAGGTTAGCTCCCCCAAGCTTTTAGGCTTCGCAGTAACAGTACTCACAACCTCACCTTCCTTTGTAGTACAATAATTGACCACCTATATTTTACCATATCTTTTACGAAAACAAAACAATACTTTACATATTAACCATATAGTACACTTCCGCGCCCCACGGAAGAACGGATAAATCCGATTGTGCTGGATATGTCTAAGTTGGAACATGCGGGCGCTGTTATTGGTATTCTACCTGTGGCATTTATTTCAGCGGGGAGTATATTTATGCCTGAAGCACAGTTATTCTTTGTGGCGAAATACATCCGATGAATAAAATATAAGGAACAATTATATAGTGTTTCCTTTATTCACTAATTGTAAGTTCAAGTTGACCAATCGGTGTTTCATTTGCCATAACGAAAACAATTCCATAGGCACAGGAAGCCAATGTATGTTGAATGTCATACCTCTTCCATTACTTTCTCTCTCAAAGTCGTTTGAAATCAGGAAGCGCCAGATATTCAATGAAAATATGCCAATTCAACTAACGTTATCCGTTAGCTGAAGTGAACTTGTGAACTAGCTATGATTGCATTATGATAGTGAACATTAAGAGCACCAATGGATTGCTACATGGGACTACATGGGGGATTTGAACAGATGGATGAAAAAAATCGAGAATTTTCAAAAGCATGCCCTAGCGATCAAAATTTTTGGACTTCCTCTGATACAATTCATAGTGACCTACTTGCCACTAAGGATCTTGTTTATAACCCGTGCAGGTTTGATTGCTCTCGACCACTCCTAGAAGCACAAAATGCTGAATATGGGGCGTATGTATTTAACTTGAATGCTCTCTCCATTAGATTTCGTGTCGCAAGAATCACTCCTACAAAGGTCGGGCAATTTGTAACTTTATGGGAGAGAATTGGGGATGGACCGATCCAACCATATGACGTATCAGATCCAGTCGATTTCTTCGTTATTAGTGCACGTAAAGGTAGTAACTTTGGTCAGTTTATATTTCCAAAAGTGGTTCTATGTGATCAGGATATAGTATCCAATAAAGGTAAAGGTGGTAAAAGGGCAATACGCGTATACCCTCCTTGGGACAATCCTACGAGCCGTCAGGCTCAAAAAACTCAGATATGGCAGTTGGAATATTTCCTAGAGATACCTGTGAATATACCAATAGACTTTGTTCGTGCTCAAATGCTTTACGGTCCCAGTAAAATCAAATCAGTTTGACAAAGTGGGTTGGGGACAAGAATCCCCAGCCCACTTCGTTTATTATGGTAGCCATAGTTCATACGGCATTCCACTAACCTGCCCTGTAGCTGAAGAAATGTTAATATAAATTAGAAAAGATAATTATACAAGCAAATAAAATATTTTTTAGGAGTGTCGCTAAATGAGTGGTCCAGACATTGTGACTTTATAGGGGATAAACTCAAAATTCATTTTATATTTACAAATCTATATAAATGGATATAATAATCTATATGGAACCTTTAATGATTTATAAAGCTTTGTCTAACGAGACTCGTAGTCAAATTCTGCTATGGTTAAAGAATCCAGAGGAATTCTTTGATGAAAAGCCTTATTTACATCAAGGCCTCAATTTTCGAATTGGTGTATGCGTGGGAGATATTCAGGCTAAAGCGGGACTTGCACAGTCTGTTATCTCGAGTTATTTGTTGACTATGCAAAAAGCTGGTTTGTTGGAATCTGAGCGAATCGGGAAGTGGACGTATTATCGTCGGAACGAAAAGACAATACAGGAATTTTCCGAGTACATCAAAAGTAATCTATAAACGGAAAGGAGGTTTTTTTTTTTGCATTTTACATCTATATTTCTATATATATAAATACAAATGGAGGTTTACATTTAAAATGAAAAAGGTTAACCCTTGGCTTATCATTATGCTGGCTTTAGGCGTATTCGGCATTATTACAACGGAAATGGGTATTATAGGGGTTCTGCCCCAGGTAACTCAAAAATTTAATATATCGGCTTCACAGGCAGGAATGCTTGTAAGTATATTTGCTTTAGTCGTTGCCATTTCAGGTCCATTCCTGACATTACTCGCTTCCGGTATCAATCGTAAAGTCATTCTCTTAACTGCTGTGCTTATGTTTGCGATTTCAAATATTGTTTATGCCTATACAACCAAGTTCGATGTGATGCTAGCTTTCCGTATTCTTCCTGCCATTTTTCATCCTGTCTTTTTTTCAGTAGCTCTTGTGACTGCAGCTAAACTTGTCCCTCCGGAAAAAAGCAGCAAAGCGGTTACAAAGGTTTTTGCCGGAATAACGGTCGGGTTTGCTTTTGGCGTGCCTTTGACTTCTTATCTCGCGGAAAAGATTTCGTTAGAAGCCGCCTTCCTGTTTGGAGCTGTTGTAAGCATGATTGCCTTTGTAGGGATACTAGCTTGGCTTCCTTCCATGCCTGTTAAGGAAAAAATGTCTTATGGCAAGCAGCTTGGTATATTACGCAAACCTCAATTGTGGTTAAATATCGTGACAGTTATTTTTATCTTTGCAGCTATGTTTTCTGTCTACAGCTACTTTGCTGAATATCTTGGACAAGTAACACATATGAACGGGTCATGGATAAGTATCATGTTGATGGCCTTTGGTATAATCATGATTTTTGGGAATTTTTTATTTGGGGGCTTTTTGCATAAAAGCTTTACAAAGACCGTCATCATGTTTCCTCTGCTATATGCGGTAATTTACTTATTCGCTTATTATTTGGGTTCTTATTTCATTCCGATGGTTATTATCGTATTCATTTGGGGGGCAGTGCATTCCGGCGGGCTTATTGTCAGTCAAGCATGGTTAACGACTGAGGCGAAAGAAGCTCCCGAATTCGGAAACAGCTTGTTTATCTCATTTTCCAATCTAGGAATTACTATAGGGACTTTTATCGGTGGTTGGTTTATTTCTCACTTGGGAATACATCAACTCATTTGGAGCGGAATTATGTTCTCACTGCTTGCTTTCTTATTGATCATGATAAAAATAAAAATTTCCAAATCGAGCGCAGAGGAAGTAAACATACGTTAAACTAACGGGGAACTATAGTTCAATAAATACCATAAAACCATATAAAAAGTGTGTTGAAATATATCAGTACCAGTGTACCTCTGAGGCGCTGATCGACCTCTAAGTTTACTATTGGTATTGTACCTTGCGCTAAAAACCTGACATGCTACATTGGCCCGATACGGAGCTCTACATTAGATTGTGTTAATTCGAGTATCGTTAATAGAGGATAGTTAGTTCATTATATGAGCTGATCTCCTCTATTTTTTGTTTTATATAGAAATAGGAATTAAGGATCTGTCAGACTTTGCAGGATGGTTGTGTAATCCGTTTGAAAGCGGAAAAGTTACAAGACTGCAGCGTAAGAGCACACCGACGCGCCACCTCTACTACCATATATATCCACATAAAAAAAGTACCCTGCAAGGGGTACTCATTAGCTACCATGGATGAACTCCATTATTATTGTCAGTCAGTATCGCCACGGCTACAATCACTGTGGTTGAGTTCATTATAGCACTGTAGTATAGAGGTTTTATAAAACGTTTCTTGTACACCTCTCCAACTAGGTATTTTAGGTAACATTGCAATTGTAATAAGTACTAATCTTTTCTAAATAATAATGCATATTCCTACATTGCCATGTATATAGAGATCGTTATTATATGGAGTGAGGTCGCTTTTTCTTCAAGTTTGAGGAATTCTTTGATGGAGGGTAAGTTGAAGGCATGCACGCCAAGCTTAATTAGTTTGGTCTCCATTCGGGATTTCCACCTGAATACGTGGTGACATCCGATGATTCAGCATTAACCGAAATTGGAGATAAAATCAAATACAAAGAGAAGAAAAGAACAACCATAGAATACAACTTTTTTTTCATACCTTATTACTCCTCCCTTTTAGTCTTAACTCATCATAAAGCAAATCAATTTTACTGATGGTTTCAACGTTAATGAGACTGGTATTATTCAGAAGTTCTTTGGACACGAGACTTAGGCTCTCAAAGGCTTCATCAAATTTTGATATACTAGCATATTCTAGTGAGCTCTTATAAAAGCTATCAAAAGAACCCTCGATATCATCTCCAATAAGCGTTTTCCCTTTGAGCCGGTAATAGTAAGCTATATTTAATTGTGTGATAGGAGTTGTCACTGGAATATTCTTGATTTTATCCTCATATGCAAAAAGTTGCCGAGCAGCATGAACATCATTGTATTGGAGATATATTTCGAATAGCCTAGTTATGATAATGATGAAATTTCTGTCAGTTACATTTGGTATTAATTGCTTTAGCTGTTCAATTGCCAAATTCATGTTTCCTGTCCTGCTATTGACTAACGCATTTGTAACTTTTTTATTTTCTTCAACACCAGGTATGTTATAGCTGCCGTAATCTTTTAAATAGGCCTCCCACTTTTCATGATCACCAAGACAATCATATGCAAGACCTGTTAAATAGAGAGCGTTTGCTTTTATTTTACTCTGAGTGTTGTCGTTTTTAATGACGTATTTGCATAAGTCAACACATTCCACGTACTTCATTAAATTGTATGCATGGACACCAAGTTTATAATGAAGTGTAAGGGCTTCTTCATTCGACAGAAAAGTTGTGTAATGCACAATATGTAGCCCCGCCTGATATATAGCCTCTAATTTGCTGAAGTCGTCTCGTTTGATCAAATAGGCTTGCAATAGACCTTTTGCAAGAAATCGCATGATTCCATGGTCACGAGAGTAATTAATGATTAGCATGTACAAAGATAATTTAATCCTTTGATCTTCTAGTCCGTTAACTAAGCTGTAAAGACGCTCAATAAGAGTTTGGCTGTCTTCATTTGGGGATTCTAAGAACTTTAACCCAGCCTTATTGATAAGTTCTTCATTTCCTGTTTCTTGAATGACACCTTGCAACATGCTTAGTAGGGCGTCCGCCCTATTTTCAATTTCAATGTAAAGTTCGGTTAGCTTTTCAAAGGGAATTTTTAACGCTGTCGCTAATGGGCGGACTGTTGCAAATTCCGGTCTCTTGACGTCTTCATTTTCAATCCTTGAAATGGTTCCTTTGTGGATGCCTGTTAGTTCCGATAATTGCGATAACGTCATGCCAGCTTCACGCCTGTACTGATGAATCAATCCCCCGATGGTCTGAATCACGTCATTCATTCATACCCGCACCTTCCTCTTGGTTTCCGAATAATCTAACACCTATATTTTACCATGCCTATCACAAAATACAATCAATCCTCAGCATATCAATCAGATTGTATAATTGAAAATTAATCATTGGCGTGTCTTCCACGAGCATAAAGCGATTATTCGCCAGCTCATTCTTGATCAATGCCTTAGTAACCTTCTAAGTCGCGCGTAGGAGCGGTGCGCCGCTCGGCCAGCGACCGATGACAATTCCCGCGTCCGGAGCAATGCCGGACGCGGGAATCACTTCTTACTTCATTTTCCAGTTGGTGACTTTAACAATCGCGGCATCGGCGTTCTTTAGATCAGTCTTCCCCATATCCAAAAGTTGGCTCCATTGCTTCACACGGTTCTTGCCATTGGGCGGTTGGTTGTACTCATTGGTATCCACGATCAGGGTGCGCTGGGCATAAAATTTCTTCATGAAAGTCTTCTCGTCGGTACTTTTGCCTGAGCGGGACAGGACGCCTTCGAGAGTGCCGGAGTCACCGGTAGCGCCTTGATTCAAGGCTGTATCGACAAATGATCCGATGGTCAGAGCAGAATTGAAGCCGCGCTGACGCGCTTGCTGTACGCTGTACTTGATGTATACTTTGTAGAAGGTCTGCCAGATGGCCTCTCTCCAAGCGTCATTGTTTTGCAGTCCTTTGATTTTGCCGCAGAACACTTTTTCGCTATCCTTTATTTTTAAAATCGAACCATTCATCGACCCGCGAACGCCTATGCGACTCAGACCGCCTTCAACCGAAGGATTGCTCGCTCCGCTGGCAGCGTCGAATTCCTTGAACAGAGCCGGACCATCCGGATGTTTGTCGTTGGATCCCCCTGTCGTAGCGCCGAATATGCTGATGGTATAGCCGCGATCATCGCCAATGTCCTCGCAGTAACCATAGTATTTGGTCCAATCGAGCGAGTCCTGCTCGGGTTTATTGACGAGCTTCATAATATTGTCCCACTGCTCGCCATCTAGACCTGTATTCGCACGCAGGAACTGAAGTGTCGCAGGTGAAAAATTTTTGTCGTGAGGGGTTGCGGCATAAGCCTTCGATTGAAATGGAGCACTTATCCCAGATAATGAAGCAAGAAGAGTAAAAGAAAGTAGAACAACCAATAATTTCGTCATTTTTTTGGCTGGTTTAGCATTTGTCATACCAAGAATTCCTCCTAGATAATGGGATCATTGCGAAGCTTCGTCTCCTTTCCACATAGATAAATGAATCCGTGTGAATGTTAACTGCAGCTAAGCGTATGGCATGCCGTCCCGCAGTTCATGAAACTACTACGGCGGAATTAATTGGCGTCTTAAATACACAAGCAAGAAAGAGGAGCGTAGGCCGAGAGAAAACAATCCCCCCGGCTTCCCCGTTAGCATAAATAAGAACCCGTATTTAGTAAATAATGGTCGTTATTCATCTTCACTGCACCTCTTCTTTGAATATAGCTCTTACAATAGCGCCGTTCTTTTTTGCATCTTCGCTTTCAAGCATATGTTCGTGCTTCCCGCTGCCTTGATAGAGTATCTGATTTCCCTTAGTCCATGGTTTCCAGAATTGTTGCTCTGGCTGCTCTCCAACATTCTCCGATTGAATCAGATGGATGTGGGCTTGAATCCGACCATCCGTCGCCATGCGGTCAACCCAAGATTTATACCTGGTGATGTTCCGAAGCACTTCCTCTATATTCATATCTGGCACATGGGCGATAAATCGCGAGATTTCCTCTTGCAGCGACTCGGCATACGCTTTTTGATCGGCGGCTTGGAGCGCGGTTTTTCTCGGATAGGAATCCAGCAAAATGAGATGAGCCACTTCCCGTCCTTCGCTCTCCAGTTTTTTGGCTACTTCAAATGCGAGATTTCCTCCTGCCGAGTAACCCAGCAGTTGAAGTACTCCTTGAGGCTGTAGAGTCTGGATGCTGTTCGTATAATGCTGGATCACATCTTCCGCTTCGATGAAGTCGAATGCGTAAATCGCGGCAACCTCTTGCAGCTCCTCCGCCATTCTCGTGAACACATGCCCATACCCTACAATCGGCGGGAAGCAGAACAAGGATACTCCGTTGTCCGGATTCCACACGGATAATTCACTGTCTTCATGCACACTTCCCCGGGCCTCAAAATATTGCGCCAATTCCGACACCGTCGTATAGGCAAAAGCGTCGCGAAGGGAGATGTCCAAGTTCAATTTTCGCCGAATCTCGCCGATCACCTGAATTAGCTTGATTGAATGCCCGCCTATGTCGAAGAAATTGTCCTCAATGCCGACGCGCTCTATACCCAGCACCTCCTGCCATAGGTCGGCGAGTGCTTGTTCCAACGCATTCCTTGGAGCTGTATAACTAGCTTGAACAGGCATCATTATCTGCAGCTTTGCAAGAGCCGTGCGGTCCACCTTGCCGTTGGCCGTCAGCGGCAGCTTCTCTAGCTGCTGGAAGCGGGCCGGGATCATGTAGACCGGCAGTTGCGAACGCAAATGTTCCCGCAAGCCTGTCAGGTCCATTTGCCCCTCAACCACTACGAAAGCGCACAGATCCAGCACACCCTTGGCATCCGGTATGGCCAGGACGGCGGCTTCCATGATCTTATCGATTTGCCTCAAGCGCATCTCGATTTCTCCCAGTTCAATCCGGTAACCCCGGATCTTCACTTGATGGTCGCTGCGGCCCAAGTACTCTATGGTCCCATCCGCCAGATAGCGGCCGCGGTCTCTTGTCAGATACAACTGATGGTTGGCAGCACACGGGTGGCTCGTGAATTTTTCCGCCGTCTCTTCAGGCAGGTTCATATAACCCCGGCTCACTCCGTGTCCGCCAATCGCGATCTCTCCTACGACGCCCGTTGGAACCGGCCTCGCTGCAGAGTCTACGATGTAGACCTGCTCTCCCGCTATCGGCCAGCCTAATACCGGTCGGCTCTGGAAGACGCGGAACTGTTCACGGTCCATCCTCATCGCAATGGATCCAATCGTTGTCTCCGTCGGTCCATAGTGCTGCATTACTTGGGACCGCTCATACTTGGAAAAGTAAAGCTCCACATCTGCGCAAATGATAGATTCGCCGCCGAGCACGACCAGCCGCAGACTCTCACTGCCGGCATGTTCGGCAAAGCCGGGACTTCTCACGAGTATGCCAAGCAAGGACGGCGTCATCTTGACATAAGTAATTCTCTCCCGGATAAGGTACTCCAACAGACACTCCGGATCCATGTAGATTTCTTTGTCTGGCAAGTGCAGCGCCGCACCGGATAGCAACGCTGAAAATACGGCCGTATACCCCAGGTCAAAGGCGAAGGAGGAAACAAGGGCGGTGCGGTCCTCCTCCACAATAGCCGCTTCACCGACAAACCATTCCACATAGGCCGCCGCATTACGGTGCATGACTTTGACACCCTTGGGCTTCCCGGTGCTACCTGATGTATAAATCACATAAGCGAGACTGTCTAAGCTGTGGCTTGGTTCTACCCGGGCCACACCGATATCCTCCAGTCTTACAGGAAGCCGATCCAGACTAAGACATTCCACCGGAAGATGCAGACGGGTCTCCCACTCGCTCATGGTCAGCAGCAGGGAAGCTTCCGAATTCTCCAGCATGTATGCCATCCGATCCGCATCCGTGTCGGGATCGATCGGAAGATAGGCGCCTCCCGCTTTCCATATCCCGAGCATCGCGACGATCATTTCTGGCGACGGCGGTATGAAGAGCCCGACAATCCGGTCTGGGCCTATGCCTCTGTCTCTTAACAACTCAGCGAGGCGGCCTGCCCGCTCGTCCAACTCTCTATAAGTCAATCGTCGATCCCCGGAGAAGACTGCGTACCGATCAGGTGTTCTAGCAGCCTGCTCCGCAAACCATCGATCCAAGGTGCGCCCTGCTCTATTATCCACAGAGGCGCCTTGCGAGCAGGCATGCATCCGCTGCCGTTCCTCTTCGTTCATCAAAGGCAGATCCGCGAGCCGCTGCTTCGGATCCGAGACAACCGACTCTAGAAGCACCTTGAAATAGGCGGCCCATCTTTCTATCGTTGCGCGGGCAAACAAGTCTGCGGCGTATCCGAAGGTGAAGTTCATACCTCCCCCGTGCTCGATGGCGGTTAGAGTGAGATCGAATTTCGCCGCGTGCTGCTCATATGGATAAGCAGACAACCGGATATGTTTCATCTCCATTTGCTCCTGCTCTGTATTTTGCAGGACGAGCATGACGTCAAAGAGAGGGCTGCGGCTCATGTCCCGGCGGCTGACGACCTTCTCCACCAGATCTTCGAAAGGATAGTCTTGGTATACGAACGCGTCGAGTGCGCTCTCCTTCACTTCCAGCAAATAGCTGAAAAATTCTTTTCCTCCGGCCGGGTTGGTGCGCAGTGCCAGTGTATTGACGAACATGCCTAGCATATCTGCGAGGTCTGCATGCGGTCTGCCGGCGGCAGGGGAGCCGATAATGATGTCGTCTTGGCCGCTAAGTCGCGACAGCAGCGTGCTGTACGCCGCCAATAGCACCATATACAAGGTAGTCCCCGTATGCTGCGCCAACTTGGTTATTCCTTCAGTCAGACAGGAGTCTAGTTCCAGGTGCACCCTGTCTCCGGCAAAGCTGCGTACCGGAGGTCTTGGGTAATCCAGCGGCAAGTCCAACACCGGATGCTCTCCGGCATATCGATCCAGCCAATACGCTTCCTGTTTTCTGTAAGCCTCCGTCGTCACATAGCGGCTTTGCCAACTACTATAATCTTTATATTGCAGTCGCAGGGGCGGCAATGTCCCTCCGGCATACAGCTCCCCGAACTCCTTGATCAATACACTCATCGATACGCCATCCGAAATAATGTGATGCATATCGAACAGCAATAGATGGTGCTCCTCTTGCAAGCGTATCAGTCCTGCGCGAAGCAGCGGAGCGCAGGTGAGATCGAACGGGAAGTAGAACTCGCGGATCGCTTTGCTCGTATCCCCTTCGTCCGTCTCCGTATAAGAAATGGCGAATTCCACCGCATCATGTATGATCTGCACGGGACTGCCTTCCACCATCTCAAAAGACGTACGCAGCACCTCATGCCGCCTAATCAACGCCTGGAGTGCTTCATTTATGCGCTCCCGGTCCAATGGTCCTTCCAGCCGGAAGACGTTCGGCATGTTGTAGGTCTGTTCCGCGCCTTGAAGTTGCTGCAGCACATACATCCGCTTTTGGGCAGAGGACAAAGGATAGTAATCCTGAGTCGGTGCAGGGAGCAATCCTTCATACGGCGAGCCCGCCGATGATTCTACCACTTGGCTCATCCGTTCGAGTGTAGGTGACTGGAACACATCGTGCAGCTTGATTTGCGCATTCAGCTTTTGGTGAATCTGCGAAACCAGTGACATCGCTCGTAAGGAATGGCCGCCGAGTTCAAAGAAATTGTCATTCAGACCTACCCGCTCGACCCCTAACACCTCCCGCCACAACAGTGCAAGCCTGACTTCCGTTAAAGTTCGGGGTGCTGCGGACTCGGTCCCCGATACAGCGTTTCCTTCCGGCTCCGGCAGTGTGCGACGGTCCAATTTGCCATTTATTGTAAGCGGAAGTTCCGGCAGATGTACGAAATACGCAGGAACCATATATTCAGGTAAAGCGATGCTCAGGTAATTTCTCATTTCGACCGGTTCCAGGCGCTTGCTGGCGACATAATAAGCGCACAAAACCTCACTTCCCGGACGTTCTGTCCAAGTCACTACAGCCGCTTGGCCAATGTCGGCATGAAGCATCAGGCGTGCTTCGATCTCACCGAGTTCAATCCGATAGCCCCGAATTTTGACCTGCTGATCGATTCTCCCCAAATATTCAAGGTTTCCATCCGGCAGCCAGCGGGCCAAATCCCCTGTTTTATACATTCTTCCGCCTTCAATAAAGGGATCCGGTTTGAACTTTTCCAGTGTAAGTTCAGGCAGATTCCAGTATCCTTTGGCTACCCCGGCGCCTCCAAGGCACAATTCGCCGGGAACACCGACAGGAAGCAGCTGTCCCTGAGCGCTCAGCACGTAGGCTGTCGTTCCATCGAGCGGCCGACCAATCGGGATGCTGTTTTTGCTGTTTGTTTCTTTGACCATGAATGAAGTCGAGAAAGTCGTGTTTTCGGTAGGGCCATATCCGTTCCAGATCGTAAGTCCCGGACATGCGTCCCTCACTGCGTAAGCAGGCTTCGGCGACAGAACCTCTCCGCCCATAATCAAATGCTCTACACCAGCAAACATTCCCACATCCTCATCGGCCAGATGATGAAAGAGCGATGTGGTCAAGAACATGACCGTAATGCCGTGCTCCGTGAGAAATTGCCCCATCCGGCGCGCGTCCAGCAGCACTTCTTTCTCAACCGGATGCAAGGCCCCTCCGTGCAGAAGGGCTCCGAATATTTCGAACGTAGCCGCATCAAAGCTTACCGAACCGGTCTGAGCGAAGCGGTGATTCGCATGGAACGGCACGTATCCGTTGTTTTTCACCAAGTTGATTACATTTCCATGCGTCACCAGCACTCCTTTAGGTCTTCCCGTAGTGCCCGAGGTATACAGGATATAAGCAGGATCATCGGAACTGCTTCCCTGTGTTTCTTCATACTCTAATGCTTCATCCGGAAGAGTTCCGTCATCAAGCATGATGACCGTCCCCTGGTAGGACTCCGGCACTTTGAACTTCTGTACAGCCAACAGGAACTCCGCGCCGCAGTCGCCCAGTATATACATGTGACGCTCCTCGGGAGCTTCCGGATCCAGAGGCACATAGGCTCCGCCCGCCTGCAGAATTCCCAGGACCGCAACGACAAATTCGATCGAGCGGTCAGCCAGAATTCCAACAGCTGACCGTGGCCGCATTCCTTCCCTCAGCAGTCTGTCGGTCACAAGATCCGCTTGGTGTTTTAAGTCCGCATACGTGAGGTGCCGATCGCCACACACAATGGCCGTCCGGTCCGGATAGAGACCGGCAATGTCCTCGAAACATTGATGAATCGTTGTTTGAGGCATGCCTTGGGCAGGCAAGCCGCTGTATTTCTTAAGCTCGCTAAGCTGCTCTCTCCCGCTTATTAATCTGGCTTCTGCAAGGGTCGTATCGGGCTCCGAGATCACATGATCCATCAGTTCCGTAAAATGGCCCGCCCACCGTTCTATGGTTTCCCTTGTGAACAAGGCTGTAGCGAACTCCAGCGAACAGTGATAGCCCTCCGCACTCTCTGTTACCATCAAGGTAAGGTCGAACTTAGCCTGTGTATCGACAAATGGACAAGACTCTACTTTCAAGTCAGGGAGATCCAACTGCGAGCTTTCCGTGTTTTGAAGCACGAATACAGCATCGAACAGTGGATTTCGGCTCATGTCCCGCTGGCTGACAACACATTCAACCAGTTCCTCAAAAGGATACTCTCCATGCTCAAAGGCATCCAGCGCCGTTTGTTTAATTTCCTCAAGGTATTCGGCAAAGGCTTTTGGTCCGGAAGGAAACATGCGTAAAGCCAGCGTGTTGACAAACATCCCCATCATGTCCGTCAGATCCGTATGCGGACGCCCGGCTACCGGCGAGCCGACAATAATCTCATCATGGCCGGACAGACGAGACAGCAAGGTGCTGTACACGGCCAAGAACACCATATATACGGTGACCCCTCTATCTAGCGCCAGTTGCTGCACGGCCTCCGACAGCGTTCTTCCCAGCTTGAAATCTACCCGGTCACCTGCAAAACTGCGCAAGGTTGGGCGTGCGAAATCGGCGGGCAGGTTTAATACCGGCAGTTCGCCTGCAAAATGCTGGAGCCAATACCGCTCCTGCTGCCGATAAGCATCGCTGAGCACGTATTCCTGCTGCCACACCGCATAATCTTTATACTGCAGCTGCAGCGGCTCCAATGCTTCGCCCGCGTACAGCTTCACAAATTCGTCTACCAAAATACTCATCGATGTGCCGTCTGAGATGATATGGTGCATATCGAACAGCAGCAAGTGTCGCGCTTCCCTGAGACATATGACCGCCGTGCGCAGCAGAGGAGCCTCGCTAAGGTCAAACGGGCGGATGAATGTCCGGATTCGCTCCTCGACTTCTCTTTCCTCCGCTTCCTCATAGAAAACTTCCAAAATAGCCTGGTCTATCACTCGCTGCACTGGCTCACCGTCCACGACGGCAAACGAAGTGCGCAACGATTCATGGCGGGCGATGAGCGCCTGCAGCGCCGATTCCAGCCGGACCTGCTCCAGTGCTCCTTCGAGCCGCAGCACCACCGGCATGTTGTAGCTCAGCTCGGCGCCCTCCAGCTGCTGCAAGAAGTACAGCCGTTTTTGGGCCGAAGACAACGGGTAATGTGCCTGCTCGCCTGCCGGGGCCAGCTCTTTATACGTGCTGCCATCCGCCGCTTTCAGCGCAGCCGCCAGCCCTTCGACCGTCGGCGAGAGGAACAGCTGTCTCAGCGGCAGCTCTACATCCAGTGCCTGGTGAATCCTCGATACGAGCGTCATGGCCTTCAGAGAATGGCCGCCCAGCTCAAAGAAATTGTCGTGGATGCCAACGCGATCAACTCCCAGCACCTCCTGCCACATCAGCGCTAGCTTCGCCTCCGCTTCGTTACGCGGCGCTGTATATCCGGCTGCCGCTCCACTTCCCGACGGCTTCGGCAGCGCCCGCCGGTCCACTTTGCCATTCGGCGTCAGCGGCAGCTCTTCCAGCTGCATGAAGTGCGTCGGCAGCATGTACGACGGCAGCGAGTCAGCAAGGACGGTACGCAGCTCTGCCACCGCAAGCGGACGGTCGCCTGTCACATAAGCGCGCAATTCCTGCGTCTGGTCACCCATTTCTGCTGCAGTCACAACGGCTTCGCCTACACCCGGAATTTGGAGCAGCCGGGCTTCGATCTCGCCCAGTTCAATCCGGTACCCCCGAATCTTCACCTGATGGTCTCTCCGCCCCAGATGCTCCAGCCGGCCGTCAGGCAGCCAGCGCGCCAAATCCCCGGTCCGGTACAGACGCTCGCCTGGGGCAAACGGGCTGTCCACAAATTTCTCAGCCGTCAGCTCTGGACGCTCCCAGTATCCGCGGGCGACCCC
>NZ_ALKF01000125.1:0-17842 GCF_000283315.1 Paenibacillus sp. OSY-SE | reverse complement strand
TTAATCCGTTCTTGCGGATAGGAAGGATCGATCGGAACGTATGCCCCGCCAGCTTTGAGGATTCCCAGCAGTCCAATCACCATCTCTAGGGATCTCTCTGCGCAAATGCCAACCAATGTGCCTCGTACTACACCTCGATCCCGCAGGAGACGGGCAATGCGATTGGCAGCAGCATTCAGCTCCGCATAGGTCAACCGTTTGTCCTCGAATAGCGCCGCCAGCGCATCTGGCATTCGTTCCGCCTGCTCCTCGAACAGCTGGTGGAGTGTCTTCTGACGCGGATATTCCGTTCGCGTATCGTTCAGAATGGCAAGCAGATGATGCTGCTCATGCTCGGACAGCAGCTCCACTTTTCCGATTTCTAGCTCCGGTTGAAACAATACGACCGACAGCAGGCGGAAGAAATGAGCGAGCATTGATTCGACATAGTCCGAACGGTATCGATTATCATCAAAGCTCATGCGTAATTGAATGCGGTCATTTACGAATTCAAATTGAAATGCGGCTTCTGCGGCTGCGCTTTGTTCCAATGAAGCAGTATGTATGTTTGTATAGGAAACGAGTGTATTCACGATAGGCAATCCTTGGGGATCCACTTGCAAATTCAATTGCCGAAACATTTTACGGAAAGGAAGGTGCTGATGCTCAAGCGCCTCACTGACTGACGCTTTGATTTGCCCTAACAACGATTTGAACGTGCTTTTACTGTTCACATTATTTTTAATCACCAGAAAATCATGGATAGGCGGATGCTCCCCATGTAACGCCGTATATGCAGGCATACCTACCAACACATTTTCGCGGTTGGTATATTTATAGAGCAAGCTTGTCACTCCTGCCAATACGATCATGTACACGGCCATATCCGATCCGTTCGCCAGGGTGATGATTCTCTGTGACAACTCAGGCGGAAGTGTGCGATTGATGACGCCCATGGTGTTTACGCGCCCCATATTGTTATTGGAGGAATTGCTATATGGCAGAACGCTTATACTGTCTTCGGAATCAAATTTCTCGTTCCAATAAGCCTCTTCCTTATCAAACACCGACTTCATTCGTAAACATCCCCTATCCTACTGTTTTATTGAAAAGACCGGGAGTGTGCGGCTCGATTTAGAGCGAACACACACTCCTGGTTCCATGTGCTTGTTAGGTCCGTCTGAAATCGTCTAGAATGCGAACTCTATCGTTTCAATAGAGCGCTGATTGTTAACGGATTGCTCATTGCACTTGATATCGCGTAACCGAATGTGGGGGTCTTCGACGATTTGAGCCAGCACAAGCAGGAAGTCTCTCATGATCTTATGAATCATGGCAGCCTTGAACAACTTGGTGCCGTATTGGAAGCCTCCCTTAATTACATCATTGTCTTCGGAAACGAACAGCGTGAGATCGAATTTCGCATCGATCGGATTGTCAAGCACATAAGGAGACAAGGTTAGAGCTTCCAATCGCACCTCATGGTCCTCTGTATTTTGCATGACAAACATCGTGTCGAACACCGGATTCCGGTTTGCGTCCCATTGCACATTCAGGCGTTCTACCAGTTCCTCAAACGGATAATCTTGATGCTCGAAGGCGCCCAAGGCCGTTTCCTTCACTTCCTCCAGTAAGGACAGGAAGGTCTTGTCTCCTGCCGGATGATTGCGAATGGCCAATGTGTTGACAAACATCCCGATGAGCGGCTCCAAATCCGCATGCGCTCTTCCCGCGACAGGAGTTCCCACGATGATGTCTTCCTGTCCGCTGTATTTGGAGAGCAGCACGGTATATGCGGACAACAGAACCATGTATAGCGTGCTCTCGCGATTCGACGCAAGCTGGCTCAAACGTTGGGTGAGAGCGGCGTCGACTTCGAACTCGATCTGCGCTCCTTCGAAGCTGCGGACGGCAGGCCGGTCGTAATCGGTCGGCAGCTCGACAACCGGCAATTCCCCGGCCAGCTTCTCCAACCAATACGCTTCCTGACGTTTCATGTGCTCGCTGTGCACTCCGGACTGCTGCCACACCGCGTAATCCTTGTATTGAATGCGGAGCGGAGCCCGCTCCTCTCCCGCATACAACTGTGCGAACTCGCTGACCAGATTCCCCAAGGAAGCACCGTCGGAAATAATGTGATGCATGTCGAACATCAAAATATGACGCTCTCGTTCCAATTCCACCAGCCCAACACGGAGCAGAGGCGGCTTCCGCAAATCAAACGTGCGGATGAAGCGGCGAATGAGCTGCTCAGCATCCTGCACGGTAGCCGCCTTACGGTGCTCAACGACAAACTTCACGCTGCGGTGCACGCGCTGTATCGGCTCCCCGTCAACCATGTCGAAGCCGGTGCGCAGCGTCTCATGCCGCGAAATCAGCTTCAAGAATGCCAATTCAAAGCGCTCGCGATCCAGCGTTCCTTCGAGCGACACGACTCCCGGCATGTTGTAGCTCAGATCTGCCCCTTCCAACTGGCTCACGATGTACAGCCGCTTCTGGGCGGATGACAACGGGTAGACGTCACTTTCCTCAGCCAACGGGATCGCGGCATATTCCTGCTTCTCCATCCCGGCTATCATCCCGGCCATCTCCTCAATCGTCGGGCACCGGAATACATCCCGCAGCGGCAGATTGACGTGCATTTCCTTGAACACCTTGCTTGCCAAGGTCGTCGCGCGCAAGGAGTGTCCACCCAAATCGAAGAAATTATCCTTCACGCTCACGTCCGGCAGACCCAGCACATCTTGCCAGATTCGGGCCAGCTGCGCTTCCAGCGGCGTGCGCGGAGCTACGAACTCCGCTCCGGTATGCAGGCTGCCTTCCGGCTCCGGCAGCGCTCTGCGGTCGATCTTTCCGTTCGGCGTCAACGGCAGCCGATCCAGCTGTACGAAGTACGACGGAATCATGTATCCCGGCAAATCCTGGGACAAGCCCCCTCTCAGCTCCGCTGCCGACAGCGGCCGCTCCGCCACGAAGTACGCGCACAATTGCTTCTGTCCTCCGTCATCTTCCCGGGCCATGACGGTCGCTTCCTGCACGAATTCCACGCTCAAGAGCTGCGACTCCACCTCGCCGAGCTCGATCCGGAACCCGCGAATTTTCACCTGATGGTCGCTCCGGCCTACATATTCGATGGTGCCGTCTGGCAGCCACCGCGCCACATCTCCCGTCTTGTACATGAGGTCGCCCGGCGCGAACGGGTTGGCGATGAATTTCTCGTCCGTCAGCTCTTGGCGTCCCCAATATCCGCGACCTACGCAATCCCCGGACACGTACAGCTCGCCTGCGATGCCGATCGGCTGCAGCTCCAGCCTGTCGTTCAAGATGTAAATGGCCGTATTCGCAATCGGCGCGCCAATCGGCGGCAGGCCGACCGCGATATCGTCCGGCTCCATCGTATAAGCGGTAACCACATGCGTTTCCGATGGACCGTAATGATTGTGCAGGCTGATGCGAAGCCGCTGCAGGCACGCTTGGATCTGCGGCGTGACGACCAGCTGCTCCCCGGCAGTGATAATATGCGTGACACAGTCCGGGAAGCGTTCCGCCCATTCCGGCTCGGCAAAGATGAATTTCAGGAACGCGACCGGGAGATACAGCACCTCGATCCCGTTGTCCTGAATCCAGGTGAACAATTGCGCCGGATCTTTACGCGCCTCGTTCGGAATCAAGAACAGGCAGCCCCCGAACAACAGCGCGGAGAACATCTCCTGGTAGCACACATCGAAGCTGTTCGACGCATACTGCAATATGCGGGACGGAAGCGGAATGCTCGTTCCGACCTGCTCATAATGCAGCAAATTGATTAAATTGCGCTGCTCCAGCATGACGCCCTTCGGATTGCCCGTCGTGCCGGACGTGTAGATGATATAGAGCAAGTTCGACGGTTCGCTCTCATTCGGCACGTTCTCGTCATGCCCTTGATAGAGCGATGCATCGTGAATATCTACCTTCTCCACCTCGGGAGGAATCACCTCGAACCAGGCCAGCTCGGTCAACGCCAGCTTGGCGCCGCTATCCTCCAGCATGTAACGGATCCGCGTCTCCGGATATTCCGGATCGATCGGGACGAACGTTCCGCCCGCCTTGAGCACAGCCAATACGCCGACGACCATGGCGATCGAACGCTCGACCATGATTCCCACGGGCCGCTCTGATGCGACCCCTCTGTCCCTCAGCACCCAAGCCAGCTGATTCGCCTTCCGGTTCAACTCCCGGTACGTCAGCATCTCGTCCCCAAAGGAGACGGCCGGCGCATCCGGCGTACGCTCCGCCTGCTCCTCGAACATCTGATGGATAGTCTTCTCGCGCGGATAGCCCATGTCAGTCGCGTTGAAAATATTTTGTATCTGATCCTGCTCCTCGGCAGTCACCATCTGCAGCGATGCCAGCCTTGCATGCGGATTTCCGACCACGGCATCGATGAGCTGCGTAAAGTGGCCCGCCATCCGTTCCACCGTCTCGAGCTCGTATAGCTCGGTAGCATATTCGATGCTACACACAATCTCCTCTTCCGCTTCCTCGGCCTGGAACGTCAAGTCAAACTTCGACACGGTATGCTCGCTCTGATAGTTCGCGATATGCAGCCCGTTGATATTCATCTCGCCCTGCTCCGCATTTTGTAAAATAAACATCGTGTCAAAAATCGGATTCCGGCTCATATCCCGCGCGACCTGCACGTTCTCCACCAGATCCTCGAACGGATAGTTCTGGTTTTCATAAGCGCCCAAGGTCGTGTCTTTTACTTCCTCCAAGTAGGAATGGAATGTCTTCTCGCCCATCGGATAATTGCGGATGGCCAGCGTGTTGACGAACATCCCGATGAGCGGCTGCACATCTCCATGGTTTCTGCCTGCGATCGGCGTACCTACGATGATGTCTTCCTGTCCCGTATATTTGTGCAGCAGAGCGGTATAGGCTGCCAATAGCACCATATACAACGTTGCGCCGTTCTCCGAACCGATATGCCGCAATGCTGCGCATTGGTCCCGGCCGATAACGAATTGCAGTATATCTCCCCGGAAGCTCTGAACAGCAGGCCGTACATGGTCCGTTGGCATTTCCAGCACCGGCAGCTCTCCGCCAAGCGCCTGCAGCCAATAAGCTTCCTGTTGCTTCATCTGCTCTTGCCGCGCGTCGGATTGCTGCCATGCGGCAAAATCCTTGTACTGAATGCGCAGCGGCTGCAGTTCTTCTCCGCCGTACAAGCGGACGAATTCGTTGATGAGAATTCCCATCGACGTGCCGTCGGAAACGATATGATGCATATCGAACATCAGAATATGGCGTTCCTGAGCCAATTCGATCAATCCTACCCGCAGGAGCGGCGGCTCCTCAAGCTTGAACGCGCGCACGAATTGACGCAGCCTTGCTTCGGCTTCTTTGTCGCTTGCTTGCATATACTCCACCGCAAAGTCCACATTCTCGTATATCCGCTGCATCGGTTCGCCGTTAATCATTTCGAAGCCGGTGCGGAACGATTCGTGCCGAGCAATCAGCTTGCGGAACGCCGCTTCGAACCGCTCCCGATCGAGCGCCCCCTCCAGCAGCAGCATGTTCGGCATGTTATAGCTAAGCTCCGCTCCTTCCAGCTGATGCAAAATATACAGCCTCTTCTGGGCCGAGGATAGCGGATAATGCGCTTGCTCTTCGACCAGCGGAATGGACGTGTACATCTGCTGTCCCAATCCGGCAATGCGCTCAGCCATCGCTTCGAGGGTCGGGTGCTTAAATACGTCCCGCAGCGGCAGCTCAATGCTCAGCTCCTTATGCAGCTTGCTTGCCATCGTAGTGGCGCGCAAGGAGTGTCCGCCGAGCTCGAAGAAGTTGTCATTTACGCCGACCTTCTCCAGTCCGAGCACCTCTTGCCAGATTCGGGCCAACTGCTCCTCCTGAGGCGTGCGGGGCGCAATATATTCCGTTCCTGTCTGCACATGCTCTTCCGGCGCAGGCAGCGCTTTCTGGTCAACCTTGCCGTTCGGCGTCAGCGGCATCCGCTCCAGCTGGACAAAATAGGACGGGATCATGTATCCCGGCAATTGTTGCGCCATAGCGCCGCGCAGCTCACTAGCCGATAGCGTGCTTTCCGCCACAAAGTATGCGCACAGCTGCTTCTCGCCGCTTCCGGTTTCCCGGGCGACAACGGTCCCTTCCTGAACAGGCTGGACTTTCAGCAGATGCGCCTCCACTTCGCCTAATTCAATGCGATAGCCGCGTATTTTAACCTGATGGTCGATCCTGCCTACATATTCGATGCTTCCATCCGGCAGCCATCTTGCCAAGTCACCTGTCCGGTACATCCGCTCTCCTGGAACGAACGGGTTGTCCACGAACTTCTCCGCCGTCAACTCCGGACGGTTCAAGTAGCCCCGCGCGAGCCCGTCTCCGGCTACGCACAATTCTCCGGCCACCCCAATCGGCTGCAAGCCGTTCTCTTCGTTGACGATGTAAATCGTTGTGTTGCTGATCGGGCGTCCAATCGGAACATTGAGGGCATCCGCCGCCACTTCATTCACGTCGTGACAAGTGGCAAAAACCGTACTCTCCGTCGGACCGTAAACATGCTTGATTTTGCCTGGTCCCAAATGACGCAGCGCTTTGCGGACATGGCTGACGGAAACGCGCTCTCCGCCGAACAAAATGGCGCGAATATGGCGCAGGCAGTCAGCCTTCACATCAACGAGCACATTGAAGAACGCGGTTGTAATGAACATGACGGAGATGCGCTCGCGTTCGATTAGCTCTGCGAGCCGTTCTACATCCAACAAGGTCTCTTGCGGAATAAGAACGAGTCTGGCTCCGTTCAGCAAAGCTCCGTACATATCGAATGTTGAGCCGTCGAAGGCATAGCTGGATAGCTGCAGCACATTGTCCTGCTCTCCAATGTCGATATAGTCAGCGCCTTGAACGACCCGCACGATATTGCGGTGCATCGTCAAATTCCCTTTCGGTTTGCCCGTCGTGCCCGACGTGTATATGACATATGCCAAGTCGGCAGGACCGTTGTTCAGATCCAGATTCGTGCTGTCGCTGCTATAAGAGTGCTCATCATCTAAGATGACGCGTGTGCCTGCCCCCGGAATTCGCTCTTGCAGATGACGCTGCGTTACGATGATTTGCGTCCCGGAGTCCTCGAGCATGTAACGGATTCGCTCTTCCGGATATTCCGGGTCGATTGGCACGTATGCCCCTCCAGACTTCAAAATCGCTATTATCCCCACCATCATGTCTAGGGAACGTTCAACCATCAGACCCACCAAACGGTCAGCCCCTGCACCATCGGCTCTCAGCGTCCTAGCCAACCGGTTCGCCCGTTCGTTCAATTCTCGGTATGTCAACTGACTGTTCTCATACATGACGGCAATCGCATCAGGGGTTCGTTCCGCCTGCTCCTCGAATAAGCGGTGAATCGTCTTATCCCGCGGATATTCCGTTCGCGCATTATTGAATATGCTTGTAATCTCCGCTTGCTCCGCCTCGGTCGCCAGCTTAAGTTCCCCTACGGTCACTTGCGGGTTGGCCGCGATTTGTTCCAGAACATTCACCAGATGACCTTGCAACCGCTCCATGCTCGTCCGATCAAAAACGCGCGCATTGTAATCGAAGTTGATGACAATCTCTTCTCCTGGCACGACGATGAAGTTGAAATCATAGTTCGTTTGCTCGGCCACTTCGACGTTCGTTATCGCCAGCATTCCCTGATCGTCGTTGCCTGCTTGCTCCATCTGTTCATCCATCGGGTAGTTCTCGAACACCATAATCTGCGATATTAAATCTTGCTTTTGCGAGCAGCGGGCCTGAATTTCATACAACGGATAATAGTCGTACTTGCCAGATTCTAACGCCTGCTCTTGCAGCCGCCCCATCACTTCCGCGAAGCTCGTCTTCGCCTCGCAGCTGACCCGGACCGGTATCGTGTTGATAAATAACCCAATCATCGCTTCGATTCCCGGAATCTCCGCCGGCCTTCCGGATACGACGCTGCCGAACACTGTGTCGCGGGTTCCGTTGTATTTCTGCAGGATGATGCCCCATGCCGCTTGCAGCAGCGTATTCAAGGTGACCTGATGCTGTCTGGCCACCCTGCTCATGCGTCCGCTCAAGGTTTTGCCTAATTCGCAGGTCAGCTTCTCGGCAACGTATTCTTCGCCCCGGCCTTGCGCCGTCTGTTGCGGCAATGCCGCTTGCTGATCATATCCAGCCAGATATTCGCTCCAATATGCGGAGGCCGCTGCTTCATCTTGCTGCTCCAGCCATTCGATATATTGACTGTACGCCGGCACCGATGTTGCCTGCTCGGGGTGGTGCTGCTGCAAGTAGACGGAGTACGTGTCAAACAGCTCTTTGGCAAGCTGAGGCAAGCACCAGCCGTCCATCAAAATATGATGCGAACTCCAGATCACCTGATAACTTGATTCTCCCGTACGCATGACCATTACGCGCATCAGCGCATCCTGCTCCAGATCGAATCCGCGAGCATGATCCTCAGCTGCCGATTTTTCGATGCATCTGTTCCGATCCGCTTCTTGCAGCTCCCGCAAATCTGCATAAGCGAATCCAATTCGCTTATCGCGGAACACGACTTGCAGCGGTTCGCCATTCCAGCCGCTCAGGAAGTTCGTTCGCAGCACGGCGTGATTGTTCGCCAATGCGTCCAGGCTCTTGACGAAGACATCTGTATCGAGCTCTCCTTCTATCGTAAATCGTGTCTGTTCATGATACGCCCCCGACTGCCGGTCCATCGCGCTGTGGAACCACATGCCTTTCTGCATTGGCGTCAGCGTATAAATATTTTCGATTTCTCCGTTGCGCCGCGTTTGTTCCGCGATCTGATCAAGCTCCTCCACGCTCAATCCTTGCAGCAAAACATCGCTCGGCGTTAATTCAGGACGTTCCTTTGCTGCGCAATGGTCAATGATCTCCTGCAGGCTCACCAGCAAACATCCGGCCAACTCTTCGATGGTTTCCTTGCGGTATTCCTTGCCGCTGTAACTCACGTCCAGCGATAGCAAGCCATCCACGATCATTCCGCTAATATCCAAACTGTAATTGCGCACCTGTTCGTCACTCATATCCGAACCGCTTGAATAAGATGATAATTCC
Organism: Paenibacillus sp. OSY-SE; assembly: GCF_000283315.1. Taxonomy (NCBI): domain Bacteria; kingdom Bacillati; phylum Bacillota; class Bacilli; order Caryophanales; family Paenibacillaceae; genus Paenibacillus; species Paenibacillus sp. OSY-SE. The sequence continues at coordinate 8,761 of NZ_ALKF01000125.1, read as the reverse complement.
AACTCGTTGCCTTGCAGATCCTGATCGAACTGTCCCAAATAGTTGAAGCGAAGTTCAGGCGTGAACGCTTCCGTCCATGCAGGTTCTTGCGCAGACGATAAATATCGGCAGATGCCATACCCGATGCCCTTGTTCGGAATGCGGCGCAAATTCTCCTTCACCTGTTTGATCCGATAAGACAATGTCTTGTCCGGCTCCGCTTCAATCAAAACTGGATATTCGCTTGTAAACCATCCCACGGTACGCGTAATGTCGATATCCGTCAAGATGGATTCCCGGCCGTGGCCTTCCAGCGTGACCAGCACTCGATCGCGACCGCACCATTTGTGCACGGCCATTCCCAATGCCGCCAGCAAAATATCGTTCATCTCCGTATTGTATGCCCGGTGAACATGCTTCAACAGCCGCTCCGTATCCTCCCTGCTCCATTGGACGTTCACGGACTCGCTTTCGCGCTGCAAGGAGCAGGCCGCTTCCCAGTCCTTGGGCAGAGGCTCCGTGTCCGTCTGCGCGATGCGCTGCCAGTATGCCCGTTCATTCTCCAAGTCAGAACTATGTGCGTACGTTGCGAGTTGCTCCGACCAGATGCGGTAGCTATCGGTTTTGACCGGAAGACGAATCTCTTGTCCTTTCAACGCTTGCTCGTACCCATCTGCAATGTCTTCAAGCAAGATCCGCCAAGAGATGCCGTCTATGACGGTATGATGGATGACGATCAATAGATGATCCCCGTCTGCACAGTGGAACAATCCCGCTTTCACCAATGGACCCGTCTGCAGATCGATGCCGCTCTGAATCTCATTCGCCTTGGCTTCGATCGAACGGCCGCACTCCGGATCTTCTTTGAAGTCCGCCACGTCCAAACTGTAGAGATCGCCTTCGCTGATTCCCCGGTTCCACGCCTTATACCCGCCATGTTCTGTCTTGCGGAATACCATTCGCAGCGCGTCGTGGTGCTCGACGATATTATGCAGCGTTTTTCGAATCGCCACTTCGTCGAACCCTTCCTGCCGGTGCAGCATAATCGATTGGTTAAAGTGATGCGGATTCGCGAATTCCTGTTCCATGAACCAGCTTAAGATTGGTGTCAGAGGCATCTCCCCTGCCACTTCTCCTTGATCGGCCATTCTGGCAACCGGCCGGACCTGCAGACTTAACTGCGCGATGGTCGGGTACTTGAACAGCTCCCGGATTTCAAGCTTATAGCCGGCCTGCTGCAGCCGGGAAGCCACTTGAATGGATTTGATGGAATCGCCGCCAAGCTCGAAGAAATGATCCGTTACTCCGACCCGCTCGATGCCCAGCACCGCCTGCCACACGACTGCGATCGTCTTTTCCGCCTCGGTCCGCGGGGCGACGTACTCTGTTCCGGTGTACAAGCTTCCTTCTGGGCTCGGCAGCGCCTTGCGGTCGATTTTCCCGTTCGCCGACAACGGCAATCGCTCAAGCTGCACGAAGTATGACGGAATCATGTAGTCCGGCAATTGTGCGGCCAGCGCTGATCTCAGCTCGCTTACCGTCAGCTCGCTGTCTGCGGCGAAGTAGGCACACAATGCTTTCTGTCCGCTCTCATCCTCCCGCGCGACGACAACCGTTTCCCGGATGGCTGCGGCTTGCAGCAGTTGGGCCTCGATTTCGCCAAGCTCGATTCGATACCCCCGAATTTTCACTTGGTGGTCAAGCCGGCCTAAATATTCGATGTTGCCATCCGGCAGCCAGCGGGCCAAGTCGCCCGTCCGGTACATCCGCTCACTAGGCTTGAATGGAATTTCCACGAATTTCTCCGCCGTTAGCTCCGGCCGCTCCCAGTAGCCTCGAGCCAAGCCTGCGCCCGCGATGCATAATTCCCCGGCTACGCCGATAGGCTGCAGTTGATTCTGCCGGTTCACGATATAGATTTGCGTATTGTCAATCGGTCGTCCGATCGGCACGCTCGTATATGGCTGTCCTGCCTGGCAATCAAAGTACGTCACATCCACGGTCGCTTCCGTCGGCCCATACAGGTTGATAAGCCGCGCTCCATTCACCGGCGCGATGCATCGTTCGAATCTTTCTGCCTGCGAAGCAGTTAGTGCCTCCCCACTCGCGAACACCCGCCGCAATGAAGCCAAGCTGCGCTCCCGTTCCGCGACCGGCTGCTCCTCGACATATTCAAGGAAGGCATGCAGCATGGACGGCACAAAATGCATCGTGCTGATATGCTGCCGCTCGATCGTATCCAGAATGACGGCCGGGTTCTTCTCCCCGCCGACCGGCAGCAGGCACACTTTGGAACCGACGAAAGCCCACCAGAATAGCTCCCAGACGGAGACGTCAAACGTAATCGCCGTCTTCTGCATAATCGTATCGCTCGGACCGATTGGATATCGTTTCTGCATCCACAGCAAGCGGTTGATGACTGAACCGTGCTCCACCAGAACGCCTTTCGGTCTGCCCGTCGTCCCCGACGTATAGATGACATAAGCGGCATCGCTGGCCTGGTTGACCCGTTCCGGATTCGAACCGTCGCCGGCATAGGAATTTGCGTCATCCAGATTAACGATGCGGCCTGCAAAGGACACTTCTTCTCCCGCACGGCCCTGGAGCAAGAGCACCTGCGCTCCCGAATCCTCCAGCAGGTAGCGGATGCGCTCTTCTGGAGAATCCGCAGCGATCGGCACGTACGCCCCGCCAGCCTTCAAAATCGCCATGATGCCAACCATCATCTCCAGCGAACGCTCGGCCATGATGCCGACCAACTGATCCGGCTGTACTCCTAATGCTCGCAGCGTCCGGGCCAAGCGGTTCGCGCGCTCGTTCAGTTCCCGGTACGTCAGCTGTTCCTGCTCGAACAGGACCGCCGCCGCATCCGGGGTTCGTTCGGCCTGTTCTTCGAACATCTGATGGATCGTCTTCTCCCGCGGATACTCCGCTGCCGTATCGTTGAACGCGAGCATCAGCTGCGTTTTCTCCCCGGCGGTCGCCAGTTCCAGCTCGCCCACGGCCATATGCGGGTTGGCCGTAATCTGCTCAAGCACATGCACGAGATGACCCTGCAGCTGCTCTATGCTCTCCCGATCGAACACGTTCGCGTTATACTCCAGGCGAATCACAATTTCGTCACCTGGCACGACGACCAGGTTGAAATCATAGTTCGTTTGTTCCGCCACCTCGACGTCGGTAATCGTCAGCTTGCCCCGATCATCGCTTCCGGCTTGCTCCATCTGTTCTTCCATCGGGTAGTTCTCGAATACCATGAGATGGGAAATTAGATCCTGCTTCTGCTCGCACTGCGCTTGAATCTCATACAGCGGATAATAATCGTATCGTCCGGATTCCAATGCCTGCTCCTGCAGCCGTCCCATCAACTCGGCAAAGCTCGTCTCCGCTTCGCAGGTGACGCGAACCGGAATCGTGTTGATGAACAGTCCGATCATCGCTTCAATCCCTGGAATTTCCGCCGGTCTGCCCGATACGACCCCGCCGAACACCACATCGTCTGTGCCATTGTATTTCTGCAAAAGGATGGCCCATGCCGCCTGCATTAACGTATTCAGCGTCACCTGGTGCTGCTTGGCTACATGGCTCATCCGCCCGGTCAAGGCCTTGCCCAATTCGCACAAGATGCGCTCCGCGGCGTACTCATCGCTGCGACCTTGCCCCTTCGCTTGCGGCAGTACCGTTTGTTGGTCATAACCAGCCAAATAATTCGCCCAATACGCCGATGCCGCTTGGTCATCCTGTTGTTCCAACCACTCGATATATTGACTGTACGCAGGTGCCGTTGTCCGCTCGAGATGCTGATGCTGCACATAGGCGGAATATGTGTCGAACCATTCCTGTGTAAGCTGCGGCAAGCACCAGCCATCCATCAGAATATGATGGGAGCTCCACAGCACCTGATAGCTTTCTTCCGCCATGCGCACCACCGATACGCGCATGAGCGCATCCTGTTCCAAATCAAATCCCCGCATACGGTCCTCTTGCGTCAAAGTCTCGACATGCGTCTCTCGCTCGGCTTCCGGCAAAGCGCACAAATCTTCATAAGCGAATCCAAGCCGCTTGTCTCTAAATACAATTTGCAGCAGTTCGCCGTTCCAGCCGTTATAGAAGTTCGTCCGCAGCACGGCATGTTGCTTGGCCAATGCATCCAGGCTTTTGGCAAAGACCTCTACGTCGAGCGCGCCCTGGAGGGTAAACCGCGTTTGTTCAAAATAAGCGCCCGCATGCTGATCCATGGCGCTGTGGAACCACATCCCCTTCTGCATCGGCGTCAAGGTATACATATTCTCGATGTCTCCGATGCGCTGCGTCTGCTTCGCTATTTGCTCCAGTTCCTCTACGCTCAATCCTTGCAGCAAGATGTCGCTCGGCGTGACCTCCGGCCGTTCTTTCGCAGTGCAATGGAGTATAATCTCCTGCAGGCTCTCCTGCAGATATATGGACAATGCCTCGATTGTCTCCTTGCGGTATTCCTTCCTGCTGTAACTCAGTTCCAGCGCCAGTGACCCGTCTGCCACCATTCCGTTGATATCCAGCGCATGGGTGCGGGCTTGTTGACGGCTCACTTCCATACCGCTTGAATATGGAGATACTTCCATCTCATTGTTCTTCATATCCTGATCGAACTGTCCCAAGTAATTGAAGCTGATATCCGGTTCTGCTCCTCCCCAGACGGCTTCATCGTGCAGCTCGGACATATATCGGCCGATGCCATAGCCGATGCCTTTGTTCGGAATTTGGCGCAGGTCCTCCTTCATCTTCTTGATGCGGGAGGATAAGCTTTTGTCCGGCTCCATCTCGAGCAACACCGGATACTCGCTCGTAAACCAACCGACGGTGCGTGTGATGTCGATGTCCGTCATGATGGATTCCCGGCCGTGCCCTTCCAGCGTAACCAGCACTCTGTCGCGGCCACACCATTTTTGCACGGCCATTCCCAACGCCGTCAGCAGAATGTCGTTCATTTCCGTGTTATACGCCCGATGGACATGCTTCAATAGCTGTTCGGTAGCCTCTTGGCTCCACTGGACGGTGACGGATTCACTATCCTGCTGCAAAGAGCATTCCGCTTCATAATCCCTAGGCAGAGGCTTCGCTGCCGTCTGCGCGATACGCTGCCAATACGCCCGTTCGCGCTGCATGACCGGACTGCGCGCGTATTCAACGAGCTGATCGGACCATGTACGATAGGAATCGGTCTTGAAAGGCAAGCGCAGTGCTTGGCCCTTCAGCGCTTGTTCATAGCTTGCGGCGAAGTCTTCGAGCAAGATGCGCCAAGAGACGCCGTCAACGACGGCATGATGGATGACGATGAGCAAATGATCCCCGTCCGCGCCGTGGAACAACCCGGCTCTCACCAATGGACCAGCCTGCAAATCGATGCCGCTTTGTATCTCGTTCGCTGCGGCTTCAATCATCCGTTCACACGCCGCAACCCCCGTAAAGTCCGCCACGTACAGACGATAGAGCTCGCCTTCTCCGATTCCACGATTCCACGCCGTATATCCTTCCTCCGTCTTGCGGAACACCATCCGCAGCCCATCATGATGCTCCACAAGCTTCTGCAGCGCCTTGCGGATCGCGGCTGTGTCGAAGCCCTCTTTCCGGTGCAGCATGACCGATTGGTTATAGTGATGCGGATCGGCGAACTGCTGCCCGAAATACCAGCGTTGAATCGGAGTCAGCGGTACCGTACCGCTTACTTCGCCTTGGTCTGCCATTCTGCCAACCGGCTGGATATGCGGACTGAGCTCCGCGATGGTCGGATATTTGAATAAATCCCGGATTTCCAGCTTGTAGCCGGCTTGATGCAGCCGGGAAGACACTTGAATCGATTTGATGGAGTCGCCTCCAAGCTCGAAGAAATGATCCATCAATCCAACACGCTCTGCGCCTAATACAGCCTGCCACACGGCTGCCAGAGTCTTCTCCGCCTCGGTTCGCGGCGCGACATAGTCAGTTCCGGTATGCGCGCTTCCTTCCGGAGCCGGCAGCGCTTTACGGTCGATTTTTCCGTTCGGCGTCAACGGCAGCTGCTTCAACTGGACGAAGTACGATGGAATCATGTAACCCGGCAGTTCTGCGGCCAATGCTCCCCGCAGCTCGCTCACTGTCAGCTCGCGTTCGGCGACGAAGTATGCGCACAATGACTTCTGTCCGCCGGCGTCTTCCCGCGCGACGACGACCGCTTCACGGATGAACGGCGTTTTCAGCAGTTGGGACTCCACTTCGCCAATCTCGATCCGGTAGCCCCGGATCTTCACTTGATGATCGATCCGCCCCAAATATTCGACGTTGCCGTCCGGCAGCCACCGGGCCAAGTCGCCTGTCCGGTACATTCGCTCGCCCGGAGCGAACGGATTGTCGACGAATTTCTCCGCCGTCAGGTCCGGCCGCTTCCAATAGCCCCGGCCCACGCAAGGTCCGCCAATATAGAGCTCGCCCGTTATCCCGACCGGCAGCAAAGAATGGTGATCATCCAGAATGTACATCGTCACACCCGGCAGAGGTTTGCCGATTGGCACCGTTCGCAGCCCTTCCGTGCTCGCCTGCTCGAAGTAGCAGGAATCGATGGTCGTCTCCGTTACCCCGTAGCTGTTCACGATCCTCATTTGCGAACCGAATCGTTCCAGCAGCTTCTGGAATTCCTCCTTCGGGCAATGATCCGCCCCTACGACTGCCAGCTTCATACTGCTGATGTCCAGCTTGTTCTCGTATACATATTCCATCAGCGGAATGGCGAGCGACGGAGTGACATCGAACATCTGAATCCGATGCTTGCGAATGAGCTCGTAGATTTCGGCCGGGTTCGCCCTGGACTCTTCCGGACATAAAATGAGTTCACCCCCATGCAGCAGCGCGCGGATCAGGTCTCCCGAGAAGACATCGAATGAAAAGCTCGCCCACTGCATCCAGCGCATGCTCTCTTCCCGCAAGCCGTATTCGCTTTCCCACGCGGCCGACAAGACTGCCATCTGTCTGTGCTCGATCATGACCCCTTTCGGCTTGCCCGTCGTTCCCGAGGTATAGATGACATAGCTCAGGTGCTCCGGCTGATTCACCCGTTCCAGGTTGGAGCCGTCCTCGTCGTAGAACGCTTCCTCATCCAGCGTAATCCTTCTGCCGGAGAATGCGGCCCGCGCTTGCAGATGACGCTGGGCCAGCAGCACTTGCGCGTTCGAATCGTCCAGCATATAGTGAATCCGATCCTCCGGATATTTCGGATCGATTGGCACATAGGCGCCGCCGGATTTCAAGATGGCCATAATGCCCACGATCATGTCCAGCGAGCGATCGGCCATGATGCCGACCAACTGTTCGGGCTTTACGTCCTCGGCCCGCAGCGTGCGCGCCAGCCGGTTCGCCCGTTCGTTCAGCTCCCGGTACGTCAACTGCTTGTCCTCATGCACGACCGCAATCCGATCCGGCGTGCGCTCCACCTGCTCCTCGAACAATTCAGGCACCGTCTTCTGCTGCGAACGCCCTGCCTCCGCATCGTTGAACACATGCTGAATCTGAGCCTTCTCCTCCTCTGTGAGCATGCCGAGCGAGGACAGCCGCGCCTCCGGCTCTTGCGTAATGGCCTCAAGCAGCTGGCCGAAGTGCTTCGCCATTCTTTCAATCGATTCCCGTCTGTATAGCGCCGTGGCGTATTCCAGACTGCATGCCATCCCTTCCGCGCCTTCCGCCACGTCCAGGCTCAGGTCGAATTTTGCCACCTTGTATTCAGCTGGGTACGGCTTCAAGCGAAGCTCTGCGAGCTCCAGATCCTTGCTGTCCATATTGTGCAAAGAAAACATCGTATCGAACAGCGGATTGCGGCTCAAATCTCGCGCTACCTGCAGCTTTTCCACCAGTTCTTCGAACGGGTAATCCTGATTCTCGAAGGCGCCCAAGCTCGTTTCTTTGACCTGCTCCAAATATTCCAGGAACGTCTTCGAGCCTGCCGGATAATTGCGGATCGCCAGCGTATTGACGAACATGCCGATAAGCGGCTGCAAATCACCGTGCGTTCTGCCCGCATTCGGCGTTCCCACGATAATGTCTTCCTGGCCTGTATACTTCTGAAGCAGAATCGTATAGGCAGCAAGCAGCACCATGTACAATGTCGTTCCGCTCTCTGCCGCAATCCGGCGCAGCGCTTCGCTTAGCCCAGGATCGATCGCGAATTCGAAGGTATCCCCTTCGTAGCTCTGGACGGAAGGACGCGCATAATCCGCCGGCATTTCCAGCACCGGAAGCTCTCCGCCAAACGCCTGCAACCAATAACTCTCCTGCTGCTTCATGAGCTCCTGCTGCGGCTCGGACTGCTGCCACGCGGCATAATCCTTATACTGAATGCGCAGCGGCGGCAGTTTCTCGCCGCCGTACAAGCGGACGAACTCCTCCACCACAATTTCCATCGACACGCCGTCGGATATGATGTGATGCATGTCGTACATCAGAATATGCCGATCCTGGCTTAACTCGATCAGCCCCACTCGGAGGAGCGGCGGCTTCTCCAGATCGAACGGGCGAATAAAGGAACGGATGGCGGCATCGGCTTCCCCTTCGCTCGCCTGCATCATCTCCACCGAGAAATTCACTTCGCGGCATATACGCTGCACCGGTTCGCCATTCACCATTTCAAAGCCGGTGCGCAGCGTTTCGTGGCGCCCGATCAAGCTGCGGAACGCCTCCTCGAACCGATTCCGGTCAAGCTGCCCTTCGAGGAGCATCACCCCCGGCATGTTGTAGCTCTGCTCCGCCCCTTCCAGCTGATGCAAAATGTACAGCCTCT
>NZ_ALKF01000124.1:0-17729 GCF_000283315.1 Paenibacillus sp. OSY-SE | reverse complement strand
AGATAATGACATTGACGAAAGCAGAAATGAAGAAGGTACTCGTTGTGGAGAAAATCATAGATGGGCGGATGACCAATAGGGAGGTAGCGGCAGCGCTTGGTTTATCAGAACGCCAAGTCATTCGATTAAAGAAGAAATACCAATCCGGAAAAGGGGCACAAGAACTCATACACAAGAATCGGGGGAAACGGCCACGCCCTACCCAATGAAGTGAAGGAACGAGTCATTGAGCTGTACACAGCCAAGTATTACGGGAGCAATTGCTGTCACTTCGCAGAGCTTCTTGAGGAGCATGAATCGCTGACACTGAGTGCTTCCAGCGTAAGGCGCATCCTTCTAACTAGCGGGCTTAAGCAGGCCAAGCAACGGCGCCGCAGTAAAGCCCATCCGCCACGCGAACGCAAACCGCAAGCCGGCATGCTGTGGCAGATTGACGCAACTCCTTATGCATGGTTGGAGGATCGGGCTCCGTCCTTTACGCTGCATGCTGCGATTGACGATGCAACAGGTACGGTTGTCGGTGCCGTCTTTCGTCCGAACGAATGCCGGGAGGCCTATTCCCTTGTCATGCAGCAAGGGATAGAAAAATACGGGATTCCCCTTGGGCTTTACAGTGATCGGCATACGATTTTCCGGTCGCCTAACGAAAAGCTGACGCTCGAGCAAGAGCTCGCTGGGGAGACCAAACCGCTCTCCCACTTCGGCAAAGCGATGGCTGACTTGCATATTGAGCACATCAAGGCAATTACACCGCAAGCCAAGGGACGGGTGGAACGTCTCTGGCAAACGTTCCAGGATCGCTTGGTGATCGAACTGCGGCTTCTTGGCATCAAGACGCTGGAAGAGGCGAACGCGGCTCTGCCTAGCCTATTGCAGAAGCACAATCACAAATTTGCCATAGAGCCTAAAATGACCGTTTCGGCTTACCTGAAGCTTGATCCGTCTATCGATTTAAATCATGTGTTCACGCTTCGCAATTATCGGCAACTCGGGACCGGAAACACCCTCTCGTACAACGGAAAGTGCTATACCCTTGCCCAGCCTGCTTCCCTTCGTCTAGATGCAAAAACGACGGTTGAAGTGCGGGAGACGTTAACAGGGGACGTATTATTGTGGCACCAAGGCCAGCCCTGGGCACTGAAAGAAACTCAGAAGCCACAGCGCAGGACGTCTGGATCAAAAAAGGCGAGTTCTGCGTCGCCACGCAAACCCGCCCAGAATCATCCGTGGAAAACCACGTATGATTCAACTAAAACCAAAACTAAGCGTACCACAAATAACAGTGCATTCCAAGATGCAATGTACTCACAACATAATAGCTATGCAGAGGTCACCTGGTAAGGCTGACCTCTGATCACACAAATGACATTTTCATAGCACAGTTAAAGTGACATTTTCACAGACGATTGACAGTGGATTTCAATCCACGCATCCGTGTAGGATGCGACAGCGAAAAATAGCACAAGATATAACAAAACAATTATTTCTTACTGAAAACTTCATAGGAAATGGGAAAACTAGATTGAAATAAGTTTCAACAAATCCATTTTCACCAACTTTTTTGGATAACATTTCAAGAAAATTAGTGCGAATCCCCCCCGGGATTTCATGTGAGCTTCACATTCGCACCTGGCCGTTTTCAGCATTTTTATTCCATTTTTTTATACTCCCTCGTTTGCACCAAGCGCGTCTTCATATCTTTCTCAGTATATCACAAGCAAATATTTTTAAGTTATCTGGCCTCACAAAAATCCAAATCAGGAAGCTGACTTTCACAAATAGGAGTAAATGATAGAAAGGAGAGGAACGGGACTGCCCCTAATCTCTCCGACCGTTTCCCGAATCTCCGAAGATATTACACACAAACCGTAGCTGCCCCTACGAAGCCAAGAACGACGCCATAATCTCCTCCATATCGAACGGAGTGATCCCGCGCTGAAGGGCAAATACCGTCTGCGCCTCCTCTTCCCGCTCTACAAGCTGTCCGCGCGCCAGCGCGTGCAGTCGAAATAAATCATACAGACTGGGCTTGGCTGTCGTTGTCATCGCTTTGCCCATGGCGACAACTCCAGTCTGATGTCCTTCCACATTGTTATAGAAATTCGGATTACGGGTCAAAGCAAGATCGCACCAAATCACGGTGCGCTCCGCCAAATCCAGTATAGCTGGAATGGCTATCTGCGTGTTGGCCGTCAAGTCAATGCGATCTACTACGGTTGCAGGATCGAACACTTCCCCTGAATTCGGATGCTGACGCATCATCCAGCCAGCGAAGCATTCCGGCAAATCGCTATACACTTGTCCCGTGAACGAATGCAGCGAGGCAACAATATATCGTCCGCCGTACTTGATGACAGAGGGGATATCGATGTCGATGAATTCGCATGCGCCATGCGGTGCAGCTACGATATCGCCGCTATGCGCCGCCTTGTAGCGCGCAGAGCGCAAGTTCGTATACGAGATATGCTCCTTGTAATTCCAGACGTCATCGTACAAGCCGGCAGAGAGATCAATATCGGTACGGCCTGTCGGCTTTCCGTCTGCCACTCCTTCTTTCCACCACAGGAAAAAACGAATCGTATCCCCTTCCGGCATGGCTAACTTGCTGCCGCGCACGAGCGTACGCAGGGCCTTGCTTGCGGAACGCTGGGAGAAGGGCACCATATAGTTCTGTAATTGGGCATCTAGATAGACATTCCCGAGACCAGGCAACTTGGCGAAGCGGGCGAGCAGCGTCTGCTCACAAAGCTCCACTACAGCAGCGCATGCATCCGACGCAATGGGAGGCCGCGTATCTGGCAAGGAGAACGCTTTGGCCACATTGCCTTTCGGGAAAAACAGCCGCAGTTCATTGGAATACTGGCGATACTTGAAATGCGTCATCACCTGCAGCAAGACCGCTGTCGCCACCCGATCCGCTACCGATTCAAAAAACGATGCAATCCAGGACGCCTCCGCTCCTTCCAGGCGCAGCAAATGATCCAATCGCCGGGCAAATTCACCCGGCCGCTCCAATAGCTGCTCCACGGCCTGATCGGTATCGAAATAGCGCAGCGCCTCCTCGACACGATGACCGAATGTCGCATAGGGCCGGTTGTTGCGCAGCACATCGAACGCTTCCTGGCTTAGCGGATAACGGCTCTTGTATTCCGAAGGATGCAAAATCTCGCCAAGACGCACCCATCGGTCGCGATAACGCAGCATATCTTCGATTGGATTCGGGCATTGCTCCAGCAAGCCAAGCAGCAACCGCCGCTCTGCACGTGTAAACTTGCGAAATGGCGTGTTCGCCGCCAGGCTGACATCGCCATCCGACCAGGCAACCGCTAGACGCAGCACATCTGTCGCGGTCTTTACATAGCGTTGAATGCGAGTCACGTCCGCTTTGCCGCTACGCAGCAATGTAGCAACGATAAAACCAACCTGCTCCTTATGCCGGATCGCATCCGGCAATAAAGCGTCAATGTCATGGTCATGCTCAATGACCCAAGCCAGATCCTTTTTGTCCGTGTCCGAGATGGAAGTATTAGCTTCCATCAGCTGACGCATTAACTGGAAGAAGCCCTCCTCGCTGCCGAGTTCGATCATGTCCAGCTTCACCTTACTCTGCAATATCTCCCGATCGATCGGCTCCATCTCCGGCACTTCATTCGTCACATAATGAAACCATGCATTCAAATATAACTCGGCATCGCTGGTTTCCATGACTTGCTGCGGGAAATTCGGATACATCGGCCGATATGGAACATGTGCGCCAACAAGCTTTTTCAAGCTATGGATCAATGCTTTGTACCACCTGATAAACGAAACCTCCGATAGTGTGCGAAGAGCCGCAAGCAGTGCTGGAGAGCAGGTGAAGCCGAGTGCTGCTATATTTTTCATTGCCGTCGCCAAATGCGCGTCCGGAAGCTTTGATTGTTCCGGGACCACGATTACTTTTCGGCTTCTGCGCAAATAAATGTCGTTCTGCATAATGGCATACCCCTTTTCATTGAACTGCATCGCCAGGAAAGCCGCCCCTCTAATAACCCAAGTTGTTGTAGAAGGAAGAAAGACGATAGCCTGGCGACTGCAGTCTGCTATCTTCCGGAAAGCTGCTACCCTAAAACCATGGTAAGGGACGTAGAAGGAAGGTTAGCAATAGCCGGAAGATGGGAGCGCCGCTCAAGCCAATGCCCGCTCGGCCTCTTGGTTACTATCTTCGCATCTTTAACACCACACGAACAGGGCGCAAGTATGGCGAACTTGGCAAAATGATGCATGGATACGTTTTTCCTTTGTTTGCCAGGGGCACTCCGCAACTGCTATACTTATAGGCACATTGAACAAAGGAGTGAAGGGGAATGACGGAGAAGACGCGCATCGGAAAGACGGACTTATGGGTGAATCCGATTGGGCTTGGCGCCAACGCGGTCGGGGGACATAACATTCACCCGAACTTGAACGATGAGACAGGCAAGGAGGTCGTCCGTACGGCCTTCGATCAGGGCATCGACTTTCTGGACACGGCGTTCATCTACGGGCCGGAGCACTCCGAGAAGCTTATCGGTGAAGTGATCAAGGAGAGGAGCAACCGATCGGACATCGTGATCGCCACCAAAGGGGCGCACAAGTTCGTGGACGGCAAAGTGGAGCTCGACAACTCTCCCGCCTTCCTGACGGCCGCCGTCGAGAGCAGCCTGCGGCGTATGCAGACCGACTATATTGACTTGTTCTACATTCACTTTCCAGACGAACGGACGCCGAAGGACGAGGCCGTGGGCGCGTTGAAGAAGCTGAAGGACGAGGGAAAAATTCGGGCTATCGGCGTATCCAACTTCACCATCGAGCAATTGCGGGAAGCGAACAAGGACGGCTACGTCGACGTCATCCAGGACGAATACAACCTGATCCAACGCGACAAAGAGCGTGATATTCTTCCTTATGCGGCGGAGAACAGCATTTCGTTCATCCCTTACTTCCCTCTGGCGTCAGGTTTGCTGGGCGGCAAGTATACGAAGGATTCGCAGTTCTCGGACGGACGCGCCCGCAACCCGATGTTCCAGGGCGAGACGTTCGCCGCGAATCTGGAGAAGGTGGAGCAAGTCCGGCACATAGCGGAAGCGAAGCAGGCCGAAGTAGCGCATGTCGTGCTGGCCTGGTATTTGACCCGGGACGCCATCGACGTCCTCATCCCGGGCGCCAAGCGGCCGGAGCAGGTGCTGAACAACCTGAAGACCTTGTCCGTCCGGCTGACTCCGGAGGAAATCGAGCGGATTGATCAGATTTTCAAAGCGTAATAGCATATTGAGATCCGAGGGCTGCCCCACAAGTCAGTGAAAAATGACGATAGGCAGCCTTTCGTGTATGGAACAGGTTCCGCAGCGGCTCTGCTCTCATCAGTCGCCTGTCTCTCCACAACCAACTATCATCTCCATGGATATTTTTCTATAGGAGTCACAAATGCAGGTCATACTTATTGTGGGTCTAGAGGAGATTTTTAATTTAAATTGAATTTAAACTACTAGTTAGAGAGTGTTTGTATTAATATATTTTTGAAAGGAATTTAATATGAAAATGCTTAAATTTATTTTAATATTTATATTAGGCTTCGTATGTTATTTTATAATTTCTGCAAGTATTAAGTCCTCCTCTCTGTAGTTCATGTGTTATGTCTGAATAAAAGACGTGTTTTCGATGCTGCTCATTAAGACAATTCATTAGAGTGAGATGATAACCGTGTGGGAATTTTATGTAGAGACTTCGTTCAACAGATAGAAGTTCCCATAGAAACTCACATATATTAACTTTGATGACTACAATAAAGTTTGGTTTTTGCATTATGGTTCAATCGTAGAACTATATTCGGATGCCCTTTGTGGAGATGCTTCCAAGGCTTATGATACCAAAAAGAAGCAATGGCGACTTGGACTTCTGGAATTAGAAAACCTACATTGCATACTAGAATGCCAAGATTAAAATACCAACATGTACCAAAGCTACTCAAGTGCCAGTGAAGTAAGCTGAACCGTAGTCACATATTACCAATGAAGCGTGGACCCTGCGGTTGATAGTTAAATGCCAGTCAATGCAGCAGCCCACGAGCTCACAGAGCATGAAACGAGAATGTAGCTCATTTTCCATCACTACGTCGATAAAGCAATGGCAGTCTATGGTGAAACGAAAAAGAAGATAGCAATGAAAAATAGAAAGGGCATATCGTTTGAAAATGTCTTTTCAAGCACTCCTTGGAGAATGGATAGATTGGCACAACCGATCGCTTCTTATTCCCATGATTCATGTAGCCAAGACGATCAAGCAGCATCATGACAGCATTCTATGTTGGTTTCAAGATAGTCGAATTGATTTGATAGGCCCAAGACTTCCAGTACACGTCTTTTACTTAATTTGATATGCAGACTACGGTTGGGACCAAATCAGCTGTCCTTACGCGGCAGTTCCTTAAACAACCCCGCGATGGAGAGCTTCTTCTCGCATCCAGATATTTTCGGCCATTGCTCCACTTTTTATCCATCTCCATCAGTAGAGCCCTAGCAACCGATATGCAGATTCACGAATAGGGAATATGTGAATGACATGCTCACGACATCGTACTTCTTCGTTCAAACGTTCTTGACAGTTTGTCGTACGCACACGCTTACGGTACTTTTCTGGAATCGATATGACCGCTATGGCATCGTCAAAACCTTGTTCCAAGACACGCATATTTCGTTCTTCTTTCTTGCCGTATGTCTCTAAGTCTTATCTAGCAACAGACGAAGGTTTCCAAATCTGGACTATCCAAAATACCTCGGATCTGTGCGGTGTACCTCTTCTTCGAGACTTTTCGGTGTTGCATTCAGAACATTACGGATAAAGTGCGTCTGGCATCCTTGCCATGCTCCCCCTGAAAGGGTTGACGAATCGCCCGTACAAGCCCTCCATGTTGGCCAGAGACAATGTAATCCACACCTCGTAACCCACGCTGCTTAAGTTCCTGAAAGAATGCTCCCCAAGTCTCTTCCGATTTCGAGTCACCGAGCATATAGCCGAGTACTTCACGTGTTCCGTCGATATTTATTCCTGTCGCAATTATGAGCCCGCGAGAACGCACACGACCGTCTTCACGTACTTTCAAGAACATGGCATCTACCAGTGCAAACGGAAAATGGCTGTCTCCAAGGGGACGCTAGCTCCAAGCGAGTACGATGGGATCAAGCTTCTTGCATAACTCGCTGACAGTAGACTTGGAGAACTCTGTACCGCACAGCTCCTCGGTGATTTGAGTAACCTTACGAGTAGAGACACCGTTCACAACCATCTCCATTAAGGCTAATACAAAGGCCTGTTCACTCCGTTGAAATCGAGCAAATAAATCGGTAGAGAACTTGCATCTCGAATACACGGGATATGGAGGGTAAGAGTACCTACCCGGGTCGTGAGCTTATGCGGGTATGATCTCCTCCGCGTTCTTCTGCTCGTTCATATCGTTCTACATCCAATTGTTCGGTCACCTGCGCTTGTAATACTTGATACAATACGGATTCCAGCAGCTTGGCTACACCCGCAACATAAAAAAGGAGACACGCCATCCCCCTACGGAAGATTTCAGTGTCTCCGATGCTCTCGATAGACTATTTTTCCTCTCTCCAACAGCCCTCTCCCCCTGTAATTGACCTATTCCACCATAAAATCCTCAGAATGAAATCGGCTATAATATCTTCCCGTGTTAGCGGTGAATTGCAGCACGCAGTAATCCGGATCCTCTACTCCTTGCGGGTAGTATAGCGAGTCCCCTTCACGCCAGATCGCTTCCTTGGCGGCAGCGTCCTCCCGCACTTCCATCGTTCCTTTCAACATCACGCCCTGGAAAGACAGGTGATCGCAAAAATAGACGCATGCTTTCGGGTTCTGTCTGAATTGCTTCACTCTCACGGAGGAGGTATTCGTTGTAAAATAGAAGTGCTTGATACCCTCTCTTTTCCGCGGGGGCAGCATCGCCTTCGTGTTGGGAAAGCCTTCCTCATCCACCGAGCTGACTATCGAAAACCCTTGAGCATCTACCAAATGGTTCACACGTTTTTCCACATCATTCATGTTTCATTCACTCCTTATCGCACCTATGATTTGATACATAGATTAATGTCCTGCGAATCAGAAGTAAATTACGCACTTTTTTGTGGGTATTCTTTTATGCGCTAGCCTATATAAACCCCTTTGCTGCCAGCACATCCGTCATCCCGTGCTCCTTCATCAAGTCGATCCCGATATCCTGCATAATCACAATCGCCTCAAGCATCTTTTTGCCACGATCCGTCAAGCCGTATTCCACTTTGAGCGGATAGCCCTCAAACGTCTTCTTGTATACCATGTGCGCATCCGACAGTTCCTTAATATGCTCAAGCAGCATCTTCTGCGTAATTCCTTGGATGTCCTTTTCCAATTGGGAGAGCGACATCGGATTTTTGCCGAGCTGCCATAAAATAATGGGCTTCCATTTTCCCTTCGTCACATCATGCGTCAGTTCTAGTGGACAGGTATATTCCGTTCTTAACTTCATCCCGACCCGCTCCCAACATATGAATCTGTGTCAAACGCATCAACTCAACTAGTCCCAATCCATGTAAGCCTCAATCTCTAGCTTCTCTTTCCGGCATTCGGGACAGACCAGTACCGTTGCTTCCGGGTACAGTTCTTCCAGCGGTTCAGACGTCAGCGGCTCCGCGCACCGGGGGCAGACATGACGCAGTTCAAACTGATCGGTATCCGAGCGAATCTTCAAGTACAAGTCATTATGAAGATAGCCGCACTGCTCGCACACATAGATCACATCGCAAGCGGTATGTACCGCACTGTCTTCATGGATAAATGAGGCGGCCCGCTGCCGATCATCTTCCTTCTTCATTACCGGCAAGAGCGAACTTATATAACAATAACTAAACCCGATACCTAAAAACACATTACTGCGGTACGTGCAATGTCCGCATTTCAATTTACATGCTATCCCCATATCATTTCCCGCTTTCCTTCAAGCTTTGTTTATGCAATATGGCACAGGAGATGTTCATTTAACCGAAATCTTGTACAGCTCTATTGCTAGCTTAAGCGATTGATTCAGATGACGAATGACCTCAACTAACATGCAATTTCCTTACTTAAATTCCATCTTTAATTTCAATAATTTGTTTAATATGTCTTTGTTCATGCAAGTACAGTGATCTAACCCATTCAATTAATAACATCTCTTTAAAAACCGGGTGTATAAAATGTCTTCTACTTAGCAGTGATGGGTCTTCTACAGTTTTTAATACTTCGTTTAACTTCTCTCTTGAATGATTTAATTTTTCAATTATTTCTTTACCTTCTAAAGCTTCATCGTCCGGTTTAGCAATGTCAGGAGCTTCTATCTTATTGCTTCTATCTATTAAAAATTCCAATTGTGGTTTATTCTCGATTAACGAATCTTCTGTACTCTTTAATCCTTTCTTTATTGCCATGACATATAATTCTTCTGTCTTGATTAAGTGTTGACATACCTGACTTATAGTCCAACTGTTTAGTTCTTTACGCTTGCTTAATTGATCTCCATTCAATGCATTAACAATTCCAAGTAATTCGTCTCTTGTTTCTTTTAATTTTTGATTGATTTCTTTAAGTTCCATGGACAACTCCCTTTCTTTCATTTTTTACGGATCTTTTCGATAACGTCCTTGTGTTCACGACGTCCACATCATTATCACGTATGACTATCATTCTGAAAACATTGAACGGGTTCCCGCCACCGGTCATCTTGTACATGCTCTTCTAGGTATTTCCCCTTCGTATATTCATCAATTACTCTCTTCCAAAACTGATGGGCTTGTATATTTGTTTCTGTTTGTCTAATCTCCCATGCACCAGGAAATCTGTCAAAAAGGCGGAACGCCGCCTGCTTACCATAATTCCTTCTTCTGAACTTCCGCATAATAAAGAAATCACTAATGACATTTGTCTTATTGGCTGTACTCAATTTAACATATTCTTTGGGAACACCTGTTAGTACAAAGATGAAACCTGCTATTTCTTCGCCGATCTTAATCAAAAAAGGATGCCGGTATTCATTTAGAGAGCCGTCAGCCCGATGTGAGTGCGGTGTTATAGAATATTTTGAATCTATCGCTTTCAACATATCCTTTTGGCTGTTCATACATCGTTTAAGACCACCTGTTCACTATTCCGTTCGATGTCTGAATAACCATTTAAATTGACTATTTCATTTCTTTTGCTGGAACGTATGATTGATCTCGGATTACGACGGATTCCGGTCTAAAACATATCAATACATTGCTGTCATCTAAATTCCTAAATCTTGAATCCCATCGTTCTTCATTTGGACCTAAATATCGTGACAGTAATCGATGTGCTATCTCATTTCAAATGATTTAACCTCTGCATGACCTCTAAATCCTGCATGTAAAACAAGTCCACGATAAAGATCAAAATCAAAAATTCCAATTGTACATTTCGGATTTTTCTGTATTCTCTTTGGAAAACTATCTGTCGAAGTAATTCCAATAATCCATATCCGTTCTCTTTCCCAATGAAACCAAACTGGAGAGTCTCGTGGACCCTCTTCCGACATGGTTGAAAGATGAGCAAATAACGGTTTCTTTAAGAAGTTATCTAAATCAAAACTTTTTCGATTTCTAATTATTCTCATGAATTTTCCCTACCTTTGAATAATTGAGAGGCGGGTCGTGTGTTGTCTGAGTCCTCTTCCATGATTATACATTTGATTACCAAGGGGCGAAAGCCCCCCGCAGCGTGAATGCGTTGTTATGTGCTGTACCCTCTTCTTCGAATTCTTTAATAAATGTATTATATCTCTATCCAAAATCTATATATTATGTTTCCATCTTCTTCAATATAGTCTTTATCTTGAATTCCACCGTTCTTAATTATTGTTTTCTTTGAAGCTATATTATCAGCATCACAAACTACTAAGACCTTATTTATTCCTAGTTCTTTTGTTTTCTCTAATGCTAGAGATAATAATTGTGTTGCGTATCCTTTCTGTCTTTCAGAAGGTCGAATCCCGTATCCAATATGACCGCCACAGTTCAATAACTTCTCAGTTAGCTGGTGTCTTATATTTACAGCTCCCAATATTCTATTAGTCTCGGTAACCAACCAGTAAGTGGAATCCCTTACCCATCCTTCCGGGAGATTGATACCTTCTTCATTATTCATTAAAAAATTGATCATTCCATCAAAGTCTCGGGGATCCTTAGTTATTACCAAAGGTACCATATTATCATTACTTTCCTTCCATTCCTGATAAAAAGATAAATACTCATCTTTAAATTTCGTTGATGGTCTAACTAAATGTACAGCCATCATGCTGTTCACCTCAAATTTCATTTTGTATTTTTGTTCTATATATTTTGTCTTTCAGGGTATTGCGCATAACGTTTTTGCATTCACGACGTCGATTCCCCTTAGATAGCTCTTATCTTAGGGGAATCGATGTCCCGGCAACCGCTTCCTTGCTTAATACTTCCGGGACCAAGGGTCGGCGGAGCCGGCCCGCAGTGTGAATGTTGTGTTATAGGATGTCAGCGCCTTCTTCGAAACTCCTACAAAGTACTTGAATCTAAAACTTTCAAAATATCTTTTACCATAAATTTCGATATCACATCACGATTGAATTCATTTAAACTTATTATCTTTACTTCCTTTAAATATTTAATTTTGTCTATTTCAGGATGACTGTCTAAAGGAATTGTCCCAATAACAATAATATTATCGGAGACAATTTCCTGTACTTTTTTTTGAAAAGTTGTGGAAAGCATCTGCATAAATCCAATTTCATCAATTACTATTATTTTCTTGGAACACAAGGCGTCCTGTAATATTTTTATAGCAAAATTTTCAAATTTTTCTACATCAATTCCGTACCTTCCAATTCGAGTTTTGCTAGGACTTTCTACATTCGCAATCTCTACACTTTCTCCATTAATGGACACACATCTAAAACCTATTCGATTACTTGAATTCGTTATTTCCTCCGTATAGAATCCACCACAAATATCTAATCCAATGTCGTTAATGAGTTTTTTTATCATAGTTGTCTTGCCTATTCTAGGCTTTCCCGTGAGTAAGAATACATTTTTTGTGTTTTTATATATCCCTTCTAATCTTGACAACAGCTTATAATTGGGTGGTTTCAAATTCCATGTTTCATATGGGATAGAGTTTACTGCATTTATTGCATCAAGCGTTCGTGATTTTAGATGAGGCCTTTTTATGTATTCATCAATATTAGTAACATCCAAGTTTAAATATTTTGCCTCTAGAATTTCTTCTGGTTGAATTGTTATTTCACCACTAACATATTCCGCATTAAAAACCACAGACAAAACATGAATCCTTTCATTGTAGTAGACTCGGATATTCCTAAAGGGCGTATAACAACTCCTGTTTCTTCCAGAAACTCTCGACACACCGCTATATCTAATGGCTCGCCAGCATCAACAAATCCCCCGGGCATTTCCCAAGTATCAGAACGCAAATGTGTACGAACCATTAAAACATGTCCATTCTCATTCTTAACAAGTGCTGAAACAGCAATTAAATGTTTTGACTGTTCATACATCGTTAAACACCACCAGTTCAATATTTTATTTTCTGTTCGATGTCTGATAAAAGGATATTGATATTTATGGTTTGTTCGCTGATTCATCTCCCTTGCTTACTACTCTTTGCGAACCAAGGGCGAAGCCCGCAGTGTAGATACGATGTTATAGGATGTCAGTGCTTTTCCTGAAAATATTAAAATCATCATTTATTGTTTTACTATCGTTTCCCGTGTTACGAAAGATGCAGGCATAGCTAAACGGCCTCAGTCCCATGAAATTCAGGACGAAGGCCGCTTAACTTATTATTATTTTTGTACTGTCTGCATGACGGATTGCAGTTCACTGTCGTTTAGACCAAGCATCCGCGCTGTTAAAGCATGGATTTCGTGGATAAGCTCTGGGTTTTCCACTAGCGACATGCCATAAGAAGGAATCATTTCTTTAATTTTCGGTTCCCACGCTTTTATATGCTGCGGGAAGCATTGTTTGATTACCTTCAGCATAACGTGAACGGCGGTAGAAGCGCCCGGAGAAGCGCCAAGCAATGCAGCTATCGAGCCGTCAGCGGCACTAATAACTTCCGTACCGAATTGAAGCGTTCCTTTGCCGCCGTGAGCAGTATCTTTGATAACTTGCACACGTTGGCCCGCTACCATTAAATCCCAATCCTCGCTCTTGGCGTTCGGGACAAACTCCCGTAAATCTTTCATGCGCTTTTCTTTCGATAACATGACTTGCTGGATCAGGTACCTTGTCAATGGAACGTTTTTTGCGCCTGCCGCCAACATCGTTACGAGATTATGCGTTTTTACGGAATTTACCAAATCAAACAGGGAACCTGTTTTTAAAAACCTTGGTGAGAAGCCGGCAAACGGTCCAAAAAGCAACGATTTTTTGTTGTCAATATATCTTGTATCAAGATGCGGAACAGACATTGGAGGAGCACCAACCGGAGCTTTGCCGTATACTTTTGCATGATGCTGCTCTGCAATATCTGGATTGTTACACACCATAAATAGTCCGCTTACCGGAAAGCCTCCGATACCTTTTCCTTCAGGAATACCGGATTTTTGCAGCAAATGCAGGCTTCTTCCCCCGCTTCCAATAAAGACGAACTTTGCAGTATGGCGCTCGACGGCACCGCTATCGATATTCCGCACTTTCAATTCCCACAAGCCGTCTCTAGTACGTTTTATATTATCAACACTATGCTTGAATTTGATATCAACGTCTTTACTCTTTAGGTGATCAAGCAATAGTCGCGTTAAAGCACCAAAGTTGACGTCCGTTCCAGAATCGATTTTTGTTGCCGCTATAGGCTCATTCAATGTCCGGCCTTTCATAATAAGCGGAATCCATTCCATCAGCTTTGCCGGGTCATCGCAAAATTCCATTCCCTGAAACAGAGGATTGTTTGATAGCGCTTCAAAACGTTTTTTCAAAAACGCTACATTCTTTTCCCCTTGTACTAAACTCATATGAGGCAATGGCATAATAAAGTCCTGCGGATTACGGATCAGATTGCTGCTTACCAGATAAGCCCAAAACTGTTTTGAAACCTGAAACTGTTCATTAATTTTTATAGCTTTGCTAATATCTATGGATCCGTCCGGTTTTTCGACGGTATAGTTAAGCTCGCACAGTGCAGCATGCCCCGTTCCCGCATTATTCCATTCGTTAGAGCTTTCCTCTCCTGCATTTCCGAGCTTCTCAAACACTGTAATTTCCCAGTTCGGTGCTAATTCTTTCAGCATTGTCCCCAAAGTCGCACTCATAATTCCGGCACCAATTAAGATAACGTCTGTTTTAGTTTGTCTGTTGATCATTTTTACCGTCCTTACATGCTAATGTATTTGAAGAAAAGATATAGGCGCTCCTGTATGCTTGGCTCAATCGTCAACCTAACCCCAGGAATACACAAAAACCAAGACCTTAACCCAACTACTTGCAAGGGTTGTGGCTTTGGTTTGCCGTTTCCAGTGAATAGCCGCCCTGCGAGCTCCTTAGTTGCGCTGTACTGCTTTTTTTGGACATGAAAAATGCTCTACGTAATAACAACGTGGTACCACCAATTTTGGATTAGCGATCATCCCCAATATGCTTTTCTCACCAACGACTTAAAAACAGCCATCTTAACAGCAAAAATCAACCTGAGAGCAGAAATCAACCTGAGAGCAGAAATCAAATGTTCTCAGGGGAAAGGAATATCTAATCTAGACCCCTTTGTTAAATTATAGATTCAAAAAGCGATTGAATCTCCTCATTTGCTGATAAATCTGGGGTGCCGTCACTCCATTTGAGGATTAATATTATCATATCATAAAAATATCCATTTGTTAGTACTGATTTTCAACATAGATGTATAGATACTAAATAAAGCCTCTGCCGTCACTTGTGACACGTTACACCGCATATCCATCGAAGGCTGTTCGCCCCGCAAAACTTTAAACTATCTCTAAAAAGTTCTCTGATAAAGATGGTGCCATTTCTGCCCCGCCTTACATGGACACAAAGTTAGTTTCATCACATTGAAACATAACGTATGGAAGATTATCGCCCGTTTGTTTAATCATGCACTGATTTCCTGTATCCGCATCTACGAGGCACAACCCGACCTTAGATATCTCTAATCTTAGATCGAGTCGTATGTTGAATGAATATTCTTGTTTACTTTCACATCCGACAACCGAGGGACGAAGCCCGTAGCGTTGTGATACAACGGGATCCTTCTGTGAATTCCAACTCATCACTGATATTCTTTTAGGTTACTTATCTTCTTTAGGTTTAGGAATATATTCTAACAAATCACCAGGTTGACAATTTAACGCTAAGCATATTTTATCAATTACTTCTAGTGAGACGTATTCGTTTGTATTCAATTTTGCCATTGTTGCTGATGATATTCCTGTCAATTTCAATAATTCCTGCTTCTTCATATCCCGGTCTATTAATAACTTTTGAAATGGTTTATAACTAATCATTAGCCATTATCTCTATAGAATAGTTGAATTTTTCTTTAATTATATTAATTATTCTTTACATTATCAAAATTAAATTTATGTTCTCTTGAGAAGAGGATTTAGTATGATAAAATCTTATTCAAGAAGTTAAAGTTTATTTCGCAAATATAAAAATGTAGGAGGTGCTGAAGATAAATTCTGATTTCGTACAATTTTCAGGCGAGGTCTGAACAGTACTTCAATAAATTCGAGAATCTTTACCTGATAACCTCCAACATACTTCATTCCTCTATGAAGACGCTCAAATCTCATTACAAGCTTTTTGGAAAGTAAAATATATCTACAGGGGTTTAAAGATGCCTTACATCTTTTTAACGAAGTACATATTGCTTAGTAATAAGAGCCTTCGAGGCTCTTATTAAATATTTGACCCTGTCGTATAACGTTCTTGTATCTACGAGCCTGTGAGGCTTAAGGCGCTCCGCGCCGGGTGCGACGGACTTCGCCTCGCAGGGTTGTTCGCTGACTTGACTTCTCTGCTTACCACATCTTGCGAACCAAGGGCGTAGTCCGTAGCGTAGATACGGTGTTGGTATATTGAGCTCATCCCAGTTCATCGGGGATGAGTTTTTCTTTATACTTAAAAGATTAACACTGGGTTAAAAACGGATGTGGTGTTGGGACTTAGATCTCGTCACATAAAGTGTTTCAGCCCTTGCATTGTTCATACCCCGATTTAGCTGGTTGGGCTAAGAGCCCGTATCACCGTGCCAACCTGTGGAGAGCAACTGTTTTGGGTCCTGGTGTCATTTAAGGAGGTCATATGAATCAACCTGTTTTAAGTATCGATATTGCGAAGGGTAAGAGTGTTGCTGTTGCATTCACTTCCTATGGTATGCAAGTGAAAAAGCCTTTCTCTCTCTTACACTCACCCGATCATATTTCGTCATTGCTCTCAATTCTTGTTCAGCTTGAAGAAGCTACGATGCAGCAACCAACGGTCGTCATGGAGGCTACAGGTAATTATTCGAAGCCTATTGCTTCTTTCTTTTTCTCCCATGGTTATCCTGTTTTCATGTTAAATCCTTTAACAACTCATGAGCTAAAAAAGCGCTCTACTCGTAAGGTGAAGACCGATCCCATTGATGCAATTCGAATTGCTAATGCGTTCTATTCAGGTGAAGGTACCCCACTCGTTCCAGTGAATGAAAAGGTAACCGAACTACGCTTTCTCTGTCGCCAGCATGCCCAATGGAAGGCTCTCCTAGGTGAAGTACAGCTGCAATTCCGTTCCATTCTCGATTTAGCCTTTCCGGGATATGACAAGGCTTTTCAGAACATTTTCAACCCTTCGTCCATTCAACTTCTTACGAAGTTTCCTTCCCCTTCAGCTTTACTGAATGCGGACAAAGAGGACGTATTAACCATCCTGATGCTCAACCGTAGAGGTCGGACTTGGAACAAAGAAAAATATTCTCAGCTCATTGAGATTGCACGCAATAGTCTCCCTGACTTGTATGGATCTAAAGCCCATGTATTTGCAATGCAGAATTCTATGAAGTTATTCAAGACGTACCAAGAAGGAATTGCCTCACTTGAAAAACAAATGGAATCCTTAGCCCAAGAGTCTTCAGCCTACCATCTGTTACGCTCGACTCCTGGCGTAGGGCCGATTACAGCGGCAATGATCCACGCAGAAATTGGGGACATAAAAAGGTTCCCTTCCGTAAAACAGTTGACCGCTTTTGCAGGGCTGGATTCATCTGTTTACGAGTCGGGAACCTTCAAGGCGAACCAGAATCGTATCTCAAAACGTGGCTCTGCTTATCTCCGCACCGCGCTCTACCAAGCATCCGTTAGCGGCATTTCCAAGCAAGTTCACGGCCCTCGAAATCCGATTCTATGGCGATATTACCAGCAAAAGCGCCTTGAAGGCAAACCAGCTAAAGTGGCAATCGTAGCTGCTTCAAGCAAACTTTTACGCATGATTTACGGAATTCTGAGTAGTGGCACGCCTTTTCAGGATAACTAACGAATATTGTGAGGTATATTTTACCATTGGTTTACTTCTACGAGTAGGCTTACTTGAGTCTGCATTTGTTAGTACTCTGAATCCTTCAACGGAATAAATCTTGACCTTGATTAGCTGGTTTATCGGATGGCGATGTCTTCT
>NZ_ALKF01000123.1:0-17414 GCF_000283315.1 Paenibacillus sp. OSY-SE | reverse complement strand
TCAAACTTAAATTCCCGTTAGTATTAATCAAGTGTTCGAAATTGAAATTAGGAGAGTCGCTTATACTATATGTACTTTATTCCACTATTGTAAAGCTTTCTTCCCCCTCTCTAATAGACAGATTAATTATAGTCATTTTCTTTACAGACGCCCGTTTCAATGACCGCATGCAATTGACCAGAAAATCAATATGTGACTCTTCCCCTTGTAATTCTGCTTCCACACTTCCATCTTTTAAATTTCTCACCCATCCAGTTAATTTCATTCTTCGAGCAATACAATATATCTCCAAGCGGAATCCTACCTTTTGCACCCTTCCAGAAAAAGCTACGTTTTTTCTGACTATAATACTTGGTGTAAATTTTGGAAACTTAACACGATTTGCATGCCAAATTACATATTCATTTCTTAATTTCTTAAAAACACTCATTCTTCCGCAGACTCCTTTTTATTACTATTTTTGCCTTTTAGATTATTAAAACATACCACCTTCAATTAACGAGCCGTTAGTTAATTTAACAATTAATTTAAATAGGTTTTGATTTTTTTAATTATTTGCGTTGATTTCCTATAACGTTTCCGTGTTCACGACGTCCCACCACTTTAAGCGAACGTTAGTGAGTGGCCGCGATGCGGTTAGATGATGCGGATGTGTCCCGGCAATCACTTCTTCGTCTATCTTCCAGGTCCGAGGCAGCTTGTCTGCCGAAGCGTGAACACATTGTTATAGGATGTCAGCGCCGTCTTAGAAATATTTAGACTATTTAACTGTCGTTTCTCGACAGCGGAATAAACAATTTTATATACGTAAAAAGTCCAAATCAATATATGGTGTATTATTCAGTAAGTTAAAATAATAGAAGCGTCGAGCTTGTTCATCCCATTCACTCCAATCAGGAGCATTAAAATCTCTGCTTCTATATAACGCGGATAAGACTCTAGCTTGTCTTAAATCGATAAATAAGGGTATTTTCTTTAACCATACTTGACTTATAGAATTTTCTTTACAATAGCCGTTTAAGAAGTTGGAAAAAAAGCGCTTTGTAATCTCCTTCCTTACCTCTCCATCCACAACCCACGGGATAGGAATTTCGTAAAATAGTGGTGTAGCAATATCGGACACAAACCAGCTATATTCCGCCTCGTCAAAGTCGATAATATGGGCTTTATCCCCGTCATTTAGATAATTACCGCAGCTGACATCTCCATGAATGAGGCCATATGTATCTGTATCCTTGGAAAGAGCGCTAACTTCCCTAATTAAACGGTCAAAACTGTCATTTAATTCTGACGGACAGTAGTTTTTAAAAGAAGCTAATAAAGCGTTGTCATTCCATTCATAGCGCATACGTTGGGGGGTATAATGAAGTGAAAGCTTATGTATTTTTCCAACAAATTGACCTATATTCTCATAAAAAGTATTGCTCTCCTCAGCAATTTTTGCATTTCTACCAGGGACTTTTTCAAAAGCTGTCACAACAAAAGAAGTATCAATTGTATGAAGATGATCCCCCGTTAAAGACTGAATCGGTCTGGATACTTTTAAACCGGACTCCGCCAAAAACATGATAAAGTCTAATTCCGCTTTCGTTAATATTTCATTCCGATGTGTGATATGGGCAATTCTTAGAATAACTTCACGATCTCCGACCAAACCAGAATAAACGAAGTTTTGAAATCCATTTAATTCGATCATTGAGTCTTCGTGTATACCATAATGTTCTGCGGCTTGTCTCAATATATCTTGAGTGAATAGCTGCTTAATCCTCTTGTCCATATTATTCCACCTGCCCGTTAATTGAGTATAATTATCTTATTTTTTTTCTTCAGTCCCATGGTGGGACAAATGATCTGTTTACAAAATGTGTTTTGGGGCCGATCTTTCATATAACATTGTCGTGTTCCTGACGTTGATTCCCCTTAGATAGCTCTTATCTTAGGGGAATCGATGTGTCTGCCTGAATCCGCTTCCTTGAAATGCCTCTGGCAGACCAAGCGGCGACAGCCGTGAAGCTGGAACATATTGTTATACGATGTATGATACTTCTTTGAGTTATCCAAAATCAATTAAGCCTTAATCTTAACGTTTCAATAAATTCATATTCATTCTGTTCTATCCATTGCTTTCTAATAACTAATTGATTAAGTATGAACCGAAAGTATTCTTCTATCTCCCGTCCTGAATAATATTGACCTATGTAAATACATATTAATGATACATAGTACATCTGCATTAAAAAAGGAATCCATTTAATTTCTTCTTCTGTCAATGTCATATATTGAGAATATTCATCCAAGAATAACTTCAGATTTGCAAGTGAATCATTGTCAAATTGAAGAAGATGATTTATACAAATAGCTAATTCTAATGCTCGAACATCATATGAAGCAAAATCAAAATCTAATACCCCACTCATCTTCCTTGTTTGATTATCAATAAGCAAATTAAAAATTAAAATATCATGATGAACAATTTGCTTTGGTAAATTGTCAATAATGGATTCATTTCTTTGAACAGCTTGTAATGAATCTATTAATATAGATAATTGGTTACTTTCAATCTCAAAAGGTGGCTGATCAATAAAACGTTTTACAGATCTTTCGTTAGATAATTGATGAAGATTGTATATTTTATAAAACTTAATTTCTTGCATTAATACGTCACTTTTGAATTTCTTAAATGCAACCGATATTTCACCAACGGTTTTTCCATATTCCTTAACATCTGATACCTGTGTTAGGTCAGGGACTTCCCCTTCAATAAAACGTACCACTGAACCAAATTGACCATTTGATAGCTCGATAAATCTATCCCCTGTCTTAGCAATTAAAAACCCAGGAAGCTTAAATGGAAGATTATTTTGTTCAAGGAATGTCGTTAATTCAATTTCGAATTTTAATTTCTCTAGATTTTTTGAGTGGTTGTCATATATTCTTGCAACATATTTATTATTGTTAACGGTTAATACTTGAGAGTAATTAGTAAGACCGAATGGCAGTGATTCAATGTTTTCAACTGCCTCATTAAAATAATATGTAATCAGTTCTTTGATTAAATCTTCCAATATGGTTTCCTACTTTCTTTGTCATATATCGTATAACGTTCTTGTATTCACGAACCCGAGAACCTTAAGGCCCGCAAGGGCCGGCCGCGATGCGGTTAGGTTCGCAGGGTTGTCCGCCTGATTCAGCTTCCTCGAAATGTCCCGGGCGGACCGAGGGCCGGATGGCCCGATGTGTGAATATGGTGTTAGCTAATGCAACTGTCCTCTTGAATTACTACTACGTGTACTTACCAGTTCTCCAAGATCCAATCTTTGAATTATTCTCTCTTCCCATCCTCTTGCCTTTATTCTTTCTTTACGGGCAGAATCATCACAATGCAAGTTAATATAAAGAATTCTATCAAACTTATCTTTATGATCTGCTAATTCAATGTTCTCGGGGATCATCGTTCCACAAAGAACCGTCCCTCGGCCACTTAATGAAATGCTATATGCAATTCTCAACCAATTAGCTTTGGCAATTTGCCAATCAACATTATTAATAATATCCATATCAAAGATATCAAAATTAGGTAGCAGCTAATGATCCGTTCGATTAATTCCTATTGTTGTTCAAACTCCTTAATTAGCTTCTGGGACTTTTTCATTGCTTCTTCTCTGTCATTCGCAGGAAATGTTATCATGTACCCGTCTGATAAAGTTAATGAACCATTCATAGTTAATTTTATTGTAAAATCAGTGAATTTATCATTTGTGTACATCCAACCGTATTGATAAATATCAGGTCTGATTCTGCCTTTAAGAGCTCCGTTTAACTTTCGGAAAGGGGAGAATATCGTGGTGAAATTATGACCGTCGTAATGTAACTCTAATTCAGCTCTATCTTTTGGAATATTAGGAATTTTATCTCCCTTAATGTCAATTAAGCCATGAAAGGTTTTATTGCCATTGATATGATTCTCCAACTTACCATCAATGTGTACTTTTATATGCTCGATTATTCCTTCCGTCCCTAATTGATAATAAACTCCATCTAATGTCTCTGAATACTTCTTGGGTGTAAAGTACCAAATTAAGAATATTCCTATAACAACAGTAACTATTGAAAGTATGACAGCAATTTTTGTCTTCATTAACTCCTCCATGTTTTTTGACTATCCTGTCCGCTAAGTAATCATCGCCATAATTTTAAATTTTATCTTTCATATGTTTCATCAAGCAACAGGACGTTGCGAATGTATTTCCTTACAATGTTTTAGGGGCATTATTTCAGATAACGTCTTTTTTGTGCAAGCACCCTATATAAGGTGATATCTACGAACTTCGCGAATACCTACAAAATTGCGGGATTATACGAAACCTACCTGCATCAAGGGCGAACTAGCCTCTTACATCTCTTTTTCTCCGTCCTCCATATCACTTATTATCCGATCGAGCGGGCTCATAATGCGTCGGACTCAATCGTTGTTGACATGCGTGTAACGTTCTGTTGTTCGAGAGCCCTGATGACCAAGAAGCTCTTGAATGTCCTCGTAAATCCGTACCTGCTTCCAGCAAATGCGTAGCAAAAGAGTAACGAAGCGAATGGACGGTTACAGGCTTTGGTATCACTGCTCTTTCCTTTGCTTGTCCGAATACCATCTGAACCGTTCGTTCCGTCATATGCAGTTTTTTATCCTGGCTAGGGAATAACCACTGCTCAGGCCTTTCGTAGAGATCTCATACTTTTTGCTTGATGTAACATTTGGAATCTTTCTCTATCTTTCTCTCTTTTAAGTATACTGACAGTGTGCAATATTGGAAATATCATCTTACATAGAAAAAGAGACACCTCCTCCACCTAAAGGCAGATCGTGCCTATACCGTTCATCTGATAAAGGCCATCGAAGCGGCTCAGGCGAAGGCGGATGTGTTGGATCTGGATCTCAGCAATTGTTACATCGGCTGCCATGAGTATCGTCCGGTACAACAGCCCGATTCCCGCACCCTCTCGTTCTGGTTCTACTCAGAAGATCTAGTGAACTGGATGGACGGCTACAGCGAGGACTTCCACGATCTTGCGGTGAAGATTAACGCCGATACAGGCCAAGTAATCCAGCTCCTGGGATCGAGCCGCTAAAATTGCTTACATGAAGGTAAACTTACGTTATCTAAACGGATCATCATACTCGTGCTCCAAGATGGGATTGATAGGAATCGTGATGAGGGGGATATAAAAGGCGTTATCGTTCAACCTTTTTCGATTCACGTTTGCGACTATACGAAGTTGCGAAGTCAATTTGGGTAACCAAAGTGCAACAAGCTTTCCGTATAGTCGCTGTTATCGTCCGAGGCAAAGCTAGAGGGCAATGTGGCTCTTACTTATCAATTTGATTCATTTATTTCTCATCGCGTTTACCGATCATTTAAGCCTTTTCCATTGAGGATTTGCTGTACACATTTTTCAACCCTTGACTCCCGAGTTTTGGATTGTTTGGGTGCAGAGAAATGCATCACATATGCTCTTTGCCGTCCCGGCGTTAATGCTTCAAAAGCCGTTTTCAAGGCGGGATTTTCATCTAATTTGTTTTGAAATTCTTCAGGAAGTATGAGATCCGTACTCTTTTTAAATTCCACTTTCAAACCGGCTTTTTCCACTTCAATGGCTTCATGAATATAGGCTTTCAAGATGGTATCCATCTCAACGATTTCTTGAACATTGGTGAATCGAATCTGGCGGCCCGCCTGCGTATTCTCCCCAATTTGGACTAGAATGCCGTTGGGATCATGTAATAACACACCTTTGAAAAACATAAGCGCACAGAATTCTTTAAATCCTTGTATGATAACGATGTTACTTCCCTCAGACGTGTAACAAGGTTTCCCCCACTTCAATTCTTCGGTCAGCTGACAGTCAAGTATGATCGATCTCAACTTCTCCGTTTCTTCCTGCCATTTATTCGTCTTACTTAAAAAAATATCAACCTTAGGATTCATTTTCATTCCCTTTGTCATATTCGCTTCCTCTTTATCGTTTTTACTCATGATGGTTTAGGTATATATCAATATTTGTTTACAGAAAATCGTTTTCTGATACGAAGTGGAAGAAATCACGATATGAACTCTTTCTAAAAAAGAAAAGATCAAATCTATTCCCCTTGTAATGACTGCGCTGTAAAATGGTAAAACGCCTCGGCATCCTCTCTGGTGGCAAAACCGGCCTGTGCCATCTTGTCGCTGCCTCCGCCTTTGCCGCGATAATCGCCCAAATGCTGTTTGAAGAACGCACCGCAGGCTAGTCCACCCTCTCCTCCTTGGGCGAGCAGCACCTTATGGTCTGCATTGGACACGAAGAGCACGACCAGATCAGCTTGGTCGGTGAGCTTTACCGCCAAGTTCTGCATATCCTTCAGTGACTTATCCATAAATACGTGCTTAATTAGGCTGCCCTGACAATCTGCCAATAGCTTCCCAGCCAAGTAAGCGTCATTCTCAGCCTTCACCGCGTTCAATTCAGCCTGGAGCTGCTTCTGCTCTTGATCCCATTTTTCAATCCGATCCAGAATCTCTTCCTTTGCCGTATTGAACCGGGCCGATAGACTGCCGAGGATCTCCATTCCGGCATTAAATTCGTTCAACGCACGATATCCACATTTAAAATAGATACGCATATTCCCCTTCTGCTTCTCTACTCTCAGCAGTTTGATCATTCCGATTTCACCCGTTGCCGAGACATGTGTGCCACCGCAGGCGTTATACTCGATATCTTCGATTTCAACGATCCGGATATCGTCGGTTACCTTTGGCTGCTTCACTAGCGGCAGGACGGCAGCTTGCTCCTGGTTCACAACATAATTCGTTACCTTGCGATTAAGGTAAATCTGATCATTTACCTCCAACTCCAGCATCATGAGCTGATCCAGAGGCAGATCAGGTCGGGCAATATCAATGGTGGCGTAATCCTGACCTAGGTGAAAACTAAGCGTTTCCGCCTGGCATACCTCCAGACACATGGCTGACAGCAAATGCTGGCCGCTATGATGCTGCATATGGTCGAACCTTCTATCCCAATTCAATCGGCAGCCGACCTCTTCCTGCTCAGAAAAACGCTCGACTTTATGCAGAATTTCCCCTTCCTCAAGAACGACATCAAGAACCGGAATTTTATCGATCCACCCCAGGTCACAGGGCTGCCCTCCGCCGTGTGGATAAAAGGCCGTCTCATTTAATATCAGATATGTTCCGTCCTTCCGCTCCAATTTGCGAGTGATTCGTGTATTCCACTCTCGGATATAAGCGGATTCGTAATATAACTTCTTCGTCATCTTCATGTCCTCACTATTCCTAGGTTACATTTACTTTACTATAAAACGCTCCTATAACTCCAATTGCTTTTTTACCTTGCTTAATTTGGGAATAATCGATAACGTGCAATGCTGATACACTTCGAACTTCGAACCCAAGTGGCTAGGAGCTATGCCATTCATAAAAAAAAACAGCCTTAGATAGCATTATCTTAGGCTGGTGCTTCGAAGCAACTAAATCCCTTCTACAATTACACATCCGGCAAATCCTTACTTAAATCCATCTATCATTTCATGAATTTGTTTGATATGTCTTTGTTCATGCATGTATATGGATTGAACCCATTCAATTAATAACATCTCTTTGAAGACCGGGTGTTTAAAATGTCTTTTACTCAGCACTGACGGGTCTTCTATTGTATTTAATAACTCAAGCAACTGCTGCCTTGAATGATTTAGTCTCTCAATGATCGCTTGATACTGTAAATATTCATCCGTTGGTTTAGCAATTTCAGATGCGTCAATCTTTTGGCTTCGATCAAGGAGAAAGTCTAATGATTTATTTCCAACCAAAGATTCCTCTTTGCTCTGCAAACCTGTCCGTATTGCCAACACATATAATTCTTCCGTCTTACTTAAGTGCTGGCATATCTGGGCAATACTCCAGCTGCTTTCATCTTTCCGTTTATTTAATTGCTCTCCAGTCAATCCATCAAGAATTCCAAGTAATTCGACTCTAGTCTCTATTAATTTTTGCTTGATTTCTTGAAGCTCCATAAGAAACCTCCCTTTCATTGTATTTTGCGGCTCTTCCTTACAAAGTCATCATTCATTTTATGTTTAAAAAATGTCTTTCAGAATAATAAGAGTCCCCATAAATCCATAGGCCTTGTTAAACCCACTCTGTTGGATATCTATGATAAAGACTTATAGTTTTGTATGCACGAAACGCCCCAACCTAAGATCTCTTTTATCTAGGCTGAGGCGTTTATAGTGCGACCTTATTCCATTATTATACATCTAACAATAAAAAGGCGATAGTCCTGCTATTGAATAAGGAGTTATATGCAGGTCGCTTCACAAAAAAATCTGTTATTGCCGCGGCTAGTGACTTATGATTCATTTCCGTCGGATTCATTCCATATTGCAAATTTGCCGTAACCTAAATAATCACGCACCTCAAGAACCTCACTGCCTCGTATAACAATCTCCATCCCATTTTCAGAATCCCATTCTGTCCCCCCACTCAGAATCGCTCCGAATGTATGATCATTTTGGTCGTAAGGATTTCGATATAGCTCAACATCCCCAACCGACATAAAGGCCAAAATATCTCTACCATAAGTCTCGGCTAAGCCACTAGGATAGTCAGCCGTATCACTGGACATTTTAAGATTTTTCCACTCGCATGCTTTGTTACAAATCTCATTAATCGTTTCATCCGGCAAATGATTAAGTACGTTTTGAATATATATTTCTGCTTCTTCCACACTCATGTCCTCAGTACTAAAGTGATATTCAACATGGCATTGGAACAAAGCAAGCAACCCAAACCCAGACATACTGCTTTCATCTATAGGATCTTCTACTCCAACACGTTCTAAATGTAATCTTTCGGTCAAACTACATCCCCCCCTAAAATTATGTATATCTACTTGAATACTTTAACTCCTTTCTCAATCATAAAGAATATGCAGATATGTGAGACAACTACTAATATTGTCATATAGCAAAGTTATTTTTTAAGCAAAATTATTTTTCATTCTAAAAAATCTTTCTGTATACAACACCATGAATATGTATAAGCACTTTTCGCTTTGCTAATATTTCAAAAAGATTCAACATATCATCAAATGGATTTTTGAAATATTGAATTAAGTGTTTAAAATGATCAGTTGATTTCAAGAAGTTGTAAAAAAAGTAGGGATCAACATTTCCAACATCGTCTATGTTCCCGAGAGAAACTTCCAATTGTTGTCCAGTTTCTACATTTTCAAACATGCAATGCTCTCCATGAACATCAAAGTACCAATTACCGGTTAAATATTCATTACCGTTTAGTAATTCTGCATTTGAAATTAAGTAGTAATCTCCTTTAATAATCTCAGATTTTTCAGGCTGGTCAGTTTCCAATATTAATTTGTCAATGAGTTCTTGCGCAATAGCTTTATAAGTGTCCATTGCTGCCAATAATTCATCTACCGTTTCTTTTGTTAGCGAGTTCATACATTACCGCCCTTCGTTTCACTTAAACTTCACGCTTTTCGTCGGGTCTGTAGATTATTCTCTGATAATCCCAATCTTTACTATCCATATCGCCTAAGAACATTCTTTCATGTTCGGGAACAAGTTCATATTTTACTTTTAGATTTTGTCGATAAAACTCAATCGGATCTTCTAGATACTGATAATATGCTTCTTTACACTCTTCTAAAGACGTCTTCTCGCCTTTAAGTTTTTTATAAATATCGACCAACTCGACATATTTATCTTTAATATCTGTTGAATAGGCGACTTGTGAAAATGTTACTTCACCAAGATCAGATAAAATGATTTTTGTTGGTTCATTAAAGCTTGTAAAGAACGTTCCATTTGCAAAGAGTTCAGAAATCTCCTCAAACCGAAAGGTAAGTTCATTCGCCTGGAAATAGCAAACAACTAACCCATTCTTATAAACAACTAGATTTACTAAATAATTTTTATCTTCATATTTCATGAAGATGGAGAATGCATCGCCATCTATTGTTTCATAAAACATTTCACGCTCAACATAATAATTAGTAGCTCTAGGCATGTACATAATTTGTCTTTTCTTTGCCAATTGTTTTTGCCAAGAAGTGATTTCATAGATATTTTCAAAGTTAGGGTTAAGAGTTTTTACTTTGTTTCTTATATGTTTGTAGTATTTAGGCTTATCAAATTTCCATTCAGCTTCTTGAACGGTATACATCCCTAAACCATGTATAGACAGACTTTCGTTTTCTGGAATTGATGGGTTTAACCAATTAGACCTGAGCTTATTTTTAAGTCCATTCAAATCTACAAGCTCCCAGCAATTTGACATGCCATCTTCATAAACGTCAACATTGATATAAAAATAATGACCACCATTATTTATAATCCCGGGTACAGTTATGCCCTCTATTTCTTTTGTTCTTCGAATTTTCTGCAAATGATTCACACCCTTTGATGTATTATATAATTGCATGGATTTCTTAGTTCAATTATGTATTCACTTCAATAATCAACACTTTCCTTAGACAAACTGTATATTCATCAAACTTCTTTATGTTTATTTACATATCGTTCGTCCTTTTTTGTACCGATAAGAAAGCTTAATGGAAGAGCGACTAGGGGAAGAATAATTGTCTCTACCACGATCCCTATCATTCCAAAGCCCATTTTACTAAGGGCCAAAAAACATAAGGAGCTTGTATTCCATAACTTTCTCGCTTCCTGGCATTCCATTTACAGAAAAAAATTTATTCTGATCAGCATAAGGAAGAAGAAAGAGCAACATATATATTGTCACTTACAATGACATAAGCAAAATAAATATATTGAATTTATGTTTCTTAATCAAAGGCATAAATGTACCTGTCATTTTGATACGTAACCTCCTATAAATAATCTAGCTTTGACTGCTGCAAATTTATCGACTATTCATAAATCTTTCCCATATACATGATTTGAGCACATCTCTTCCATGGATTATCAGGTTTATCATAGAATTGAAGTCCGTGTATTGATTCCTTTCCCCAATCATATGTGGATTCTAATAATGCGCACAATATCATTTTCCTTGAAGGCAGTTATAAAATATTTCATTAAAAGAATTCTGATCTTCCGTGTAATCTTCTGTATATTTATTGAACATTCGAACTGCTACCGCATTAAACTGCGGCACAATTACACAGTGACAACCTGCTGCACCTGATACATAATAGCACTTATCCTGATAGTACCATCCAAAAATCCGATTCTGATCTTCCGTGTCAATTCGCAATTGTTCAATGAGCGTAAATACTTCAACAGGTACTAACTGACTATGATTGATCAAACCTCTATTCAGATGTAAATTCCCCCACTGCGCCAGGTCTCTCGCACTTGAATACAGATTTCTTTCATGACCTTCATTGGACTCAATTCGAACATATGCATAGCCGTCCGCAGCTTGAAAATCACAAACTAAATTTTCTTTAGGTACCGAAATCCACTCCCTATTCGTTAACTTCATAGGTTTCAATACTCGTTCTGTAATTAGTTGAGCAATATTAAATTCGGTAAGTTCTTTGATGAGGTCACGCGCTACTTCCTCGCGTTCAATACGATTTGGCCCAAAATATTTCGCACCTGATTTGGTTGCTAAATCTCTTATTGTGGTATTGCCCAACTCGTATTCAGGCCTGTTTGTGAACACATCAGAAACTTTACGGTCAACAGACAATTCACTTTCTACAACAGCAATTGCTGTAGCGAGTCCGACATATGTCTTTCTTAGGGAATACAAGTTAAACATTGAATCAAGTGTTACTACGAGTGATCCATTCTTAAAATGATGCGTTCCAGAATACCATTCTGTTAATATTTTGTTGTCTTGAATGATCACAATAGACGCTGCTGAAGCCCCAAACTTCTCTTTTGCTCCTTCTGTATATGAAACTAAAGGTGAAAAAATGTTATCAATAAATGTTGGTGCTACTATGACTTCGACCTCCAATTATTGTTTTCAGAACTTTTACATGTATCCATGAACCCGAGATTCACGAACCCTCACTGACCTAAGTGAACGTTAGTATGTGGATCTGAGGGCACGCTTTGATACATTTTTTTCATTGTGTTATTATATATGTAATAAAGACCAAGTGCTGCGAACACCTGGTCAGTACAATTGGCTTGGATGGTTTATTCCCTTCTAAGTCGTATAGGAACAAAACCCACCTCTGGCCTCAACCTTTGGGTGGGTTTTTACTTTTTCTTGTTGTTATTATTGATGTATGTTAAAAGAGCAAGAATGAACGTTCCAAAGAGGAACATGATCGTTAATGCATCTTTCACTTCCATGGCTTCACCTCCTCTCGAAGAGAAACCATGCCCCCCCAAGATTCAATTGTAGTTATATTTTACCTTTATTCACACTTGCGTACAAGCGTTCTCATCAATAACTTGGTAATATTCCATATTGCCTTTATTAATTATTGCAGCATCAAACATCCAAATATTATCCAAGTCGTTCTGCATTAAGGCTTCCCAAGGACAACCATCCGTTGCTTCATTAGTAAAATACACACCAGCTTGAATAGGGAAATCTGAGAATGCATTCATTAACTTCCAAATCACTGATCTATGTTCTTCTCTTAATACGTAATCGAAATGACATTGTACAATCTCCTCTGTCCAAAGGAGAAGGCTAACTTCAAGCCAAGATTCTGCAATTCTTTATAGCTTTTTGAAGTCCAGCCCATTACAAAAGGGCGAATGTGTATAAGTTGACCAGCGATCATAAGTTCTTTTGTTACTTCTCCCTCACTCACATAAATAGAGCCATCCTCATCCATCTCCCATTCTAGTCCACTAAAAGCAGAAATTATTTCAGCGTCTTTAATCCCGCAGTCATTTAATGTGTTTATCACGTTACGAACATTGAGATTTTACGATCAGATTGGCTTGTTTTCTCCTTCGGCGTATTCCGATTCGGGGCACAGGCTGTATAACGAGGCCGACCTGTCGAGATTGCAGCAAATTTTGTCGTTAAAAGAGCTCGGCTTATCGCTTGAGGAAATTAAGTCCGTAGTAACCGGCGGTCACTTTAGTCCGCTGCAAATCGCCCGTCTGAAAGAAACGATCCGGATGCAACAAAAGCTTTTGGCCGAATTGGAATCCGTTTCCGACCTGATGCTTTTGAAACAACCAGTGACGGTCGAAGATTTTACAAAATTATTAGAAATGATGAAAAAGAGCCAAGAAAAAATGATCCTCGAACGTTGGATGAATTGGGAGCATCGCCTAGACCTGTTGGGCGACCTCCTCGACAAGGATGCCGACGAATTGACTTCCGTGTCGGCGGTGGAGAAAGCAGTCAAGGAGGGCCTCCCGGCGGACCGGTGTTTACCTTCGATGCCCGGTACCACGACATTGTACCGGACGAGCGCATCGTTTATACCTATACTTTGGATATGGATGAGACGCGGATTTCCATTTCCGCAACGACCGTCGAGTTCAAGGCGGAGGATGAAGAAACAAAGCTGATTTTTACCGAGCAAGGCGTCTTCCTGGTCGGCCACGATACGCCGGCTCAGCGTGAGCACGGCACCAAGGAGATGCTGGACAAGTTGGGTGTGCAGTTGGAGATCGGCTAGCCTACTTTAACATGCGAGGGAGGAACGGGCATGACGGAAAACCGTGCGGCAAACAACGAAATCAGCGCTGCAGAAGAATACGAATTGGTAACAACGAGGGTGATAAATGCATCCCCTGCTCTCGTTTATGAAGCCTGGACAAAACCCGAGCATTTGGCACAGTGGTGGGGTCCGAACGGGTTCACGAACACTTTTCACGAATTTGATTTACGTCCGGGAGGGATATGGGAGTTTGTGATGCACGGACCGAACGGAGTCGAGTATCCCAATAAAAACGAATTTGTCGAAATCGGGCCAGAACGGATCGTGCTGCGGCACGTATGTGAGCCCCATTTTCAACTCACGGCAACCTTCGAGGATCTAGGCGGCACAACCAGACTAACTTTGCGCCAGCTTTTCGAAGACGAAGCCGTATTCAACGCCATCAAGAAAATCGCATCTTCACACACCGAGGAAAATCTTGACCGACTTGAAGCGCATTTGCAGAAGATGTCCATCTGAAAACCTCAGTACCTTTTCCGCGAGATCGCGGCCGGCCGAAAGGCCGGTTTTTTCATGTATTATTGTATTCGTCACACGACTCAGCCTTAGATAGCTCTATCTTAGACTGGGTCGTGTGTTGCCTAAGAGAATCTATCGTATCTTTCTCTCATTCCGGAACTAATTTCAGCTCATTTCCTCCATTTCGGTAATCATTCGGTACGTTACTCGTGATGTGGTATTGTCCGGTAGTCCAGTCATTCACCTGGTCATGGTACCACTTGCTCAGCACATGTCCGGATTGGCCGGGTCCCACCACATTCAACGAGCGGGTCGGATCGGACATATCGATGACCGTTCGCCACGGTGCCCCATGGATGACTTCGCCGCTCTCTGTGTTCCAACCTGCAGCCCCGACGGTGACACGGCCGCCGCCCATGGGGACAGAATTGGCGTTAAAAATCAGATCCAACGGCTTCACAGCACCAAGAGGATGCGCAAAATCCACCTGATGGAACTTGCCCCATCGCCAGTTGTCCGGATGTTTGCCCTGCAGCGAAGCAGCCTGATCCACAGCCAGCTGAAATGCCTGCAGCGCCGCCTTTTCGATTCCGCCTTTTTCGTCGATCCATGGCTCCCGCACGCCCTGAAGCGCCCTGCGGAGCATTTCATCCTTAACGACGGACTTATTGTTAAACAGATCCATCAAGTCAGCATTGATTTCGGGTTTGAACAGCACATCATCAAAACTCTGCATCCACAGCTCATAGACAAGCGGAGCAGCCTGTTCCGGATCATTTACTTTATTCCAGCCTTGTAAAAGCGAAAGCGCGTCGCGGTCGATCTGCCGCAAATCCGGCGATTCTTTGATCTTGGCAATCAGCTCATCCAAAAACTCTTCCGCCTGAAGGTTATGGCTGTCAAGTTGAAGTTTTTTCATATCCTCTACGTTCAGCTTATCCTTGGCAGACAGCACCTGTTGGATACGCGCTTCGCGGTATGGCTGAGACCAGACGTCCGTCAGATGATACGGATAGCTGTCGCCGATCACTTTATTGTTCGCCGTAGCGATAAACCCTTCCTTCGGGTTCACGGATGTGGGCAGTTCATCCCATGGGATATATCCCGTCCACTCATATTCATCGGTCCAGCCCGGTACCGGAACCGAACCGTCGCCTTTTTTTCGAATTGGAATCAGGCCGTTCCCACGGTATGCAATCGTGCCGTCCGTAGAAGCAAAAACAAAATTTTGAGCAGGTGCTTCAAAATGTGTCAACGCCTGCT
The DNA here is from genome assembly GCF_000283315.1 of Paenibacillus sp. OSY-SE. Lineage (NCBI taxonomy): Bacteria > Bacillati > Bacillota > Bacilli > Caryophanales > Paenibacillaceae > Paenibacillus > Paenibacillus sp. OSY-SE. The sequence continues at coordinate 2,003 of NZ_ALKF01000123.1, read as the reverse complement.
TGAAATCCTCCCAGTTCCGCGCTTTCGCGAACATCTGAACCGCTTCGAGCTCTGTCGTTGCATTCAGGGCGGTCCATTTCATCGCAAGCGCCGTTTCCTGCCGCTGGTCATGCGCGAATTCAGAGATAATCGGCCCATGCCGGGTCACAAGAACTTCATACGGCACCGGTGCCTCGCCTTTTACCTTAATTTCCTCTTTATAAACCTTGGCATCTTCCCATTTGCCCATATATTCGAATTGATGCGGATTGTCCGGGTTTCTTTTTTCAATATAGAGATCCTGCACGTCCGGATTCAGATTCGTCACCCCCCAGGCTATCAGGTCGTTATGCCCAAGAATGATCCCCGAAACGCCCGCAAAAATCACCCCGCTCACGTTCAGCTCCGGTGACGAGAGATGCGTCTCATACCAGATGGACGGTGTACTTAGGCCCAGATGCGGGTCATTGGCCAGCATCGGCTTGCCGGATGCCGATTTCTCTCCCGATACGACCCAGTTGTTGCTGCCGTTAAACGGATCCCGCGGAACCGCAGTGGCAGCCAATGCCGTCAGATCGACCGGATGTTCTGTCAGCGCCTGAATGATCATTGCCCCATCCTTCGGATAGGTTGGCATAAGCGACTGAAATTTCTCGGAGGACAGCTTCTGCGCCATGGCATATCTGAAAGCCTGCCCCTCCCAGTTGCCTGCCAGATCATAGGCCATGTATTTGCCGATCGTCAAGGAATCCACCGGCTGCCATTCCGCGGGTTCATATCCCAATATCGCAAATTCGACCGGCAGCGACCTGGTAGCTTTGGCATGTGCAATGTAATTGTTGACGCCATCCGCATACCATTGCAGCACCTGTCTGGACTCTTTCGAGTAAGCTTCAAGAGAAACCTCTGCCGCCCGCCGCAAACTGAACGCACGGAAAAATTTGTCGCGGTCGATAGCCTTAGCCCCCACCACTTCACTAAGCTGCCCGGAAGCCTGCCTGCGGCTCAAATCCATCTGGAACATGCGGTCCTGCGCCGTTACATAGCCTTGAGCCATGTAGAGATCATGTTCGTTTTGCGCCTCGATATGTGGAACGCCAGAAGCATCTCTCCATACCGTAACTTCCTTTTCCAGTCCAGAAATGTTGAGTTTCCCCTGAACGACAGGCAGACTTTTATCCACGAACCAATATACGTATCCCCCTGTGCAGGCAAGTAAAAGCACTAAAACTAAAACAATGATTCCGGTAACGCGCGGCCAGCGTTTCTTGCGCCGTTTGACGCTCGGAATGGTTACTGCGGCCAAAAGCTTCATACGGGATCCCCCTCCATACTTTTGGTTATTTTTTCAATAAAATCCGTTACAAGTAGTTAAACGCTTACAAAAATGCTGAATATCTATTCATTATTATATTAACGAATACTTTATTCAATGTTCACATTTACGGATAACATGAAAGCCGAAAGTCATCGGAAAACCGATTGACTTACGGCCTGTTCTTGAAATTTCTTATAACGTTCTTGTATCTACGATCCCAAGAGCCTACCTCCTAGTTACAATGGATCGAGCTTCGGAGCATAAACAGTTAATTCTAGATCTTATCCATTTAAGTTGATTGCTTCGATTTGTTCTCTATCAAAATCAATATTCAATATGTGATCTTGTAATACACTGTCTCCGCAAGCTATTGTTGCTCCGTAATCTTCTTTGCTATTAAATGTTATATCTACACTATATACTTCAATTTCTTTAAACCAATCCTTATGTACCTGTTCACGAAGTTCGTTTTCATAATAGTTCCGAAAAACAGTCTCACACTCCGTAAACCAATTTATGTACGATTCTACTTTACTAGCAATCATATCTAACTCAGTATTAGTGGATATATATATTCGAACATCATCTAAATCTTCATCCTTTATGAATTGCTTAAATATTTGTATGGTATTTTTCAAGCCATAGCATTTGTATCTCTCATCACTTTCTTCTACAATCTTGATACTAGACTAAATACTGGACACCG